>JAEYQO010000037.1 GCA_023409975.1 Bacteroidota bacterium | reverse complement strand
TTTTTGGCGTGTAAAGTATTTTCGATCCAGAGTATTATTGCCAGAGCGATAATATTGAACGAATTGCTGGTTTTCGTCGGCGAATTGAGAAATGGTTTCCAGTTGAGATTGATAGAAGGCTATTAAAAAAACCCGACTTTCGCCGGGCTTTATTTCATTTGCGGAGACGGCGGGATTATTTCATGATCTCGGATTAAGGGGGGCCTAAATGAAATAAAACCATTCGCTTCGCTCATTCGTTTTTTGTTTTGTCCACTTTTGCTCAGGCAAACCTGGCAACGTGCCCAAAACAAAAAACCCGACTTTAGTCGGGCTTTAATTCATTTGCGGAGACGGCGAGATTGTAACCTGTGCTTGAAACTAAAGCCTGTCCTGCGTTACAACGATCGGTGTATTCCGGGTAACCGAATTTTCCCCCTCGTAAATCAAATCAAAAGCCCACAATGTGAATGAACTAACAACCCTATAAAAATACAACATAGTCAGAAATAGTACAAGTGCCAGCTACTTCAATTGCGGAAAGCTTGAGAGTGGACGATCGTCAATTTTGGATAGCAGACACACCTGGTGGATCCCAGATTTGTTCAGCGTTTTCATTTATGAAGTTTCGGATTTTTGATGCAGAATCTAAAAGTTCCTTCAGGATTCTTTCCGCCATTTTTCCGTTGTAAAAATCAACAAGGGAACGGTCACCCCAGTATCCGGACAGCACGAGGACAGTGAGGTGGTAGCGCGTTTACACGAGCTTCTTCCGGGTCATAACATTGGGCAGATAGACTACAGCGATCTGGCCCAAGAGGGAGGCGTGTTGAATTGTGGCAGTTGGAACATCGTTCGGTAAGGCCTAATCTGTTATGAATGGACTGATCATATCCATCGGGATACCAGTGAATTCGGAGAATTCGACCAACGTGACAAACTGGTGATCCTCTTTTGAATATTTGGATCTGATCTTCTGTAGGATCTTACGGCCATATCTTTCGCTTTTCCCGGTGATCCTCATCACGTCTTTTGGATAGATGATCACCCTCCTGTTATTCAATTTCATACTTTATCCTCCCTTTATTCCCCCAGTATCTCTGCATTAACTGGGGAGCCTCTCTTCGCATCTTTAATACCATTCAAAGGTAAAATGTACCATTCGTTTAAATAATAGATGTAACGGCATGTTTGGCACCTACGGCCATTATAGGAACTGCTGTTTTTGTGCAAAGATTGATTCGTTTAAAATTTGAAGTGTTTCCAAAATGATGCTGCAGCTCGACGAGTAGAAACCGGTGAACGAATGGCCGTAGACGTTCGATTAGAAACTTCAAAAATTAGAAATGGCAAAGCAAAGCGGTATTATTAAACTCAAGGGGACGATTGGTGGTGTTTCCTTCTATAAAAGTCAGGATGGCTATCTCGCAAGGGAGAAAGGGGGCGTGGAACGCGAAAGGATTATGTCTGATCCTGCGTTTGCGCGTACCAGGGAAAATGGACAGGAATTTGGAACTGCGGGCAAGGCCGTCAAATTCCTGACAAGTGCTTTCAGACCAGTTATACTCTCTGCAGCAGACGGCCGTGTAACAAGTCGGCTGATCGCTCAAATGCTCAAGGTCGTGCAGAGCGATGCGGTTCATGAGCGTGGCCAGCGGACAGTGGCCGATGGAGATTTGGCGATCCTTAAAGGGTTTGAGTTCAACAACCGAAGCAAGCTGAGCTCGACACTCTATGCACCCTTTACGCATGCAGTTAACCGTGTTGATGGTGAGATTACTGTGAATATTCCGGCGTTTGTTCCGCGAAATGGGATTGTCGCGCCGGCAGGTACCACACACTTCAGCATCACGGTCGTTGGGTGTGAATTGGATTTTGTGAACGCGACTTTCATTCAGAACATTCAGCAGACGGCTATACTTCCGTATGATTCAGTCGAAGGAGCTGCCACTGAGCTGACAGTTGCGCTTTCGCCCGCGTCAACTCAGCCAATGTTCCTGGTAATGGGAATTCAGTTTTATCAAAATGTGAACAACGTAAAGTATCCGCTTAAGAATGGATCCTTCAATGCTGTTCAGTTAATTGAAGTGGATTACTAGGTATGGAGCTGGTACTGGAACGGACATATCATCCGACTGGCACCGACGGTAGGTTTCTCAATGGCGCGCAGCTTGTCTGTCGCGCCATTGAACTTCCCTGGAGGGAGAATAAGCAGCGATTAAGCTGCATACCGGAGGGCCGTTACCAGTTGGTAAAAAGGTACAGTCAGCGATATCGTTGGCATCTCCTGTTAAAGGACGTGCCAGGCAGAGAGCTGATCCTGATCCATGCAGCTAACGATGCTGCAAAGGAACTACAGGGCTGTATAGCACCGGTAACGGATTTATCGGCTCCTGGTAAAGGTAACCGGTCGAGATTGGCGCTGGAAAAGCTTCAAAGGTTAGTTTTTGAAGCGCTGGAAAGAAAGGAACAAGTATTTCTCACTGTTAAAAGACGAAAAGTATGAATGTAATTCAGAGGGTACAGGCACCGACGCCGAAATTCTTTAAAAAACTTCGTGTTGCTGGAATTACGCTGGCAGCTGTTGGAGCTGCAATAGTTGCGGCACCTGTAGCATTACCCGTTTTGCTTTTAAACATCGCTGGTTACTTAACGGTCGCCGGCGGTGTACTATCTGCTGTTAGCCAGGTGACGACTCACAGAGAGGACGATTAACGATTGGAAACTAGAGTTGGAGGGGACGTTATGATTGACAAAGCAAAAGCCGGGACGATAGGAGGGACGTTGCTAAATATTTTTTACACGATTGATGTTGAGGATCTGAGCAGAACAATTATTTTAGCGGCGGTGGGAGCGGCAGTAAGCTTTGTTGTCTCCTACCTTTTAAAGGCCCTGGTGCACACGATAAAGAAATAGTTCGTCGCAGTTGTGGTGACCGGTGATGGAACTTAAAATGAATCCCTGGTGAGAGCCAGGGATTTTTTTAATTGAAGCAATGATCTCACTTGTATATTTATGAAAAAATAACCTGATGAGAATAAAGTCGCTCTGTATCCCCACGGAAATTGCAAATCGTTTTGATCTCGATGAGGTCAAAATGAAAAAGCTTGACCGAATAGTAATCCTTTCGGGGAAGAATGGCGCTGGTAAAACGAGGTTTTTGAAGTTACTTCCACACGTTTTCGCTAAAATCTCTAAAAGCAATTTGTCCTCAATTAGTGCAAAATTATTAGAGGAAAAAGCAAACTTGGCTTCAGCACTTGAGAATGGTGGCAGTGAACCCGCGAATATTCCTAATTATACTGAGAACATCAGAAAGAGAATCCTTGAGCTTCAACAATTAGAAGAACTGCATCTTGGTTTGGAGATTGACGAAATGGACAAAAAACCAGTTTTTGTCCATTTTGTACCCCAAAAAACTGATTTAAGAGATCCATTTAGATATTCGGACGAGCATAATATACAAGCCGCGGGGCGGCTTAATGATTTAGGGTCAATCAATGCAGAGTCAGCTACAATTGCAACAATTGAAATGGTTCTAAGCCGATGGATTTCTGCAACTTATCTTTTAAAAGATTCTGGGCTTAGCGCCGATGAAGCTCGAAAGGCAGTCGAGGACTATAATAACTTACAGTCTTACATTAAAACATTTCTCGGAACTGAGTTGACGTGGAGCGGAGGGCGAGCCCAACTGTTCGGAAGGCGCATTGGTATTGCAGAGCTCTCTAAAGGACAAAAAGTGCTTTTGATGTTTTGCGTTTTACTGTACAAACAGTCTGCAAATTTAGATGAAACGATTATCATGATGGATGAGCCTGAAAACCATTTACATCCTGCTGTACTTATTGAGGTTTTAGATAAGGTTGCCGCTAGCGTCCCAAATGGGCAATTGTGGATAGCTACTCATTCGGTAAACGTGTTGGCTCACTTTGATTGTAAAGATCTCTGGTTTTTAGAAGACAAAAAAATTAGCTACGCTGGAAATATTCCTGAAAGTGTGTTGAGGAGTCTGCTAGGAGAAGAAGATGAGATTGAAAGGCTAAGAAGCTTTTTAAATTTGCCGGCTGAAATGGCAATAGAGAAATTTGCCTATGAATGTTTGTTGCCGCCAGGAGTTGTGATGACGGACGGATCTGATCCGCAGACTACTCAGATACGAGAAATTATTTATAACCTTCGGAAAGAAAAAGAGCGAATAAGAGTACTAGATTTCGGAATGGGGCAGGGTCGTCTCTTTTCTGCTATGGCGGAGATTAGCAGACTTAATGGTGAGGATATTACACAGTGGTTGGACTATTACGGTTATGATGTAGATGACACCCATAAAGATAGTTGCATCAAACTTCTTGAGGAAGCATATAAGGACGGCAATAGATACTACAATGATCCATCAAAAGCCTTGACTGAACAAGATGAAAGCTCGTTTGATGTAGTGATCATGTGCAACGTGCTCCATGAAATTGACCCAAAAGAATGGAGTAAGATTTTTACAGGACCCAGGAGCATGATGAAGTTGCTTAGAAGAGATGGCTTTTTGCTTGTTGTAGAAGACCAGTTATTGGCAATTGGAGAGAAAGCCCATAGTAAAGGTTTTTTGGTATTAGATGCCTTAGAATTGAAGTATCTTTTTAACGTAGGAGCACCTGGAATCAATAGCGTGGATGCAAGAGGCGATGGTCGATTGAAAGCACATCTTATTCCTTCGGGATATCTCGAGTCGTTATCGGTGGATTCAAGGAAGAAGGCTCTTGTGGCACTGGCGGACAAAGCGAAGGATGAGATCATGAAAATCAGAAAAGAATCCCCAAGTTTTAAAAATGGAAGATTACATTCATTTTGGGCGCAGCAGTTTGCAAATGCATCGCTTGCACTTGATGAATTTTAGTGATCTGCCTATTAGATGGGCAAGTCGCAAATACGCATAACAGATGAGAAGAACCACGGGAAACAGCTGGAAGGAACAGGAAACTCAGGGC
>JAEYQO010000036.1 GCA_023409975.1 Bacteroidota bacterium | reverse complement strand
GAAACCACGGATGATACCAGAGGCTGGGATGGAACCTTCAACGGCAAGCCCCAGGATATGGGTGTGTATTTCTTCTATGTGAAGTACAACTGTCAGGATGGACAGACCTATGAAAAGAAAGGGGAGCTGATGCTGGTGAGGTAAGAAAACAAATACATTGACAATAAAATAAGCAGGTCTGATGACCTGCTTATTTTATTTTCCGACTACAAGGCTGCTGAAGCGTATGTGGACTGGTGACCCGAAGAAAATGACTTATGGATTCAGGGCAAAATACTTCCAGAGTCCGACGAGATGGGTAGCCTGCACGATACCGCCATCAGACATTAACTGCTTTAGCTCGCCTGCGTCTACCAGGTGCGTTGTTATCTGTTCACTGGGTTCCGGCTGGGGGTTCTGAACCCGCTCAACACCCGTTGCGAGAAAGCAATGAACCCAGTTGTTTGAAGTGGCTGGGTTGGGAGCCGTTACAACCCATTCTTCCCAGTTACCACCTCCAAAACCAGTTTCCTCTAAGAGTTCCCGCTTTGCTGCATGCAGAGGACTCTCGTCGGAGCTATCCACCACCCCTGCACAAATCTCATAGTTTGCAGTACCGAGAGCATGCCGGTACTGTCTGATCAGTACAAACTTACCCTCCTGGGTCAGGGCAATAACATTTACCCAATTGGGATATTCCAATACATAATATTCGGGTATTTTATGACCATTAGAAAGTTCCAGATGATCCCTTCTTACGGTAAGCCAGGATTTGCGGTGGAGGTATTCAGAGTGAAGGAGTTTCCACCCCTCAGGAAGTTGCGACATGGATCAAACTTAGGATTTATCTGAATCCATTTCGCGGGTTTCCTCAGGTAGTGGATCCAGGTCTTCATCCCGGTCATCATCCCTCTGGTTTTTGCTACTCATATTATCTGGCTTACCGGATACATCCGAATGATCGAAATTGCGCGCTGTTGGATTATAATTCGCGTCGTTTTGCGTATCCTTTGACCTGTTTGGCTGGTGTTTCTTATCCATAGCTGAGTTTTATTCAGCAGGATACAATTTTCAGACCATGGTCAGGAAGGAACTAATTAAGTGCGGCGGATCCGGACTGGTTAGGCAGACGGACATAATCCGCCTTCTCACGCTCATTGTAGAGACTCTGAAAGTTCACATTGCGTTCCAGGTAGGTCCTGAAGCCTTCCATGCTGCCAAACTTTTCTCTGATGTGGGCAGATACCGGGATTAAAGTCAGTCTCTCAGCTTCCGGGTCCATCTTTACCCGGTAGATGTAGTAGATATCAGTACTATCAGAGTACAGGTTCATGAAGAGAGCATTCTTCACCTCTGAGAGATGCCCTTTAAATCGCTGAACACCCGAGATATTCTCCTGTATGATCTCGTATTCTGTTTCGCTGGCTTTCAGGACTTTATAAGAATTATACACCTCGTCGGAGCTTTTCCATTGACCGAGATACCTGGAATCTACGGGGATGGAAGGGGTGCTGATTGGTACGTGTGATTCATAGGGACATCCAAACAGACCAAGACAGCAGATACTCAACAAAAACAATAACAGGCTATTTCTCATAATCCTCTCTCAGGCAGGGGTAGGCGGAAAAGATGAGAGCAAATATAAGTCCTTTTCAGTCAAAGACTTGCAACGGCTGTAGTTTAATGAGAGTTTAACATCCTGCAGTAGCAGACTGATTGACGACTGAGCTGCCTTTTGTAATATTGAGGCGAGGTATAGCAATGTAGAAGGTAGTTCCTCTGCCTTCCTCGCTCTGGAACCAGATAATCCCATTGTGCTTTTCTACGATCTGTCTGGCGATTGACAATCCCAGACCGTAGGGTTTCTCTCCATTGGTTCCGGCCCTTTTTGCTTCCGTGAACATTTCGAACACCTTTTCCTTAATACTTTCTGGAATACCTATGCCCTGGTCTTTGACCGATATGATGACATCATTTCCCTGTGGGAACACCCGGACTGTGATCGTTGCATTTTCCCTGCTGAACTTGATGGCGTTGGTGACGATATTTCCAATTACGCGGGTAAACTTATCATTGTCCACAGCAGCTTCCAGCCAGTCTTCCTCAATCTCCAGTGATATCGTCTGTTGCTTTTCGGCGGCCCGGAATCGGAGCAGCTCTACATTATCCTTTACAAGCTCAGCCAGGTTTCTGGGTTCCAGTTTGTATTCTTCCGACTGCATGACGGCGGTATCGAGAATCTCACGTGACAGTGTCAGGGAATTGCTGCTGGCAGTTTTTATAAGATCTACGATTTCCCGCTGATCGCCAGAAAGATGTGGATCGGAGGCCAGAAGATCAGCCAGGGAATAAATGGCGGTTACCGGACTTCTGAGATCATGCGCGACCACTCTGAGAATCTTGTCCTTCTCTTTATGTGATTGTTCCAGTTCTCCGAGCGCTTGGACCAGTTCCGTTTTTTGTTCCGTGACTTTATTGTTCAGCTGCGCCAATCTCCTCAGATACAGCCTTAATTTCTTAACGTAGTATATAACAATGAGTACAGCAATGAGTAACAACGCCGCCACAATTACAGCAATCATCAGATAATTATTACGACGGGCGAAATTTTCCTCAAGGAGAGAAATCCGGCTCTCCTTCTCAAGGTTCATGATATGTTCTTTTATATCGGCCTGATGCAGATCGCTGGCTACAGAATGAAGGGAGTCACGTAGATGATTGTAACTGGAGAAGTGACGGAAAGCTACCGCTGGATCCGTTTTCCTAAAATACTGCGACATGAGATAGTGCCATTCCATCTGAGCCTCTACATCCGGGGTACTGCTTAACATGCGTTCCTGCTCGTTCAGAACCTCAAACATGTCCCGCATCTGCCCCCGTTGATAGTAGAACCGGGCCAGTTTCAGGTTTGTGATCAGAACATCCTTGTGTTCAAAATGAGCTTCTTTGTTGAGCTGGATGCTCCTGATAAATAAATCCCTGGCCTGATCAAATTCACCTTTCGACTCGTGGACACTTGCCAGGTTACCGTAGATTACAGCAATAGCTGCCTTCTTCAGTTCTTCCTGATGCTCGGTTGAATCGGGGAGGTTTTCTTCTATGTAGCTGAGTGCCCGATCGTAGTAATGCGCGGCACTGTCAAAAGCACCGCTATTATAGTAGCACAGACCTATGTTGTCCAGTACCTCCTGGATCCTGTAGAGGTAGGAAAAATCCTTGTTACAAGTTGAATAACTGTTATAACACTTGAGAAAATGAGACTTTGCTTCCGCAAACTTGCCCTGCTGGTAGAGAACGATTCCCAGTCTGTAATTGAAATCGCCCAGCCCACATTCATCCAGGACCTTTTTCCCGATCTCTCTTCCTTTATAATACTCCTCGTATGCTTCTTTATATTCTCTGCCTGCGAAAAACAAGTCACCCCTCCAGTAATAGATCAGGGCATACCGTGAAGCGAGCGTCTTTTCTGCATGGTGGCGTTCTATCAGTCTTTTTACGCTGTCCGTATATGCGAACGCCCTTTTGCTGTCCTTGTAGCATTTATACTGAAGTTCATAGTGGAACCTGTAATAGTTGAAGCTATCAACTACAGATTTATTGGGTATTTCCCGGTATGCAGCTTCTATGATAAACTTCGCTGTATCCCAATGACCTTCAGCGACCTTATGGTCGGCAATTTCTATCATGCGAGAGAATGCAGGCGTTTCATCCAGGGAGACCGCCGGTGACTCTTGCTGACAGGCTATAGTTAATACAGAAAATAAAGTTAATAATACAATTCGCTCCGCCTCCCGCTTCAAACGAGAACAATTCATTAGGGCACCCTTTCAGATAAACAATGAGGTAAAAATAAATAGATTTATCATACAAACCTGACATTCAGGTAAATATTCTTTGATAAGCGGGAGCCCGATCTTACATTTTTTTACGATTCCGTGTCTTTGTCCTTAAAATAGTTTCTTCTTTCCACACATCTTTGCATTTGGAATCACTGAGATGCGACAACTTATACTTACCTTAATCATCATATGCACATCTGGTCTTTTCCAGGATGCCAGGGCCAACCACATCTTTGGTGGCGAGCTTTACTATACTCATATCAGCGGGAACACCTATAAGATCGCGATGACACTGTATGGTGATTGTGGCTCGGATAATCCACGGGCACTTGCACTCCTGGAAACTGCAGCACCGGAGATACAGATACTGGATGGTAGCATAGAGATCACAAACATAAGCCTGGCGGTGATTCTGAAAGGTCTTGAAGTAACCCCGGTTTGTCCGGCCTTTATCGACAGCACCAAGTGCAAATCCGGAACCCTCCCAGGCGTAAGAAAATTTGTATATGAAACGGAGTACACTTTCCCGTACAAATCTGACCAATGGCATATGCTATTTGTCGGCAATCTGGCCAACAACAGCTCAGCAGGACGAACTTTAGCAATTACAAATGTCATTAACCCTGGCTTTATAGTGCTGAGCGCAGATCTAAACAATCTGAACGGCCCTAATAATTCTCCTGAATTCACGACCATCCCCACGCCCTTCTATTGTATCAACGTTCCCCAGGAGTATAACCAGGGAATAATAGACGCAGATGGCGATTCCTTAGTATTCGAAATGGTGCCGGCACTTTATGCTGATGCAGTAGACGGGTTTACCGGCCTCACAGTCATATACCATGGACAGTATTCCGGAGTCACTCCTATGTCAACCATGTCCGGGTCTTTTGATTTCAATCAATTTAATGGACAATTGAAATTTCAGCCTAACATCGTACAGAACGCTTTGGTGGTGGTTCAGACAACCGAATATCGTGACGGAGTGAAGATCGGTTCTTCAATGAGGGAAATGACTTTTATCGTACTGGACAACTGTCAGAACCTACCTCCAACCGGTGATTTTAACCGAACTTCTGTAAGTGGCGCCCTTCTGGACACGCTCACAAATATCCTTTATATCTGTGAGGGGGCAGGCACCACAGTCAAATTCGACTATCAGACCTCAGATCCCGACGGGGACACAATAGAAATTAGCCATACCACCATTCCACCGGGCGCCGTACTTCAGGTACATCAGGGTAATACACCAACCACCAGTTTTTCATTCGAGTGGAATACAACCGGAGTTC
This sequence comes from Bacteroidota bacterium, assembly GCA_023409975.1. GTDB lineage: Bacteria > Bacteroidota > Bacteroidia > Chitinophagales > Chitinophagaceae > JAFIGV01. The sequence continues at coordinate 12,384 of JAEYQO010000036.1, read as the reverse complement.
CGGCAGGTATCTATAATTTCTTTGTTCGTCTTAAGGACCGTCATTGCCCTTTAAATGCTGCTCAGACCTTCGGTGTGACGCTTCGGATCGTTAAACCTGTGGAGGTAACCTCAAAAGTTATAGATCCAACACAGTGCATTCATAAGGCAACACTGGAATTTGACATTCATTACGGAGTCCTTCCAAGAACTATTTCCCTATATAAGGAGGGAAACTTCCTACGCCAATACCCAGACTCTCTGCTCAGTTTCATTGATAGTCTTGAAATCGGCAACTACCGGATGGTTGTAGAGTCTCACCTCCTCGAATGTATAACGGAGTATAATTTTCAGGTTGTGGATAGTGGTATCCTGCCCTACAAACCGGTACTTCAGGATACCATTGCCTGTATCGGAATAGAAGAGACATTGACAGCTATCACTTTCAGGAACGCAACGGCTCACTGGACGGAACTGGACGGAACGATACTTGCAGGACCGCCGCAGTTTACGCCTCAGGCGGAAGGCAGTTATTCCTGGCTTGCTTTTCAACGCTACCTTACCTGCAATTCTATCCCCGACACCCTGACCATCACCGCTTTCCCACAGCCGGTACTATACATTGAAAACGAAGCGGGTCCAGCCTGTGTCGGAGATATCGTTTTTCTGAAACACAGAGGGACACCGGAAGTACAATGGCTCCCTGAGGAGGAACTGTTTTACGAGCCTGACAGTAGTATCTTTATCCGTCTATATGAACCCACCACCATTACAGCGATCGGAACCAGCGAGTTTGGATGTCATGACACGGCTACGCTCGAGTATCCTGAAATACTTCCCTGTTGCAATTTTTCCTACCCTTCAGCTTTTACCCCCAATGGAGATGGCAGGAACGACGACTGGCATCCTATCATGTACGGCAACCAAATCTTCTACGAACTAAGTATCTATAACCGCTGGGGAGAAAGGCTATTTCATTCATTCAGGCCAAATGAGGGATGGGATGGCACCCTTCGAAATCAACCACAGGGAACGGGTGCCTATTTCTACGTCCTGAGAGCCAAATGCCTTACGGGCAAAGAGGAAGTTCACAAGGGAGAGGTGATGTTGATCAGGTGATCAGAAGGGCTGGCTGATACGGATCTGGAAGAGTCTATTCTCTTCTGAAATAGCGTAGGTGATTCCAAAAAGCATTCTATTGAAAGGAGCCAAGAGTACGCCGCCACCCCAGGCCGCATGCAGTTTGTCGGACTGCTCCCCTGGCATCCACACCCGCCCCACATCATAAAGAGCCAGCAAACCTGCCCTGCCGTTAAAAAGATAGCTTCTGAAGGGAGGTAACCATCTTAGTTCGTTTGCACTATAAAACGCTGTCCTCCCCCAGAAGCGTTCCCGGACATATCCCCGAAGCGTCTGGGCACCACCTATGGAAGCATATTGATAGAATTCCGGGTTGCCGTCGATCGCCTCAAATCCCGTATGCGTCGCGAGAATGAAATTTCCGCCCAATGGCATATAGGCCTGAAGCCGGGCTTCAAGGCTGCCATAGCTTTTTTCCGTTCGTTCCAGATTTCGGGTTACTCCCATAGCGCCTATGAACGAAATCCCTTTGGTAGGAACCCGTGGATCATCAAGTCCATCATGGGTGAGTTCCAGCCTGAGACCTGTGAAGGCGCTGTAGTCGAGCGCATTTTCGTCAACCACAAGCTGGCTGAAATATTTATCTGTTTCGTCAATTGGGTTTACAGAATAAAGAAAAGCAGATGCCGAGATGGAAGACCCCTGATTAAGTGGGGCCACCAGAGATACGCTGCTGTTAATCTGACTCGATCGGAACCGATAGAAAGAACGTGATCCGGAGAAATCCGTTTCGTTGCCCAGGCCGTGAAAATATGCCCAGCGCACCGCGTCATATCCGAGGTGAAACTGTAAGCCCAGAGGACCGAGAACCTTATTGAAATGCCCGTTATAAACCAGACTAAGTCCGTTCAGTATAACAGAATAACCCAGAAAAACTTCCTGAGATGAAGCAAACGGCTTCTTCCTCCAACTATGCTTCAACTTCCTGTAACCTGCTTTAAGAAACAGACGATCTACAGAATTATAAGTAAGACCCACGGTCATACCTGATCTCGAATACCTGAAGGCGTCATAGTGGTATTCATGTACAGTCGGCTTCTTCGACAGCTTCAGACGAATGAGGCTGGCGCCGGATAAATGATTACTGCTGTTATCGTAGAAGGTAACATTTCCCCTGAGCTTACCGGGCGACCCGTTTACAACCAGGGAATCATGATCTGGTCCGCCAATGATCCGAACTTTGATAGGATTATCAGGATTTCGGGAAATGTCGTACACATCGGCTCCCCCGATGCCATACAAACGAACTTCCCTGGTATCGACCGCAAGAAATACTCTTGAATAAAATGGGTCCTGCGCCCGAACACCATCATTTTCTATCCGGAACACGCTTACATGCGTGCTGTCTTTCCCATTTTGCACTACCTGAAACCACTCCGCATCCCTGGTACCCGGAATGTCCACATTTTCGGCCAGGTTTTCATAGTAAGCTTCTGCATACGGGACAAGATTGTCTCTTCTTGATTTGATCCGCTCTATCAGCCAGGGACCTGAGATGGGGTACACCTCTCCGGGAAGTTGCGATACGGCCCGTGCAATGACGCTATCATTGATCCGGGCTTTCAGGTCCTGCGCCGTTTCAATCCAAACCCGTCGATCCAGTCCGTTCAGGAATCTTCTGTCCAGGAATCTTGGTGGAAAGTTATAGCCGGGAACGTCCTGCACCTCATTGTGAAAGCCCTGAAAATGTCTGAGTCCTGACAGGCTGATGCCTGCCTGGAGCAGTCTCCCATCAAAAACCGTAAAAGCCTGGTCACGATCCCGGGGTATGGCCAAATACTGCTCTACATCTCCCCGCTTTACTCTTGCCCAGCGCCATTGATCTTCATGTCTTCCCCAGTCACCAATCAAATAATCGAAAAGCCGGGCTCGGAGATAGACTTCCTGATCCACCACATGATCATTCTCTTTCAGTGTTTTTTCCAGGATGTTTTCCGTACTGATAATTTTGTCTGAACGGGCGAAATTAGGCGCTTCAGACCAGTCTTCGTCAGGGCGCTGTTCGAACAGGTACAGTTCGCCGCTTAAGTGTGAGTATTCTTTTAGCGCTGTCTGATCCTCCAGATATACTATCGTCGGCAGGGTATGATAGATCCCGGCTTTTTGCGCCATCGATGGTATAATCAGCGCGCCGTATGGGTGCGCTATGGTCACCTGATCATCCACGAAGTCTTCTATCCAGGTTCCCCGGTAAAGTTCAGGGAGGGCTCCCCCGAAGGATTTATCGATGCTGCGCAACACAAATTCTTTTTCATTCTTATTTCGCAGTCTGAGTGTGCGTGTTTGTCGGCCGCCCCCTAATTTGTAAATCTTCAATCCACCGGCGGCAGTATCGAGATAGAAGTAAGGCATTAATACGGGCGTCGTCCACTCCTTTCTATAGTGCCTGCCGAATAGCTTCTGATATAGAGCGGAGCGGGCATAGGATGCCTTCCCTGCAATGATTTTGATGCTATCTGAGGAACCCGGGGCGCTTGTCTGACCAAGTGAAACTCCTGAGCACATCAGGATAGCGCAGGAAAAATGCAGGAGACAGGAGAATTGCAGGATTGTGAATTTGTATTTCAATTCGATATCGGCCTCCAAAAACTACATGGGAAAACCTTGCCAACAGAGCTGGTGCCGATAACAGGGGTGCTATACAGTTACATCATCCTGAGGATCAGGAGTACCCTCAGGCAGTCCTTCGGGCGGCAGCTCTTCCTCGCGGTTGTTGTTCCATTCAAGGATGAAGTTGTTCCTGCCGGTTCCGGTAAGGATGGTAAAGAATTTCTGCTGAATCAGCTCCAGCATAGCCAGGAAGGTGAAAATGGCGTGGATCCTGTCGTTGCACTGGCTGTAGACCGATTCAAAGGCGGCTCTACCCTGCTCTTTCAGATAATCCAGCAAAAAAGTCCTTTGGCCTTCCAGGCTATAGTTATACTTTATCACCACGTGTTGTGGCTTATTCTGACGCTCATTATACCGTTTGGCTACGCGCTCGAAGGCCTGCATCAACTTGTATAACGTAACCGTCTGTATCTCGGTTCCCTCAGAATACTCTTCACTAAGCGCTTCCAGTTCTTTACGTATGTTACCACGCTTCTGTTGCAGCAGACGCTCTGCTTCCATCAGCGCCATTTCCTCAGAGGCTTCCTTAAATCGCTTATACTCAAGAATCTTGTCGACCAGCTCCTGCCTGGGATCGATCTCATTACCCTGGGCATCCAGCTCTCTTCTCGGCAGCAACATCTTCGCCTTGATCCTCATGAGTGTAGAAACAAACAGGATAAACTCGCTGGCCAGTTCGATGTTCAGTGACTCCAGGGAATGGATGTATTCAAGAAAGTCTTTTGTTATCTGGTTGATGGGAATATTGTAGATATCCAGCTCATCGCGTTCTATAAAGAACAGCAACAGGTCAAAAGGACCCTCAAACTGTGGCAACCTGATCTGATAACTTGCTGACATCTGTTTATACTTTCTGAGTGCCGGATGCCGAAGCTACAGCATATTCAGGACTTTGAAGGGTTAAAACTTGTATCTGAAACCTATCGTCAGCAACTGTTTTACCTGCCACCACCCTAGTCCGGTACCTGGCTCTTCTTTCTCAATCGTTTCGCCGGTAGCCTCATCAACGAAAGATTTTTCGTAAGGAATATCATTGTCGTAAATGAACGTTGCGGCAACTGTTATGTCGAGGTATCTGGATATTTTGTACGAGAAGAAATTATCCCAAAGGATATCGATATTGCCAACGTTATCGCGCTTGACCAATACTCCTGCCTCATCGAACTTGTCCTTTGCCAGATAGTTCATATAGAGATCGACCCGTGTACGATACAGCAGCGATTTATTAACCTGTACCTGATACCGACCTGAGAAGTATGCACCGAGCTCCCTTCTGGAAGTTTCATTGTATTGGATACCAAAAGCTCCCTCGGGGCGTTGACGCGTATAGAACCGGTCTGCCAGCGTCAGCCTGGCAGCAAATGGGGAAAGGAACAGGCTGATGTTATTCCCTTTGCGGAATTCAACCCCAATTGCCCCCGTGATATAGGCAGGTGATAAAAACGCGGATGTGGGAAGACTGTCCCAATTGGGAAGACTGTAGTCATACCCTTCTGTGAACTGTGTTTTGAAATTCACGAGCGCTGAGAAATAGAAGCTGTTGCTATTATCCATCTGCACCCCGTACTTCGACGTAAAATCCAGCCTGTCATCCACCTTGCGGGGTCTGAAGTCGCTGGAGTAGGCGTAGAACAGGCCATAGGTCATATCGAGGTTGTTTGCCCAGAGATGGCGATGGTAAACTCTATTGATATACCCGGCGAACTGACCGTTAACGGTGAGTGAAGCCAGCTCACCTCCTGCGGGCCAGTTGTGGAGGAATCCCTGATTCAGGCCCAGGTTTAAAGCACCACCGTAAGTCCAGGCTACTGTATCCAGATTGGTTGTCTCCAGCGCCTTTTTCAGAGAATCTGCTCTGGTCAGCTGTGCTTCAGCCGGGACAGAAAACAAAAACAGAACACAAAATGAAATAATCCACCTCATAAGCAACGAAATTTTCCAGCCTAACGCGGCTTGTATTTAGCATCCTGCAGCAACTTCTGCGCATCCCTGACCTGGAACAGTTCCTGCATAGACAGATCGGAATGCTTGTCGCTATATTCCATTAAAATACGATAGCCCAACCAGGTCCCAATATTACCGGGACTTTCGAGGGGCATGCCGGTGGCGCTGGGGCCATCATTCACATATCTGACGATCTTCTGCCAGTTCGTTTCGTAAAGCAGATTCTGCGACACGAAGAAGTTATAGATTTCCGCCTCGTTCTGTTCACACCATTCCAACTGTTCCTTTGTAAAACCGAAACGTTCGTGTTCTTCTGTAAATGGTACGATCCGTTCCAGGAAGTACTGTTCCTTACCACGCTGGATCATCATATCCAGCAATGTTCTCTCCTCCATTTCGAATGGATGCTTATCGCGATAGATCGCCTGAAACACATTCACCGGTATATACTCCGGCGAGCACTTTCTGACTACATATTCAGGAATCTGAACGGCGGCATAGAAGGGATACTGCGGACCGAGATACATATCGAGTCCCACGCCGACCACCAGTGTATCGTAAGTGATGGCAGACCATTGATTCAATCCGGAAATAAAGTACACCACCTTAGGAACGGGCTGTTCCGGGTAATAATGCCTGAGGTATTTAAATCCCATTACCAGTTGTTCGTCGATCGCTTTTGTATCAGGAAAATGATGCTGCACGGTATCAAAAAGCCCTCTGATATCCGGGTGTGAGAGAAAAGGCTGAAGTCCCTTCTGCATGGCCTCAGCCGACATACTGTAATTACCGTGAACTCCAAACCCCATCAGGGTATCCAGGTAGAAATTCAGAAACAACGGATACTCCTCGTTCAGCTTCGAGAGACCCTGTGTAAGATTGTTGGTGTCTAATGCGGCCAAATCCCTGTCCAGTCTTGCTGTTCGTAAATCGATCGTGATATGGTCCACATCAGGATGCTTCGTATCGTTACTGCAGGAGGTTAGTACAAGAGTCCAGGAGCAAACGAACAGGCAGAGTAAAAAAGAGACAGAAAGAGATTTATTTACCTTTGTGCGATTACCCACCATTCTTGATTGCTTTTATTTTTGTGGTGCAAATTTAATCGTCATCCTGCAGTATGGCCAGAAAATTGTGGGATTACATACAATGCTACATACAACATGAAGAAATATCTGCTGCTGACTACCGCCTTCCTCACCGCCGCATTTACTGTGAACGGACAGTATTACGAGGAAGTTCCGGTTCCTCCCGCAAAGCGGGTTGAAATCCGCCGGTTGAAGATCGGCGCCTATATCGCCCCGAATATTTCCTGGATGAAGCCGACGGCGACGAAAAGTAACGACGGATTGTACAGGGTCAGCTCGCAGGGGAGCAGGGTTGGTTTTAGCTGGGGACTGATGGGCGATTATTTCTTTTCGCCCAACTATGGTGTGAGCACAGGTTTTCAACTCAATTCTACCGGGGGGAAAATACTCGCGCGCAGAATCGATTCTGCAGTTACTGCCTCTACGGTGTACCGGGCAGAGTTCGACTACGCATTACAGTACCTTGAGATACCGTTTCATCTGAAGCTTAAGACCGATCCGATATCTAACTCAGGCGTGAGGGTATTTGGACAGATCGGACTGACTGCTGGTATCAACATCGGTAAAAAAGCAAGTTATACTGTCGGTTATTCCGATCAGTATGGCCTCTACAGGACGGCAACAGGAGATAAAGAAAAAATTGTGGGTGCCTTTGCTGTTGCTCCTTTGAACCTCCAATTGAACATCGGTGCCGGTATAGAAAAACCTATTACCGAAAAGATTTCGCTCTATTTTGGATTCTTCTTTAATAACGGGTTTCTACCAGATGCGACCAATCCACGTGATTACAATCTCGGGTACCTGGGTGAGTTCAGTGATGGTAACATCAGGCTCAACAGTTTTTCTTTCAGAATTGGATTATTCTTTTAGATTTACAGTGTCATTTAACCAGAACACCCCGCCCGCTCAACCTCTGTTGTGCGGGCCTTTTAGTTTCTGGTCCGATGTTTACGTTCTCTCTGAACAGAACTTAGAACCTAATCTGCGAACTTTGAAATTAAACGGGGTTTGAATGAAAATCTTCCTTGCACAACAGAATTATCATATCGGCAATTTCGAATCGAATACCAAAAAGATCATTGACGCGATCCGTCAGGCAAAAGCTTTGGGTGGTGAACTGATCGTTTTTTCAGAACTGGCTGTTTGCGGATACCCTCCGCGCGACTTTCTGGAATTTGACGATTTCATTGAGCAAAGTCAGAATGCCATCAGGAGCATCACTGAGGAGGCTGACAGTATCGGAGTGATTGTAGGCGGACCTTCGCGCAATCCCAGACCAGAAGGCAAGGATCTATTCAATACTGCTTACCTGTTATTTGACCGGAAGGTCGTGGGAGAGGTACACAAAACATTGCTGCCTACCTATGATGTATTTGACGAGTATCGTTATTTCGAGCCAGCGTTTGAGTGGAACGTGGTGGAGTTCAAAGGCAGGAAGCTTGCTATTACTGTTTGTGAAGACATCTGGGACCTGGAGGACAACCCATTGTACCGGGTTCGACCCATGGATCTGCTGATCCGGCAGCAACCCGATATTATGATCAATATCAGCGCTTCCCCCTTTGATTATGGTCATGCAGAAGGACGCACCAGCACCATCAAGCGAAACGTCGCTGCCTACAAGCTGCCGATGATCTACTGTAATACCGTTGGTTCGCAGACTGAAATCGTATTTGATGGCGGATCAGTGGTGATGGATGCAGCCCAGAATATTGTTTGCAGCCTGCCGTATTTCGAGGAGGGACTTCAGGAAGTCAACTGGGAGCAAGACGGTAGCTTCAGGGAAGCTGTGATCACCCGTGGAGAAGACATTCCAGACCGGCAGGATCTGCCGGTTCAGTTTGATGCAGAGGCTGATATCCATGAGATCCACCAGGCGCTGGTCCTCGGCATCCGGGATTACTTTGACAAAATGGGCTTCAGGAAAGCGATAGTAGCTTCTTCAGGAGGAATTGACAGCGCGCTGGTTCTCGCCCTTGCCAGTGAGGCACTTGGTGCAGAGCATGTGAGAGCATTATTGATGCCTTCTCAATTCTCTACAGGACATTCCGTTTCCGATGCAGAGCAACTGTCGAAGAACCTGGGCAATCCTTACGATATCATCCCTATTGCAGATGTTTTTGCAGCCTACGAAAAAGCTCTGCATCCCGTTTTTCAGGGACTGCCCTTTAGTGTAGCAGAAGAAAACCTGCAGTCCAGAATCCGGGGAAGCCTTGTGATGGCACTAGCTAATAAATTCAACCTGATCCTGCTGAACACCTCGAATAAGAGCGAGCTGGCTACAGGATATGGCACGTTATACGGAGATATGGCGGGAGGACTCGGCGTGTTGGGTGATTGTTACAAGTTACAGGTGTATGCCCTTGCGCGGTATATCAACCGTGACCGTGAGATCATTCCTCAGCACATCATCACAAAACCACCTAGCGCGGAGCTTCGACCTGAACAGAAAGACAGTGACAGCCTGCCGGAGTATCATGTGCTGGATCCGATCCTGTTCCAGTACATAGAACAAAGACGCGGTCCCAAAGAGCTGGTGGCTATGGGATTTGAGAAAACACTGGTCGACAGAATCCTCCGATTGGTGAATATGAATGAGTATAAGCGTAATCAGTTCTGTCCCATCATCCGGGTGTCTCCCAAGGCATTTGGAGTCGGACGAAGAGTACCTATTGTAGCAAAATACCTTAGTTAGTCATGAAGATGATTGATACCCATGCTCATCTGTATGATGAGCAGTTCCGGGATTCGTTTGAAGCGATGATACAAAGAGCTGTGGAGGCGGGTGTGGAGGAGATGTATATGCCCAACTGTGATAGCAGCACGATAGCGCCTATGATGGAAATGGCCGGGCGATGGCCGCGGCATTGCAAACCGATGATGGGGTTGCATCCTGTGTATGTAAAGGACAATTTTGAGGATGAACTGCGAATTGTGAGAGACTGGCTGGAGCGGGAAAGCTTTATTGCCGTAGGAGAAATCGGGCTTGACAAATACTGGGATCTGAGTTTCCTTGATGCGCAGCAGGAGGCATTTACACGGCAGATTGACTGGGCGCTGGAGTTTGATCTGCCTATAGTAATCCATAGCCGGGAGTCGACCCGGGACTGTATCGAAATTGTGAAGCAGAAACAGCAAGGGATGTTGCGGGGAGTCTTCCATTGCTTTGGAGGCACCCTGGATGAGGCCAGAGAGATCATGGATCTTGGATTCTACCTTGGTATTGGTGGTGTGGTGACCTTTAAGAACAGTCAGTTGGGAGATATCGTGAAGGCGACCGGTTTAGAGCGGGTGGTCCTGGAGACAGACGCACCCTATTTAGCGCCTGTTCCCTACCGTGGAAAGCGGAATGAAAGCAGCTATATTCCGTTGGTAGCCCGGAAGCTGTCGGAGGTAACGGGACTGAGTATGGAGGATGTTGCCGAGCTGACCACAGCGAATGCAGAAAAAGTTTTCGGCAAGTCTGCGAAATAATTAACTTTGCCACCCTTCAAGGAGACGTGTCCGAGTGGTTGAAGGAGCACGCCTGGAAAGTGTGTATACGGGCAACCGTATCGCGAGTTCGAATCTCGCCGTCTCCGCAAATAACCAAACAAATTTTATCAAAAGCCTGTAAAACGTTGATTTACAGGCTTTTTTATTTTTACCCCTATCTCAATCCGTTCAAAATTTCACAATGCTCAGGTGATAAATTCGGTTACCCGAATGAACCAACATCCCGGGTAACCGAGAAGCCCGGAAACCCTTGCCAGGCAAGCTATACAGAAATTGGACATCTTGCATCAGGTAACCTCGGAAACTATTTTTAACGCTTTAAAAGGTCACCACCAAAATGAGCACCCTCTCAATTCTCTTCTACTCGAAGAAGGCAAAGGCCACATCCGAAGGCCGCATCCCAATCTATTTACGTGTTACCATCAGTGGTCAACGTTTTGAAGTATCGACAAAACGCTATGTCGAAGAAAAAAAATGGTCTTCAGAAGCAGGCCGTATGAAAGGAAACACAGAAGAAGCCAGAAGTCTTAACTCCTACCTGGATTCTTTAAGATCGAAAGTCTACGAATGTCAACAGGAACTTATCCGGGAGAAACAACACCTGGATATCCAAAGTTTCAAATCTAGATGGCTTGGGGAAACAGATCGGGCCAAGATGATCATTGAAGTATTTAAGTATCACAATGATCAAATGAGAAAACTTGTAGGGATCGATTACGCTCCAGGAACGATGGAAAGGTTTGAAACCTCTCTCAGCCACACGGTAGAGTTCCTAAAGTGGAAATACAATGTTTCAGATATCGATATCAACGCAATCAACTACAGTTTTCTTACTGACTATGAATTTTGGCTAAAGACTGTTCGGAAGTGTAATCAAAACACCACTACTAAATACCTGAGCAACTTTAGGAAGATTATTAACTTTTGCCTGAAGAACGGTTGGCTATCCAGGGATCCATTTTTTGGATTTAAGATGGTAAGGGTAGAGGTAGAGAAGGAATTTCTTACCGAATCTGAACTGATGTCGATTTATCGAAAAGACTTCAGCATTGAAAGACTAGGTCAGGTCCGAGACATATTCGTTTTTAGCTGCTTCACCGGTTTGGCCTATATAGATGTATTTAATCTCCGCCGGAACCAGCTGACACTAGGTATCGATGGTAACCGTTGGATCCATACACACAGACAAAAGACTGAAACAGCCTCAAGAATCCCGCTGCTTCCTATTGCTCAGGAAATTGTTGATAAGTATGCGGATCACCCACAATGCCTAAATGAAGGCCGAGTCCTTCCCGTTCTCTCTAATCAAAAAATGAACTCTTACCTGAAAGAGATAGCAGATCTATGTGGAGTTAATAAGAATTTGACTTTCCATACTGCTCGTCACACATTCGCGACAACTGTCACCCTGGCAAACGGTGTTCCCATAGAATCGGTAAGCAAAATGCTCGGTCATAAAAACCTCCGGATGACTCAGCACTATGCAAAAGTCCTGGATAAGAAAGTCAGTGACGACATGCAGATACTTCAGAAAAAATATTCCCTTTCTTCCGCCGCTCAGAAAACAGCCTAGAAACTAAAAACGGTGTGCTCCTGAAGCACACCGTTTTTACTAGTCCTTTCACCTTCAGCAAAATCAACATAAAAATCCGATTGTAAGTATCTACACACAACACTATTTTTGCGTCTTTGAACTCGGGACCTCTATCCCCTGTCATAGCAGAATGAAATCTTTCGAACTCTACCTGGCCGAACTCCAATTACGGCTCTCGTCAATAGCTGACGAATATTCTGACCCCAAAGAAATCTCTGAAGCTTCAATCACAGAATGTGCACAGACAATAGCAGCCTTCAGGGTATTAATCGACGAACAGGGATTCAGATCCGATTCCCACGAAATTCGGTTCTTTAAAATCATCAAGCCTCAAGTGCTATCCGAGCTTATCTTCCATACACAACTGATCAAGATCGAATCACTCAAACCAATTTACCCAGGACATACTTTAATAGCCTTCTATCAATCTCAACTGGAAACCATTTCTCAATTCGCCGACGAAAACCAGCAATTCGTTCAATATTATCGCTCTGGCAATAATACTCTGGATCGAAAATACTTTACACGCCAAAAA
>JAEYQO010000003.1 GCA_023409975.1 Bacteroidota bacterium | reverse complement strand
CACCCAACCACTAAAAGGCTGCCCCACGGAACAGCCCCTTTCTAATTTTATCAAAACCTTCGCTCCCAAACCCACGAGTGATTTAATTTACTGTCGGTCTATACTCTAACCAACTAACCAACTAACCCAATAACCACCTAACCAACTAACCAACTAATAAGCCCTTGCAAACAACACCCGCTGACTGGAAGGATTCCCGGTGAGGACACATTTTCCTTCTTCCTGCCCGTTATCCAGTGGGATGCACCTGATCGTCGCCTTGGTAAGTTCCTTGATCTTTTCCTCTGTCTCAGGACTTCCATCCCAATGGGCTGATACAAATCCACCTTTTCCGTCAAGAACAGAGACGAACTCATCCCAGCTATCAACTTTGGTTGTATGGTCTGTCCGGAAATGCAGCGCACGCTGGTACATGTTACTTTGAATATCATCAAGCAGCTTTACAATGTTCTCTGCTATGCCATCCAGCGAATAGGTGGTCTTCTCCTTCGTATCGCGACGTGCCACTTCTGCCTGATTTTGCTCAATATCCCTGGCCCCGAGTGCAATTCTTACAGGAACGCCTCTCAATTCATATTCTGCGAATTTCCACCCCGGACGTGTGGTGTCATCCGTGTCATATTTCACCGAGACGCCCATGGATTTCAACGAGGTAATGATCTCCTGAGCTTTCTGGTCAATACGCTCACGGGCAGCAACATCTTTATTGAAGATGGGAACGATAACAACTTGTAAAGGAGCGATTCTGGGAGGTAGAACCAAGCCCTGGTCATCGCTATGCGCCATTACCAGCGCACCGATCAGGCGAGTGGAAACACCCCAGGAGGTTGCCCAGACATACTCCATCTGATTGTTCTTATCGGAGAACTTAACATCGAAAGCTTTAGCAAAATTCTGTCCGAGAAAATGGGAGGTGCCAGCTTGTAATGCCTTGCCATCCTGCATCAGAGCCTCGATGCAATACGTGTCTTCTGCTCCGGCAAATCTTTCATTGGCGGTCTTGACACCCTTCACGACCGGCAGCGCCATATACTCCTCGGCAAACCGGGCATATACCTCCAGCATCTGCCTGGTTTCTTCGAGTGCTTCTTCTTTTGTGGCGTGTGCCGTATGCCCTTCCTGCCATAGAAACTCCGCAGTACGCAGGAACAGCCTCGTACGCATCTCCCACCTGACCACATTCGCCCATTGGTTGATGAGAATCGGCAGGTCGCGGTAAGATTGGATCCAGCCCTTATAGGTGTTCCAGATTATCGCCTCGGAAGTGGGGCGGACCACCAGCTCTTCCTCAAGCCTGGCAGCAGGGTCGACGATCAGCTTACCCTTATTATCCGGATCAGTTTTAAGACGGTAGTGGGTTACAACAGCACATTCCTTGGCAAAACCTTCAGCGTTCTTTTCTTCAGCTTCGAACAGGCTTTTGGGCACGAACAACGGGAAATACGCATTCTGATGTCCTGTTTCCTTGAACATTTTGTCCAGGGTATCCCTCATATTCTCCCAAAGCGCAAATCCGTATGGTTTGATGACCATGCACCCCCTGACGGCTGAGTAATCTGCAAGTCCGCCTTTCAGGATTAAGTCGTTGTACCACTGCGCGTAATCGGCTGCTCTCGTTGTTAATGTGCTCATAAAAAATTTGGCATACTTTTCGCTTTATCTAAGCGGCTGAGTGCCGCAAAAGTAGTAATTTCACAAGGTAAAAATTCAAGCAATAAATCGTATGAAACGACTCCTATTATTCGGTTTGGTGTTCCTGGCCCTGGGTCAGCCGGTTTCCTTTGCGCAGGGGAGTTACACGGATGATATTTATTTCAATAGCGCTGAGCTGGAGAAACAGAAGCAGGAAGACAAGAAGCGCGCAAAGGCTGCTGCTGCCCGTCAGGCTGAAGCTCCGGCCAATAGAAATTCGGATGAGGGTTATGAAGGGGAATATGCTTCAGCTTACGACAACGATGGTTATGTCGATTATGAAAATGATGATTACGAGTACTCCACACGTATTCGTCGTTTCAACCAGCCGTTCTACAATATGGGCTATTACAGCCCGTTCTATAACCCCTTCTGGTACGATCCCTTCTGGTATGATCCCTATTGGGGATGGAGCCCCTGGGCTCGTCCGGGAATTTCTGTAAGCATAGGTTTTGGGCCTTACTGGAATTCATTTGGCGGATGGCACTCCTGGTATGGCTATCCTGGTTTTTATAGTGCCTGGAATTATCCGGTCTATGCAGGCTGGTGGGGTAACTACTATTCAGGCTTCTGGAATGGGTACTACGCTGGTATCTACGGCAGCGAACACTCAGGTGCAGGCAGAACAATTACCTATGGTCCCAGGAACGCCACCAATTTCAATCAGAGTGCGGGTCTTCGCTCGTCCGGCCTGCGTACCCTCTCGACCAGCAACCCTGCTGAAGGTCCCAGGACCGGACTCAGAACAACTAATCCGGCTTCGGGAACCAGAACAGGTGTGGCCCCTCGTGGTAATGCTGCCAGCTCAGAGCGCGGAGTAATAAACCGTCCGGCTCCGAACACGGGTAATGCCACAGAACGCCCCTCACGAAGGGTGTTCTCAAGAGATGCTGAAGGTACCAGGGAAGCAACACCTGCCACTCCAAACAGCAGGACCCCGCGTTATGAGGCTCCTCGCCAACAGCGCTATGAGGCTCCTCGTCAGCAAAGAATACAACCACAACGTCAGCAAAGAATGGAAGCGCCCCGGCAACAGCGTTATGAAGCGCCCCGGCAGTCTACGCCCTCTTTCCAGACTCCGAGGATGAGCACACCATCTCCATCGAGGTCAATGCCCTCCGGAGGTGGCAGTACACCCAGATCAATCAGACGTTAATCGGGCTTATCATTAAAAAGAGCTGTTCCGCCCTGGAACAGCTCTTTTTAATTGTGGTCAACACGATCCCTTGTGTTCTGGACCTGGTACAAACAGAAAAAGGTAGCACAGGGCTACCTTGAAAAATAATTTCAAACTATTTTATTTCAATATTGAAGTAATGTCGAGTTTATTCGGACAACCATACTTCTTGTTAGAAGCACATGATGCCATGAACACAAGCATTACTACAGCCATAATTGGGATTATACGTCGAAGATTGGTATTAGAATTCATACAGAACTACTTGATTGAAAACTGAAAACCTCGGTTACTTTTGTACGAAGTTAAGGATTTTTAATGAAGCATATACATTTTATTGCTATCGGGGGCGCGATTATGCACCAGCTTGCAATAGCTCTAAAGAAAGAAGGATATCTGGTATCGGGTAGTGATGATGAGATTAATGATCCTGCCCGGTCAAATCTTGCCGCTGAGGGGATCCTTCCTTCTGAAACGGGGTGGTTTCCGACAAAGATCACATCATCTATTGATGCAGTAGTCCTGGGCATGCATGCAAAGGCTGGGAACCCTGAACTGCAGAAAGCAAAGGAATTGGGAATACCGGTTTATTCCTTTCCCCAGTATGTTTATGAGGTCAGCAAAGACAAGCAACGGATTGTAATTGCTGGTAGCCACGGCAAAACGACCATCACTTCTATGGTGATGCATATCCTGCGCAGCCGGCAAATGGATTTTGATTACCTCGTTGGTGCCAGGGTGGAAGGCTTCTCTCAGAGCGTGAGGTTAAGCAAGGCTCCTTTAATGGTCCTCGAAGGTGACGAATATCCAGCCTCCGTGGAGGAAAAAAGACCGAAGATCTTTTTCTATCATCCACAGGTGACTGTGCTCAGCGGTATAGCCTGGGACCATATTAATGTGTTTCCCACCTACGAAAACTATTTCGACCAGTTCCGGCAGTATCTGACTACCATGGGTTCCGGAACACTTCTGATCTATAATGAAGAAGATCCGGAAGTTGTTAGGCTGGTAGCGGAAGCGGGAGGTCATCTGAATTTGCAGCCCTATTCAGCACCGGAATACCATTACAGGGATGGGACTGCAGTATTAAATACGCCAGCAGGTCAGGTCGAAGTTTCTGTATTTGGCCGACACAATCTGATGAACCTTCAGGCCGCCGTCACAGTGGCTACCCATTTAAATATCTCACAGGAGGATGCATACCGCGCAATCGCTGGATTCACCGGTGCGGCCAAACGTCTCGAAAAGGTTTTTCAATCTGATGAATTAGTGATCTTCCGCGATTTCGCACATGCCCCTTCAAAGCTGAAAGCCACACTGGATGCAGTGAGAGAGGCTTACCCCGACAGTAATCTGATTGCCTGCTTCGAACTTCATACTTACAGTAGTTTAAGTGATGCGTTCCTGAGTCAATACAGAGACAGCATGAATGCCGCAGACCAGGCAGTTGTTTACTTTAGCACGCATGCACTGGAATTGAAAGGCCTTCCGGCCTTGCAGCCTGAGGTTGTGGCAGGACATTTTGCCGGCAACGGTGTTGTGGTAGTGAATGAGCCAGAGAAGCTTCTACGAAAAGTACAAGATTTAGTTAAAGCCTCGCAAAAACCCACCTGCCTGCTGTTGATGAGCTCGGGTACCTTCGATGGAATTGACTGGAATAGTGTAAGTTCGCAGGAGTATCAATAAATTTTATCCTCATGGCTCAGTTGCAGCTAAAGCGCCCTATCATTTTCTTTGATCTGGAAACAACAGGGACAGATCATGTCAGGGACCGGATCATCGAGATGGCTCTTGTGAAGTTAAACCCTGATGGTTCTCGCGATTCCTATGTAAAACGTCTCAATCCCGGAATGCCGATCCCAGCAGAATCCACCGCTATTCACGGGATCTCCGATGAGGATGTAAAGGATGCACCCACCTTCAAGCAGATCGCGCATGGCCTTTATGAATGGATGAAACATGCCGATCTGGGGGGATACAACAGCAGTAAATTCGATATCCCGATGCTGGCGGAAGAATTTCTTCGCGCAGGTATCAACGTTGATTTTACGGAGCGTCATATGATCGACGTCCAACAGATCTTTTTCAAGATGGAGAGCAGGTCTCTTAGCGCTGCCTATAACTTCTACTGCGAGAAAACACTAGAGAACGCTCATTCGGCTGAAGCGGATATACTGGCGACTATCGAAGTTCTGGAAGCGCAACTCGATCGGTATGAGTCCCTGAACAATGATGTGAAATCACTTCATTCGTTCACTGGAGGAGAAGAGTTTGTTGATTACGCCAGACGTATCGTTCTGAAAGACGGTTGCCCTGTTTTTAATTTTGGGAAATATAAAGGAAGAAAGGTTGAAGATGTTTTCAATATAGAGCCTCAGTATTACGACTGGATGATGCAGGCGGATTTCCCGCTTCATACCAAACAGAAAATTTCGGAAATACTGAACAGAATGAAATTGCAGAAGAGCGGGCTCAAAGCATAAACAGGATTTAACCAGCCTGTTCATTCAGATTTATTATTTTGCTCCCCTAATTTACCAGAGGATTGGACAAACTTGTTGTCATACCCACCTACAACGAAAAGGAAAATGTAGAAAAGATCATCAGGAAGGTCATCTCTCTTCCCGGCGATTTTCATGTTCTGGTTGTGGATGATGGTTCACCAGATGGCACTGCCACTATTGTGAAGCGTCTGCAGCAGGAACTGCCCGATAAAGTCCATCTGGTAGAACGTTCTGGAAAGCTGGGCCTGGGTACAGCCTACATCTTCGGCTTTAAATGGGCACTTCAGCGGAAATACGAGTATATATTCGAAATGGACGCAGATTTTTCGCACAATCCTGATGATTTACTGCGTCTGTATGAAGCTTGTGCCTCCGGTGCAGACGTGGCTATTGGTTCGCGGTATGTAAAAGGCGGCAAAGTGGTCAACTGGCCCTGGGACAGGGTGCTGATTTCAAAAGGAGGAGCTTTGTACACCCAGGTAATCACCTGGATGCCAGTAGCAGATCCCACAGCAGGTTTCGTTTGTTACAGACGACGCGTACTGGAAACGATTCCACTCGATAAAGTCAGGTTTATCGGATATGCCTTCCAGATTGAAATGAAATACAGGGCCTGGAAGCTCGGCTTCAGTATCAAAGAGGTTCCTATCACTTTCATCGATCGCACCGAAGGCCAGAGTAAGATGACAAAGGGTATCGTCAAGGAAGCCATGTATGGTGTTTGGAAGATCCGTGGGTACGGCAGTGAAAGGGCAGAGAATACTGTTTAAGTAGATCGTGCCCATTGCCTGAGTAGTAGGCCCGCTCCCGGCCCTTCAGCACAAAGTAAATCAAGCACACTGAGGTTGGGAATGAATCCATGCCTCTCCTGAAACACCTGCTGGTATCGCAATGAGGCTACTTCTGTTGCATCCTGAGGTCTGAGGTTCCTGAGATCAGCAGCAGACTCCGGATAATCCTTCCTGTACACTTCAACAATTCGGTCTTCAGGTTGAATCCTTAGTTGCTGGCAACACCAATAATAGCTCTCCAGTGAAAATTCAGAAAGAAGTCGGTGTTGTTTCCTAAAGAGAACTTCCAGTGTAGGGGCATAGTAACTAAAAAACGGCGACCGGTTGTAAGCAGAAAACAAGGTACGCCAATGTTGTTTTCTCCAATCCTCGTGATAGCTGATTGCGATGTCACGCATCGGTCTGCGATTATTCCGGCCTTCCGCTATTGGTATGCTCAACATCTGTTTCCCGGTTGCTCCCGCGATATAATATCTGTTCCTGAACGTCATCTTTTGAAAATGTTCAGAGGCATCCCATAGGACTTCCTGAGCAGCAAAGCGGGAAATCCACCAGCTCAGGTTCGGAAATGGGACAAAGGAACTTATAACAAAAGACATACAGAGTGACAATCAGTGTTTTAGTAATTTGCAAAGCTTAGTTAATTCACGCGGATCTCCAACCGTATCGATACTTTAGCCTTTATGCGCACCCTCTTTATTGTTCTGGCTCTTTTGTTTCTGCCATTGAGTGCTTTGAAAGCAGTCCAGGCGGTGGTAAAACATGACCTGTTCTATATGCCTGATCAATCGGTACGTTCAGGCATTTCTGCCTATCTTGAATTATACTGGCAGATAGACCCTGCGTCTGTGGCATTCAAGAAAGTAAACGATACCTTCAGAGCGGGCATCGAAACGGATTTGAGGATCATCAGTAGTGAGGGCGATACGATCACAGATCGATACCTGTTGCAATCGCATCCAATTGTTGATGCTACTTTATTGGGGAGTGTGACGCTGCTGGATCTGCGACGCTTTTCACTAAAACCGGGTGAATACAAGGTGCAGCTTACGCTATCGGATGTTAACAGAGCGGTCACTCCTTTTGTTTTTGCAGACCAGATCTCCGTTCCCAAAGCCGGTGAGTCACCATTCTTCAGTTCTATCCAGTTGGTCGATACTGCTGTGGTTTCCGAAGTCGAAAGTGTTTTTCAACGGAACGGCAGGCTTCAGATTCCGCTGAGCCTGAATTTTATCGGCGAGAACCGAAGATCGATTAGCTACTATGCCGAGTTATATAAACTAGGGCTGATTCCTGAAGGTGAACTATTGACCCTCCGAACCTTTATCTCAAGAAAAGAACTTGATCTTCCCTTTCAGCAGCTTGAAAAGAAAGATACTGTAAAGTCTGCCCTGATACAAATTACTGAAGGGAGCTTCTCTACAGCGACGATTCCTTCAGGTAACTATTACCTGAATCTGATTCTGGAAAACACCAGTGGTTCAAGAATAGCAGCAAAGACCCTTTTCTTCCAGGTTTTTAATCCGAAGCCTGAACCTTTCAAACCTCAGATAGATACGAGCTCAAGTAACGAGGATCCTGAGTTGATTGATCTCCGTAGATCCTTCATAGGGAAATATGATGCAGCACAGTTGCGAGCGATACTGAAAATGCTGTCTCCAATCGCTTCTCCGAATGAAAGGATGACGATTGAAGAGTTCCTGAGAAAGCCCAACGAGTCTTATCAGCGCTATTTCATCTATAATTTCTGGGCCTCAAGGAATCAACTAAATCCCGGGGAAGCCTGGGAAGAGTACGCTGAAAAAGTTCGGTTCGTCAACAGGAATTTTGGATCTTCAGCACTTCCGGGATATGAAACGGACAGGGGCCTGGTCTATCTAAAGTATGGCCCACCCACAGAACGCATCGTGGTAAACAATGAGGAAGGCGCACGTCCTTACGAGATCTGGCAATACAATGTCCTACCGCAACAAGGTAATGGGATGTTCCTGTTTTACCGTCCCGGTTTTATAACCAATGATTATAAGATTCTTCACACAAATATCAATGGTGAGATCAGAAACCGGGCCTGGAGAATGTCTCTTTATACGAATGGTGTAAGTTTGCGTCCTGACAACTCCCGTGCAGAACAATATTTCGGCAACCTATAATATGCAGCTCGCTTTTACAAAATATCATGGCACCGGCAACGACTTCATCCTCGTCGACAACAGGTCGGCAGGTATTTCGCTGAGCAGGGATCAGGTAGCATTTTTATGTCATCGTAGATTCGGGATTGGTGCAGATGGCCTGATGCTACTGGAAGAGGTGGAGGACTATGATTTCAGAATGGTCTACTTTAACGCTGACGGCGGCGTAAGTACCATGTGCGGAAATGGCGGTCGCTGTATTGTAGCCTTTGCCAGAAAATTAAGACTTATAAGGAATGAGGCCACTTTCCTTGCTGTAGACGGTCCTCACAAAGCCTGGTTTAACGATCACGATCGGGTGAGTCTGAGTATGGCCGATGTTACCTCAGTCGAAAATCTAAAGGATTGCACCAGATTAAATACCGGCTCACCACATCTGGTTTACAAGGTGGCAGATTTACGTAATTACGATGTAGTAGGACAGGGGCGTATGATCCGCAATCGCGACGAGTATCAACCGGATGGCATCAATGTCAATTTTGTCGAAGCGACCAGGGAAGGGCTTTTTGTTCGTACGTATGAGCGAGGGGTGGAAGATGAAACCTATAGTTGTGGTACGGGAGTTACTGCTGCTGCCATTGCAGATACCGACACTGCTACCGGCTCATTTGATACGCAAATTGAAACACCGGGAGGCCATCTCCAGGTCAGTTTTTATAAGGACCAACCTGATGCTGCCAGGGAGGTTGTGCTTACTGGTCCGGCAGTGGAAGTTTTTGAAGGACTGGCCTTTCTGCCTTAAGTGTTTTTCCAGCAACTTAGGGGTTAACTCGTATTCATTTATATAGAAGAGCTTTGTAATTTTAACAATCGGTATAGTTTTTGCACGACTCCGGAAATGGTAACGCCATTTAATCATTTTATCTAAAACTGCTTAATCGAACTTTATGAAACGTCCACAATACCCCGCTCTTTTGGCTGCGCTATTATTTTCGGGCACTGCGTTCACTGCATTGGCACAGGATGAAACGGATGTGTTGCGATACTCCTTAATGACACCTCAGGGAACTGCCAGATCAATGGGTTTTGGGTCTGCTCTGGGCTCTGTTGGTGGTGATTTCACTTCTCTGAGCGTCAATCCGGCAGGAATAGGCGTTTATCGTTCGTCAGAAATTATGTTTACGCCTTCTCTGAAGTTCAATTCTGTAGATGGCACCTATCTGGGCAATCTGAATGATGATAACGCGGCGAGATTCAACTTCAACAATTTTGGAGCTGTTTTCTCCAGGGTCGAAAGGGGGAGGAGATACGAAAAAGCTAATTGGAAAACGGTGTCTTTCGGTATTGGTGTGAATAGGGTGGCTGACTTCAACAGAAACTACACTTACGGAGGACTCATGCAGGGCTCAGGAGATCAGTACAGCTCATTTGCCGAAGTGTTTTCGAATGCTGCTAACGCTAACCCAAATAGTATAGACCAGGCAGGCTCTCTTGCCTATCTCGGCTATCAGTCCTATCTCGTAAATCCGGATGCGAACAATTTCTTTTATCCTATCACCAACTGGGAGACCGGACTGAATCAATTGCGTTCTGTCGAAGAGAGAGGCGGGATCAATGAGATGGTGCTGTCATTGGGTGGCAACTACATGGAGAAATTGATGGTGGGTGCTACACTTGGTATTCCTATTATTCGCTATACCCGTGAAGCATATTTCGAAGAGCAGGATGCAACAGATGACTTGACGAATGACTTTTCCAGCTTCAATTACAAGACCTCATTGACTACGAGAGGCTCAGGCTTTAATCTGAAGGCGGGTGCTATTTACCGGGTTTCAGATGCCTTCAGGCTGGGAGCCGCTGTCCACACACCTTCCTGGATCGCCCTGAACGAAGAATTTAATGAATCGCTGGTGGTAAATTTCGACGATGGCGGTCAGGAACGAATCGCAAACCCTGAGAACAGGTTTGACTACAATATCAAAACACCATGGCGGACGGTGGTAAGTGCAACGGGACTGTTCGGCACTTATGGCTTTATCACTCTGGATTATGAATATGTCTGGTATGACAAGATGAGAATACGCTACCCTAATGAATATGCATCTGGTGAACAAGTTGTGAATAATATTATTAAAACCAACTTTCAGGGAGCTTCCAATTTCAGACTGGGTGGAGAAGCAAGACTTGACAATATCTTCTTCCGCGCTGGTGTAGGGTATTACGGCAATCCTTATCAGAGTGATGATTTCGATATGAGCAGGATGGACCTTTCTCTTGGACTTGGTTATCGGACCGGCGGTTTCTTTATGGACCTCGGGTTTGTTCATAGCAGGTTCGAGCAGACAGAGGTGCCCTATGTGCTACCTGATCCTGTCATCACACCAGCTACAAAACTGGAGAACCAGCTTAACAACCTGGCACTTACTTTCGGTTGGAAGTTTTAATTGATGGGTTGATAACTGCTAACCAGTCAAAAAAAATAATGCAGGGTCTGAAAACCCTGCATTATTATTATGATGAGTATAACTTAATAACTAAGACTGAAACTGTATCGATTCGATATGTTGTCTGAAATATTCCAGAGTTAGTTTCAAACCTTCTTTTCTATCTACTCTGGGTTCCCATCCCAACAGTTCTTTTGCCTTGGTGATGTCAGGCTTCCTCTGTTTAGGGTCATCCTGCGGCAGTGGTTGATAAACGATCCTGACTTCATTACCTACTAACTCTACTACCTCTTCAGCAAACTGCTGCAGCGTAATTTCAACCGGATTACCGATGTTTACCGGCTTTACATAATCTGAATGTAACAGCCGGTAAATTCCTTCTACCAGATCATCGACATAACAGAAGGAACGGGTTTGGCTGCCATCTCCAAAGACGGTTACATCTTCACCACGAAGAGCCTGACTCATAAAGGTCGGTAGTGCACGACCATCATCGAGGCGCATCCTGGGACCATACGTATTGAAGATGCGTACGATACGAGTTTCAACACCATGGAAGTTATGATATGCCATGGTGATCGATTCCATAAACCGCTTTGCTTCATCATATACTCCGCGTGGACCAATAGGATTTACATTGCCCCAGTATTCCTCTGTTTGAGGGTGGACCAGCGGGTCACCATAAACCTCAGATGTAGAGGCTACAAGAATTCTTGCACCCTTTGCCTTAGCGAGTCCCAGCAGATTATGTGTGCCCAAAGCTCCGACCTTCAGCGTCTGGATCGGCATCTTCAGGTAGTCTATCGGCGAAGCCGGTGAAGCAAAATGCATGATATAATCTATCGGACCAGGTACGTGTACAAATTTGGTAACATCATGATGATAGAATTCGAATTCCTTCAAAGGAAAAAGATGCTCGATGTTCTTGATATTACCCGTTAAAAGATTATCCATACCAACCACACGGAAGCCCTCCTTTATAAAGCGGTCGCAAAGGTGAGAGCCGAGAAATCCCGCTGCTCCAGTTATAAGTACACGTTTCATTGTATCAATTATTAACTAAGGTGTTGATTTCGAAATTTGACTAATCCAGATTTCCACGGTCTCTAACGAGCCGCTCTGTTTCATTCGTCAATGTAAAACGCACCTGCTCATGGATTATGACCCTTCCTATCGATTCATAATAAAAAGGTAGTGTCTGCATTTTATCAAGTGAATATACATTACGGCCATCAAATATTGCAGGATGGCGAAGTGAGCTCTCGATTCTCTTCCAGTCTGGATTGCGGAACTCGCTCCATTCTGTGACGATAACAAGGGCATCGGCATCTGTTACCGTGTCGTATTGATCTGTAGCAAAGTATACCTGATCTTCAAAGATCCTGCGCACGTTGTTCATGGCTTCCGGATCAAATGCCCGAATGGAAGCACCAGCTTCCTTTAATTCTTTGATGAGCTCCAGAGCTGGAGCTTCACGGATATCATCCGTTTCTGGCTTGAATGCCAGTCCCCAGATAGCAAAGGTTTTCCCTGACAGATCATTACCGAAGTACTCTTTGATCTTGCGGCCGAGCACCGATTTCTGGCGATCGTTCACCTGCATGGTAGTCTCCACCAGCTGGAAGTCGAATTCATGTTCGCGCGCTGTCCTGGCAAGAGCCTGGACATCCTTCGGAAAGCAGCTTCCGCCATAACCTACACCCGGGAACAGGAAGCGCTTGCCAATACGGCTGTCACTGCCCATACCTACACGAACCCAGTCAACATTGGCACCCGCTTTTTCGCAGAGCAATGCCATTTCATTCATAAAGGATATACGCATGGCCAGATAGGCGTTAGCTGCGTATTTTGTCATCTCAGCAGAACGCTCATCCATGAAATAGATCGGGTTGCCCTGGCGCAGGAAAGGCTGATACAACTCATTCATGAGAGCCTGCGCTTTTTCAGAGGTAGTACCGATCACTACTCTGTCGGGTTTCAGAAAGTCGTCAACGGCCACACCTTCGCGCAGAAACTCTGGATTGGATACTACATCGAATAATTCACGGTCGAGGTTGAGCGCCAGTACTTCGGCAACTTTCTCAGCAGTACCAACAGGCACTGTACTTTTGTTTACGATAACGGTATATTCAGTGATGATGTTGCTCAGTTCTGCAGCTACCTGAAGTACGAAATGCAGGTCTGCGGCACCATCCTTTCCGGGAGGGGTAGGCAGCGCCAGGAAAATGATCTTCGCACCCTTGATACCCTCAGCGAGTGAGGTGGTGAATTGTAGTCTTTTATCTCTGATATTTCTTTCGAGCAGCACATCGAGACCTGGTTCATAGATAGGTGTTTTTCCTGCTCTCAACTGTTCAATCTTCTCCTCGTTGATGTCAATACACATCACGTTGTTCCCTGTTTCAGCAAAGCAGGTACCTGTTACAAGGCCTACGTAACCCGTTCCAATAATGGCAATTTGCATAGAATACTTGTTAAAAAGTTAGCAAACCTACATGAAAAACAGCGTTTTCTATGTAGGCCAAATTGTATTAAGATGTTAACGGACGTTTCCTGCTATACTTTATTGAGACAGTCTAACAATATCGTGCAGGCCTGTTCGATTTCTTCGATTGTAATCGTAAGAGGAGGTGCTATCCGGATACATTGTGGAGCAAACAGAAACCAATCCGAAAATAATCCTTCCTGCAATGCTTTTTGAAGGACATCAACAACCATATCTGCCGAGGCTAATTCAATGGCAATCAATAAGCCAGCGCTTCGGACCTCAACGATATGGCGATGGTGTAACAGTTTCAGGAAATGCGCTTCCTTCAATCTTACTTCCTGCAACAGTGCACTATTGTTTAACACCTCCAGTGCGGCTTTCCCCGCAGCACAACTCACGGGATGACCGCCAAAAGTTGTTATGTGCCCAAGTACCGGATTTTTAGATAGTTGCTGCATGTGATCTAATGAAGAAATAAAAGCACCTAACGGCATTCCTCCACCAAGAGCTTTGCCTAGCAGCAGGATGTCCGGCTGAACTCTAAACTGTTGGAAACCCCACAAGGTGCCTGTACGTCCAAAACCACATTGGATCTCATCGAGAACCAGCAGTGTACCTACCTCAGTGCAGCGCATCCGCACCGCCTCAAGCCAATTCGGGTCAGGCTTAATTACACCTGCTTCAGCCTGTACCGTTTCCAGAACTACACAAGCCGTTTCACTGCCGATGGCATCCAGAAGTTCCTGAGAATTATAGTTATAGTGATAAACGCCAGGAAGAAGAGGACGAAAAGCATTTCTCCAGTATTCATCTCCGATGATACTAAGGGCGCCGGTTGTAGACCCATGATAGCTATAATTGCAAGCGATTACTTCGGGACGGCCTGTAACCCTTCTGGCGAGCTTAAGCGCTCCTTCAACTGCCTCTGCTCCGGAGTTGGTAAAGTATACACTGTCAAGTCCGGCAGGTAAAAGTTGCACCAGGCTGCTGGCGTATTCAATTTGCGGACTCTGAAGCAATTCCCCATATACCATGATATGCATGTACTCCCGGGACTGACGACATACAGCCTCAACTACCTCCTTCCTGCTATGACCAACATTTGAAACACTAATACCTCCAATTAAATCCAGATATGCTTTCCCATTGATATCGAACAAATTGCAACCTTCAGCTTTGGTAATATGCAGACCTACCGGGGTCTCTGATGTCTGAGCTAAATGACTACGAAAAAGCTGGCGAATATCCATCTAACAAAGTTAGGCAGCAGGTTTGGGTTCTTAACACTACTATAAGGTTTTTACTTGAATCTGATTTCTGATTATTTGATTTTATCAGTAACTTTATAGAAACCCAGTTATACTTAATGAGAGAGTTGAATTTGAAGAGGACAGGCATAACTTTATTCTTCTCCTGCCTGCTTATACTATGTTCGTTTAATGTGAGCGCTTCGGATCGTGAAAGATCAGGTGATATCTCAAAAGTTATTGTTGTTCAATCAGATACCCATTTACCGGTTTCCGCCAAACCGATAAGAAATATCGTTTTAGGTGGTGGCGAGCATCAGGATTGGTCTTACCAGGAACTGCTGGATAAAGCGCGTAAAGAGGCTATTGATTCTGATGCTAATGTTGTGAAAATCAATGAAAGAATTAAAAGATCTAAAGTAAATACTTCGGATCGTATCGTTGCTACGCTTTATCACGTTGAGGATGTCAAACCTTTAGAGACGGAAATGCCTTGGCGAATAGACCGAAAGTTAACCTGGGACGATTTTAGAGGACCTATTCCGTTCGATGCGGAAGAGATAACTGCCGCTGCGACATTCTGTGGAATCGGTTTCGAGACCAGTTCCATCACCACCTCAAGTGATAAGCTTCGGGTGAAAGTTTATAATACTTTCTATGCCAATAAGTCGTGGGGTAGACCTGAAGAAATGAATGATCATGTGCTGGCTCATGAACAGGGACATTTTGACCTTTGTGAATTGTACACAAGGATGCTTCGTAAACGCTTACATAACGTTTCAATTTCAGTCCAGACCTTGAAACCTGTCTTGAGGGCAATTTATGCTGAGGTACAGAAAGAGTACAAGGAACGTCAGGCAGATTATGAGCGGGAGACGGAACACGGCGTTAACCTGGCCGGGCAAAAAAAATGGGAGCAGATTATAGCTCGGGAGTTAGTGGAAACGCAAAACTGGAGCTCGGAAGAAGCCATTCAACTCGCCCTGAGGTAATCAGGATAATAACTTTTGACGAAGGAGGAACTCCAGTTGATCATTGGACACCGACAACTTTTCTGTAATCTCCTGTTCCTCTTTTCTTCTTTCGTAAATACTTAATGCTTTTTGAATCGTATCGTCAAGTTCCTGTTCATTCCAGGGTTTGCTCAGGTAGTGAAATATCTTTCCTTTATTTACTGCGTCGATCACAGCGTTAAGGTCGGCGTAGCCTGTCAATAGAATACGCATGGGTTCGGGATGTCTCTCAAGTATTGATTCAAGAAATTCAACACCTGTCATTCCTGGCATCCTTTGATCCGTGATGATGACCTGAATATCATTTTCATCCAATAGTCTAATCGCTTCTTCACCACTGATGGCGGTGAAAACATTATACTTCACACGGAACGTTGCTTTGAATGAGACAAGGTTGTTCATCTCATCGTCCACATAAAGTATATTTATTTTTGTATCTGACATTTATTGAATCAATTAACAGTATTTTCGTCACAGGTGTTTTATGCAAATTAGTCATTTTGCACCGAAAATTTTCTGTAAGGGAGCAAATATAAATTTTCGTTTCGATTTATAGCGCCATCAGTAGGCGGTAAATAGATAAGTCTTTCTGGCTATGAAAAATCTTAGGTTCAAACTCACCAACGCTTCAGAACTGTCTCAGGAGTATCGTCCCCGCATTTATAGGATCGGAAGTACAGACGATTATACTGCTCTAGAAGCCCTGATGCAGGATACAGACGATATTATTGTTATAGATCAGCTTGAAGGGCAATTGAGGGAATTGGTCAAGAGTAGAAATCCTTCGCTTAAAATGACGGAAGAACTCTATACTCATTTGATTCAAAAGCATCTCGATGGCGCTGACCGCTTTGAGTACGGCGTATGGGTGTATTATCCCTGGAGTAAAAAGTTGATCCATCTCCTTGATCAGGAGGAATTTATTGAGATCAGAACCAATAGGAACCGATATAAAATCACAGATAGAGAGCAACAGACGTTACGAAGTAAAAAGATCGGGATCATTGGTCTTTCAGTTGGCCAATCCATTGCATTGACGCTCGCCATGGAGCGTACCTGTGGTGAAATCAGAATGGCAGATTTTGACACAGCCGAACTGAGCAATTTAAACCGGATCAGGACAGGTGTCCAGAATCTGGGTCTGCATAAAACAGTAATCGCGGCAAGAGAGATCGCAGAAATTGACCCATATCTAAGAGTACGTATCTGGAGTGACGGGATCCATAATGAAAACATAGATGATTTCTTTACTGGCGGAGGAAAGATTGATTTGCTGGTTGAGGTGTGTGATGGCCTGGATGTAAAGATCCAGAGTCGGTATAAAGCGAGGGAGTTAGGAATTCCCGTGGTGATGGATACTAATGACAGGGGGATGGTGGATATAGAGCGTTTCGATCTGGAACCAGACAGATCCATCTTGCATGGTTTAGCTGAAGGCCTGAATCCAGAGAACATTAAAGGACTCACCAATGAGCAGAAGATCCCTTACATCCTCAAGATCGTCGGTACAGATCAATTATCAAAGAGATTGAAGGCTTCGATGATCGAGGTAGAACAATCGATAAATACCTGGCCACAGCTGGCCAGTTCTGTAGTATTGGGAGGTGCAATAACCACAGATGTGTGCAGACGAATCCTCCTCGATGAATACCGGGGATCGGGAAGATTCTATATTGATATTGAAGAACTTATTTCGGAGGAGTCAGAAAGCACTGAAGAACTGACCGAAGTTAATCCCTACGGAAACCTGGATCTCGGTAAGATGAAGGAAATTTCATGTTCTCTGCCTGAATCCGGTAACTCGGTTAGCCTGGAGGCATCCACGATAGATGCGATCATCGCAGCTGCCATACAGGCACCTTCCGCAGGAAACAACCAGCCCTGGCGGTTTGTTTGGAGTAACAACCGATTGTTGGTGTTTCACGATGAGAGGGGATCTTATTCATGGGGTGATTATTACCAAATGGGATCTCATATGTCTCTGGGTACAGCAATTGAAAATATTTCACTGGCAGCCTTACAACAGCAGTTAGATGCCAATGTTGATTATTTCCCATTAGAAAAGGAACATTCACTGGTAGCATCTATCAGATTTTCAAAGACTTCCGGGTCAGCCGATCCAAGGCTTCTGGAACTGGCAGATGGGATTTTCAAAAGATGTACGAACAGAAACCTGGGACAAAGGCTCCCACTTCCTATTGCTTTTCTTGAAGAACTTC
Organism: Bacteroidota bacterium; assembly: GCA_023409975.1. Lineage (GTDB taxonomy): Bacteria > Bacteroidota > Bacteroidia > Chitinophagales > Chitinophagaceae > JAFIGV01. Next base: position 13,670 of record JAEYQO010000003.1, on the reverse strand, counting down.
AATATTTTGTTAGGGAATTCCAGGGAATTCGGTTATTGCATACTGAAAATGCTGATGATCTCAGAGAAATAGGGGAGATGATCGCCGCTTGTGATAGGATTAGGTTGCTTCAAAAGGAGGGGCACCGGGAATTCTTTCATGAAGTTCGGTGGTCAAAACAACAAGCTGAGTCTTCTAAGGATGGGATCGAACTCGCTTCAGTAGATTTAACCCCAAGTGAAATTGCTGGTTTTAAAGTTGCAAGTGATTGGGAGGCAATTTCCCTTCTGGCAGACTGGAATCTTGGAAACGTATTTAAAAAGATGTCCGTTAAATCTGTTGATGCAGCTTCTGCCCTGGTATTGTTTACTGTGCCGGAACTTACCCATGAGCAACTACTTAGGGTAGGTAGGCTTGTGGAGAGAATCTGGATCCATATCAATCTGAGGGATGTATCTGTACATCCTATGCTTTCTCCTCTGTTTTTCTTCGCCAGGTTGTTTCACGGGCAAGGTGCCGGTATGAATAGCTTTGCGCAGGGTGAGCTCAGATCGATGTATCCCAGATTTGCTGAAATTTTTGGATTAAAAGATAATGAAGTAGGTGCCTTTCTAATGAAAGTGGCCATTGCTGAACCTAATCCGGTGAAATCATTGAGAAAGGAAAAGCAGGAAATATTTTTTGAATTGGAATGCTAAGAATCAGGACATTCAGAGCAATTGATGACTTGGAGTCATGCCAGCGTTTTGCACAGGGACATGCTAATGTCCTACTGGACTATGGTATCACGAAGGTTACATCGTCCAGAAATGACTGGTTTTATAATCCTGATGTTTATGTAGCTATTGTAGAAACAGATGATGGTTCTGAAGTAGTGGGTGGTGAAAGGATCCACCTTGTAAATGGGATTAATCCACTCCCGATAGAAGATGCGGTGTCAATAGTTGAAAAGCGTATTCATGCGCTTGTAGCAGGTTATGCAGATGGGAAAATCACGGGAGAGATCTGTGGGCTTTGGAATTCTAAGTCGATTGCGGGCAGAGGAGTGAGCCTTCTTTTAACAAAGCTCGGCGTTGCAATGGCGAATGTGATGGGCATGGATAGTATGTTTGTACTATGTGCACCTTATACTGTATCGCTTTGTCAGAGTGCCGGCTTTGTTATCGAGACTTCGATAGGAGATAAAGGAACATTTATTTATCCTAAACTGGACCTTATTGCAACAGCGCTTGTTGTGAAGGATCTTGAAACTTTGTCTCAGGCAGACCCGGTTGTGCGGGAGGAGATTAATCGATTTATTGAAAACAGAAACAGTACAGTAACTGTGCATGGCTCCAAAGGAATAACCGAGCTTGCATACAATATTTCCCTTCCAAAACTGAAAGGTCACAATGTTTCTTAGGTACAACTTCAAATATTGTAAACTCCACCGATGCCTTTTTCTACCACTAATCCTTCTTTCTTCTTTCACTTGCTTCTCACAGCATGTAAGTGAACCTTTAATAAGTTTCAAAGGAAAGGATTCCTACGAACTCGTTACTAAAAATGTCCTTTATTTCCAGGACCCCACTAATGAGGTGCAATTTAAAGATATCCGGAATCAGAAATTCTCGCTATCAGACGCACCGGTTCTGAATTTCGGCTCTAGTGACGCAAGCATTTGGCTAAAGCTAAACATCTTCAATGCATCAAATCAATCAAGATTTATCCTGGAAATTGATAACCCACTCCTAACAACTGTAGCAGTTTTTGCACCCGACTCGGAAGGAAACTATAAAAGGAGAGAGATCTCGAAAAATGAGCGTTTTGATTCCCGCGAAATTCATAACACCAATTCAGAGTTTGAATTAGTTCAGACTCCTGGAACAACGGCAACATATTTTGTTCGGGTAAAAAGTTATACTCAACTACTGATACCGGTGAGAGTCGGTTCCAAGGAAGGCGCAAGGTTTGCTGATCTGGACAAAAGCCTACTGAGTGGTCTGTATTTCGGGATCATGTTCGTAATGTTCTTCTACAATCTGTTCATTTTCCTTAGTGTCCGCGACCGCAGTTATCTCTTTTATATTCTTTACATTCTTTCTGTTACACTTGTCCAGGTTAATGTAACCGGATTTGGCTTCAAGTATCTATGGCCGGACTACCCGGAGATTGAAAAGTTTGGTCTGTTTCTTTTCCCTACACTTACAGCGTTTACATCCATACTGTTCATAAGGGACTTCCTGATGACAAACAGTTTGACCGCCTGGTCAGATAAGGTATTTCTCGTGTTTATAGCCTCCTACCTATTCACCCTTATAAACGCGATTTTCGGCGATAAAGCTACAAGTTACAGTCTGCTAAATATCAATGCGCTACCGCTGGCCCTTTTCATGATTGGTCTTGCCGCGCATATTCGCATTAAGTTTAAATATCGACCTGCTACATTCTTTTTGATTTCCTGGACCATCTTTTTGGTGGGTATCGTCGTTTTTGTATTGAAAGACTATAACATTGTTCCGTACAATCTTTTTACGGTCTCCTCTATACAACTGGGGTCTGCAATCGAAGTTGTTCTCCTTTCAATTGCACTTGCGGACAGGATCAATGTGCTTACACGGGAAAAAGAAGTATCCCAGGCTCAGGCCTTAAAAGTGCTTGAAGAGAACGAACGTATCACAAGGGAACAGAATATCATTCTGGAATCGAAGGTTAAGGAGAGAACTATAGAGCTAGAAGCATCTAACGTCGAATTGGCGAAGACCCTTGACGATCTGAAGGAAAAAGAGACGCAGCTCGTAGAGTCAGAAAAAATGGCTTCTCTTGGACAATTAACCGCTGGTATAGCACACGAGATCAATAATCCGATCAACTTTGTTACTTCAAATGTGAACCCACTGCGTAGGGATATTGCTATCTTGATGGATATTATTCAGGAAATTGAAGAGCTGACAATAAATGGTGTTGCAGATGAAGAGCGAAGAGAAAAGATCGAATCTTTGAAAAATGAACTGGATTATGAATACCTGAAGACAGAAATCGACTATCTGCTCAAAGGAATCAGTGAAGGAGCGTCCAGAACAGCAGAAATAGTGAAAGGGCTCCGCGTGTTTTCGAGGCTTGATGAAGATGATTTGAAAAAGGCTGACATCAATGAAGGACTGAGTTCAAGTCTGGTAATAGTGAATCATCTACTTAACAGTGTGATAGAAGTAGAGAAGAATTATTCAGGGATCCCGATGGTAGAGTGTTATCCAGGAAAACTAAATCAGGTTTTCCTGAATATTATGTCGAATGCAATTCATGCAATTCATAAGAGATGGAATGGAGAAACGGGAGGTAAACTCTCTCTGAAAACGTGGAATGATGAGAATCACGTCTATATAAGCATTTCGGATAATGGAACCGGAATGGATGAGACGACACGGCGAAAATTGTTCGAGCCCTTTTTTACCACGAAGGATGTGGGCGAAGGGACAGGTTTGGGTATGTCTATAGCCTACAACACGGTGAAGAAGCACAATGGACAAATACAGATCAATTCGGAGCTGGGTGAAGGAACTGAGTTTATTATTTCTCTGCCGATCAATCAATCTTAAACTCAAAATTTCTTGCGGTGAGTAAGTCTGAAAAAATCAAAGTATTATATATCGATGACGAGCAGAACAATCTGGTGGGTTTCAAAGCAACCTTCCGGTTAGATTATAATGTTCTACTTGCCGGTTCCGCCGATGAAGGGGTAGAAATCCTCGAAAAGAATCCTGACATAACTGTCATTCTCTGTGACCAGAGAATGCCTAATAAAACGGGTGTACAGTTTTTTGAGGAAATCACCCAGAAGAATCCGGCTCCGGTAAGAATGCTGCTCACCGGTTATACAGATATCGAATCTGTAATCAATGCGATTAACCGGGGGCATATCTACCGCTATATCCCTAAGCCCTGGCAGGAGACAGATATTCGATCTGCTATCGAAGAAGGTTACAAGTACTACATGACCAATTCGATGCTGAATATCAGGAATGCAGAACTTCAGCGCGCGTATGATGAATTGGACAAGTTTGCCTATAGTGTCACGCACGACATGCGGGGGCCGATTGTCAGCATTATCGGCGCTATCGAATTAGCTAAGTCTGCGGATTCACTGGAGGAAGTAAAATTGATGCTTGAGATGATGGAAAAGTCGGCTCAGAGTGTCGAGGCTTTCATCAGAAACATGCACGAATACTACAACTTAAAAAGAGGTGAACTGGAGATTCGCGAGGTTGATTTCAATAAACTTATCCAGGAACTTAAGGAAATGTATCAGGTTGGATCGATGATTAATCAAACGGACTTCAGGATTCATCTTGAACAGGAAGAAGTTTTCAGGTCTGATGACGCCTGTCTGAAAATTGTCCTTAATAACTTGTTATCGAATGCATTTAAGTATCAACAAAAGAACAAGTCTGATAAATTTGTAGATCTTGATATCAAAGTTCAGAAAGGCATCGCCTCGATTGTAGTTAAGGATAATGGGATAGGTATAGATTCAGGTAGTATAAGCGACATATTCAATATGTTCTATCGCGCTACGTCTGAGAGTACTGGATCAGGATTTGGACTGTATAACGTGAAAGATGCTTTAAGGAAATTGAATGGGGATATTAAAGTAACTTCACAATTAGGCGAGGGTACCGAATTTAGGGTAACCATCCCTGGCAAATAAATACTATGAGCAATAAGCTTCATTTTATCGTTATAGACGATAGCAAACTGGATTGTTTCATCGCAGAAAAGGTGATACAAAATACTGGAAGAAATGAATCCGTTCGTTCTTTCATGATGGCATCTGAGGCACTGGACTATCTGAGACAGGCGTCTCAGGCCGAACTCAAAACTGTCATTTTGGTTGATATTCAAATGCCCCTGATGAATGGATTTGAATTTCTGGATGAGTTTGAGAAAATGATTCCTGAAGATGCCAGAAACCGCTTTGTCGTGAATCTTCTATCTTCTTCGATCAATGAAACCGATATGACCAGAGCACGGAGCTATAAGACTGTTCACATGTTTTTGAATAAACCTCTGACGAAAGCGTCATTGGAGGAAGCCCTCATGTCTACGTAATTAACGAACTGGTGTTAATTTAAACCCTTCCTGTCGCAACAGTTGAATCAGACCTTCATTACCCCATAGATGTCCGGCGCCAACGGCAAAAAATACGGGTTGTTGTTCCATTTTTTCTACCATACGGTCAATCCACTTTTTATTTCGCCTGTAAAGGAATATCTCTTTATCGGAATGTGTAAGTCCGGACTCCTCGAGAATACTACTTAATGCAGCAAGGTTTTGCGATTGGTATGCGTCTAATAACCGACGGTACTCGAGGCGTGCGTTGGAATTGTTTTCTACAAGATTTACAATTTCACGAATGATAGAATCGACAGGAATCTGATCAAATAAAGCAATTTGCTCCGACGGCGATTCCAATCCAGTGATTTGAAGGTCCAGTTTCCGGGCAGCCTCGAGTATATTGTTTTCGTAAGAAACGGGCGTAAGGCAAGACAGTCCGCGGGAAGCAAAAAGTGCCTGTAAGGCCGCAGGTTTCATGCGATTGAAAACTGACAGATTAATTCCGAGACTGTCCCTTACAAATTGTTCTATTTTATTGTAATCTTCCGTTGAAAAATAGTCTTCCAGGGTGTTGCCAGAGGGATCGATCATTCCTAAAGCCATTTCAGATATCAAACCTGGATCATCGAGATCCATTTCGAAGCATACCTCCCTGGAAGACGCAAGAGCAGCACCCATTTCAGCTGACCAAAAATAATCCTCTTCGCAAATCAGGTGTATGGTGCCAAACAGGTATGAAGGCTGCTTTAGATCTTCATGTTCAATTTTCCAGAGGAGTGATGTTTCTTCGTCAGATTTTGGATCTGAAGCCTGGACCGGGCTCGCGATTATTAAACCTGCCAAAACAACTAATTGTCTTAACATGCTTAAAGTTACAGGTTATTCAAACAGCATTGTTGTTAACCCGATTGCCAGTCCTAATCCGATCGCTATGATTTTTCTGCCGGTGATGGCATGTTGCTGAGTGCCGCTTTCGAAAAAAATCGTGGTAGCAATGTGAATGAAAGCTCCGGCAACAATAGGAATGATCCAGGTAACTACAGAGTTCATTACCAGATACTTCGTTCCAAGTACGTCAGCAAGAAAGCCCGCCATGGGTGTAATCAGCGAGAATATCAGCAGCGTCCAAAGTCCCCAGATCTTTCCTTTTACATTGGTCATCAGACTCGTTAACAGCATCGCCTCTGGAAGTTTGTGCGCAGCTACAGCCAGGTATAAAGAAGATTCTGTGACTTCATTAGAGTAATCGAAACCTAATGGTATTCCCTCCATAAATGCATGTACAGCAAGGCCGCCTACAATGGAAATCAACGGCACATGCAGCGTATGTTCATGCTCATGATGTTTTGATCCGTGAGCATGTCCGTGTCCTTCTACATGTATATGGCTATGTCCATGTTCGACCCCATGCGTCAGACGCTGAATGATCATCTGCAGGAAGAAGCCTGCCAGGACGTAAATACCTGCATGATGGTCAAGATGTTCGAAAGTTTCAGGTAAAAGGTGTAGTAGCGTGATACAAAGTAAAAAAGAGCCTGAAAATGCTAATAGTATGTCGGTTCGTTTGTCGGTGAAAGAGCGAAATACAAGCGGCAGACTCCCGCCGGCGAAAGTGATAACAAAAAGGAGGAAACTATGAAGTAACATGTGACAACAAGGCGATAAATGTAAACCATTTTCAGCTTTCCTTAAAAACATAAAGAGCTGTTAAGAAATGGTGGGTTTTCTCCTAATTTCTTAACGACAGAAGCTGGGGCACAGAATTTTTTCGAATGAATTTGGATCATAATTGATGAAGACATGGACTTTTTAAATCTGCATAAACGAACGAATGATGAATTAAAGACCGGTAAGCTTTTAATCGCAGAACCATTTCTGAGCGACCCGAACTTTGCGAGGTCTGTAATTTTGCTTTGTGAACATGGTGACGAAGGTTCTGTAGGGTTTATTCTAAATCGTTGCACACAGCTTACACTTGGAGACCTCTTACCAGAGCTGTATACCCCTTTGCTGAACATTTTCCAGGGTGGCCCTGTGCAATTAGACACACTCCATATGCTTCATAGGATGCCGGAGGTTTTCGGAGGAAATGAGATTCAACCTGGTGTTTTCTGGGGTGGTTCCTATGAGGCCTTACAGCAGACAGTTATGGAGAATACCTATCAACCCATTGACCTGAGACTTTTTGTTGGGTACGCTGGATGGGCACCAGGTCAACTTGAAAAGGAAATTCAGGAAGGAGCCTGGCTGGTTTCTGACTTGCAGCAAAATATCCTTTTTGAAACAGACGTTGAAAATGTCTGGAAAGCGGCGGTAAAATCTTTAGGGAAAGATTTTGAACATCTATTGAACCTTCCATTGAATCCTCAGCTAAATTAAAACGATTCAACAGCATAAGTTGTATAGCCAGAAATATCGCAATAATTTTAGTGCTGGTTATATGCTTATGTTCCAAAGTAAAACTCTCATTTTTGCGCTAGTTATTCTGATCGTCGGATGCAAAAAGCCTGATGGGGACGAGACAATGGATCCCTCCGATGGCACCTATTTTTCAATTTTACAATTCGCAGAGGATCAGTATCAGATTTATAAGGGTCAGCCATTTACGCTGGAGAGGTTTATTTACCTTAACGGGGATCGTGATAGTACTTTAATACCCGCTCCCGATATCGACTGGGCAAGTGTAGTCAGGACCTTCGCTAAAACAGATATCAGTGACAGCAAGTATTTAGGGCAATACAATTTTTCTGTAGTGGAGGACGATATAACCATATCACGCATATTCTATTACGAAGCAAAGGACCCGAATTTGTACACCAAAAGCCTTCAGATAATAACCGATCCTGAGAACCATAAGATCAAGTCTATTTATATCGAAGCCGCTGAGGATAATTGGTTTAGCGAGAGAACCCAACGACTTTATTACGCTCCTGAAAAGATATTGCAGATCCAGGAGTCTGAGCATCGCCTGTTTGGACGCGATAAAGATTTACGGATAGAATACCGATTTTTGTATTAACTGAGGAGTATGACAAAAGAGGAGTATGGGAAAATAGCGCCTTCCATTCCGCATTTACCGGGCTGTTACAAATATTATGACCAGAGAAATGTGCTACTATATGTAGGAAAGGCAAAAGACCTTAAGAAGCGTGTAAGTTCTTATTTCATCAAGAATCTGGATAATTATAAAACCCGTAGACTTGTTACACTTATAAAGAGGATTGAATTCACCGTAACTGATACAGAGCACGACGCATTTCTGCTTGAAAATTCTCTTATAAAGCATTATCAGCCTAAATACAATATTAACCTCAGGGATGACAAGACCTATCCCTTTGTAGTAATCAAAAAGGAGCATTTTCCCCGGGTGTTTATCACCCGCAGAGTCATCAGGGATGGCTCGGAATACCTGGGGCCGTTTACAAGTGTCGCCAGAGTTCGTGAATTATTGGAACTAGTTAAGAATAACGTTCCTCTCCGTACCTGTAATCTCAATCTTTCTCCTGGAAACATAGCCAGGGGAAAATACAAGGTCTGTCTGGAGTACCACATTGGGAACTGCAAAGGTCCTTGCGAAGGTCTTCAGACAGAAGAAGATTACCGGGATCAACTGCAGCAGGTAAGGCATATTCTAAAGGGGAATACTGGTGAAGTAATCAGGCATTTAAAGTTTCAGATGAATGAACTGGCTGAAAACATGCAGTTTGAAAAGGCTGAGTTGACGCGCCAGAAAATCGAATCACTTCAACAGTATCAAAGCAAATCAACCGTGGTGACGCCACACCTGGGAAACCTTGATGTAATATCGATCGTTTCTGATGGAGACCAGTCTGCTGTTAATTTCATGATGATCAATAGCGGAAGCATAATTTATGCGAATTCTGTTGCTGTCGAACGGTATATGGACGAATCGGATTCGGAAGTATTGTCATTGGCTCTGACTCGTTTCAGAGAGACCTTATCCAGTAATTCCAATGAGATTATTTCTGAACTTTCAATCGAAACTACTGAACCAGAACTGCGGGTGACGATTCCAAAATCAGGCGACAAACGGAAACTGCTTGATCTGAGCAGAAAGAATGCGGAAGTGTTTCTAAAGGAGATCCGAAGAAAGGAAGCCCTTAAACTGGGTAAAGCCAGTGAAGCGGAACGTCATTTGGTTCTGGAGGAGTTAAAGAATGTTTTACATCTCCGTGAGGTTCCTACCCATATTGAGTGTTTTGATAACTCGAACTTTCAAGGTTCCTTTCCAGTTGCTGCGATGGTGAGCTTCAGAAATGGCCAACCATTTAAAAAGGAATACCGACATTTCCATATTAGATCTGTTGAGGGGATCAATGACTTCGCATCTATGTCCGAGATCGTGTTCCGGCGGTATAAAAAGGTTGTCGGGGAGAAGGCTGAGCTGCCCCAACTTGTAATAATTGATGGAGGAAAGGGTCAGCTCAATGCAGCGGTTGAGGCACTCGAGAAGCTATCTCTCTTAGGGAAAATGACAATAATCGGATTAGCTAAACGTGAGGAATCCATCTTTTTTCCCGGAGATAGAGAGCCTTTACAATTACCATTTGATAACCCAGCGCACCTTTTGATAAGACGGATCAGGGATGAGGTGCATCGGTTTGGAATTACTTTTCATCGAAAAGTGAGAAGTAAAGGCACCATAAAAAATGAATTGGAGTCAATCCCCGGTATTGGTGAGAAGACAGCTACTGATTTGTTGAAGGAGTTCCGCTCCGTAAACAATATAAAGGAGCTTACGGAGCGGGAAATTACCAGAGTCATTGGTGCTTCTAAGGCAAGGGTCGTATATAATTATTTTCACCCGGAAGACTCAGCTACAAATACTGAGGAGCTTTAACGAATTTCGCTTCCAGGCTTCACGGTCTGTACGGGAGAAACGAATACTAGCTTACCGTCTGTATCTTCAGTCATCAAAATCATCCCCTGACTTTCAATTCCACGCATTTTTCTGGGTGCAAGGTTGGTGACCACTGATACTTGTTTGCCGATAATCTCTTCCGGTTTGAAATGCAACGCGATTCCCGAAACGATGGTTCTGACATCGGTTCCCAGATCTACTCTTAGCTTTAAAAGCTTATCTGCCTTTTCTATTTTTTCAGCCTCTATTATTGTTCCTGTTTTCAGTTCTATTTTTGCAAAATCCTCAAATTGGATCTGTGGCTTCGCTTCCACTGCCTGAACTTTTTCGTCGGAGAGTTTTGTAGTGTTATCCAATTTTGTTTGTTGAAGGTTTTTATGAAGCTTATCAATTTGAGTGTTTACCTCCAGATCTTCAATTTTTCTGAAAAGAATCTGAGGTTCTCTCAAGGGGTAGTTGGTCTTTAACAGATCGATTCGTCCGGCATTTTCCCAATCCAGCATTTTTTCCACTACTTTCATCATATAACACATTTTTTTGGCAGTGAAAGGCAGGAACGGGTGAATCAGTATCGCTAGATTAGCACAGAGTTGCAAGGATAGGTGAATACAATTGTCGATTCGATTTTGTACTTCTGGATTTGTTTCGAGGGACTTGGCAAGATTCCACGGTTCATTTAACTGGAGATACTTATTCCCTTTCGAAGAAAGCGACATGATCTCAGAGAGTGCATCGCGAAACTTATAGTTTTCTATTGAAGCAGCAACAGCAGTTACGGTAGATTTGATGTCGTTGATCAAGCTCTTGTCATTTTCGTCCAGAACCCCTTCGTGGAGTGCAGGAACCCGACCACGACAAAGCTTGTGCATCATTACAAATGCCCGGTTTACAAAATTTCCAAGATTACCTGAAAGTTCGCTGTTTGCGCGCGTTTGAAAGTCTTTCCAGGTAAAGTCATTGTCCTTGGTTTCAGGCGCATTTGCGCATAGAACATATCGCAATGTATCTTGTTGACCGGGGAAGTCCTGTAAATACTCATGTACCCAAACTGCCCAGTTCCTTGACGTGCTGACCTTAGCACCCTCAATGTTCAGAAATTCATTTGCTGGTACATTTTCCGGCAGGACATATTCGCCATGTGCTTTCAGCATGGCAGGGAAAATTATGCAGTGAAAGACGATGTTATCCTTGCCAATGAAGTGTACCAGCTTGGTGTCTTTACTTTGCCAGTAGTCGGACCACATAGGCGTCAGCTCTTTTGTGGCACTGATGTAACCGATGGGAGCATCAAACCAGACATAAAGTACTTTGCCTTCTGCGTTTGGTAAAGGTACCGGCACCCCCCAGTTGCTGTCACGCGTCATTGCCCGGGGTTGTAGGCCGCTTTCCAACCAGCTCTTACATTGACCGTAAACGTTGGATTTCCAGATATCTTTTTTCCCGACTACGATCCACTCCTTTAACCAATCCTCGTATTGATTCAGCGGGAAATACCAGTGCTGGGTCTTACGCTTAACAGGGGTCGCATTACTGAGGGCGCTTCGTGGATTGATAAGCTGTTCCGGGGACAATGTGGAACCACATTTTTCACATTGGTCACCAAAAGCATTGTCATTGGAACAAAATGGGCAGGTTCCGACGATATAGCGGTCTGCTAGAAACATTCTCTTTTCTTCATCGTAGTACTGCTCTGACTCCTTTACCTCGAAAATGTCTTTTTCGTAAAGGTTTTTAAAAAAGGCCTGAGAAGTTTCACGATGGGTGTCGTTACTTGTCCGACTGTAAATGTCGAATGATATTCCTATGTCTCCGAAGCTTTCCTCAATAAGTTTATGATACTTGTTTACAATTTGCTGTGGCGTAGTCCCTTCTTTCATTGCTCTGATAGTGATCGGAACACCATGTTCATCACTTCCACAAATAAAAAGAACGTCTTTTTTGCAGGCTCTCAGGTAACGAACATATATATCGGATGGTAAATAACACCCCGCAAGGTGTCCAATGTGTACAGGTCCGTTTGCGTAAGGGAGTGCAGCCGTTACCAGATATCGCTTAAAATCCATCGTTTGAATGTGAATTGAGGGTGCAAGTTAAACTAAAGAAACAGGCAATGAAAAGGGAACCAGATGTTAGAAATCCGAATCTATCGCTTAGTACTTACGGTCTATAACATAGTTAACCAGATTCCGCATCGCGTCAGTAGCTGCGGTTTGTTCATATTTGTTAAGCATATCAAGTGCATCTTTCTGATACAACCTCATTTTTTCTCGCGCATACTCTATTCCGCCGGACTGTTTCACGAACTGAATCACTCTGTTAACACTTTCACGGCGGGTGTTCTCATTCTTGATAGTATATATTATGTCCCGTTTTTCGCTTTTAGAGGCTTTTTGCAAAGCATAAATGAGGGGAAGCGTCATTTTCTTCTCTTTAATGTCGATACCAGTTGGTTTCCCAACATTTTCATTACCGTAATCAAAAAGATCATCCTTAATCTGAAACGCTATTCCGACTTTTTCGCCGAAGATTCTGAATTCTTCAGAGTCGGATATACTCTTATTAGCTGAGAAGGCACCTGCTGCACAGGCAGCTGAAAGTAAGGAGGCGGTCTTCGCCCTTATTATTTCAAAGTAAACGTCTTCCTCGATGTCGAGTTTTCTGGCCTTCTCCATTTGAAGCAGTTCGCCTTCACTCATTTCTTTAACCGCCCTCGAAGTGATAGTCAATGTTTGAAAATCCTGATGTTCGAGTGAAAGTAGAAGACCTTTTGAAAGTAAATAGTCCCCAACCAGTACAGCGATTTTGTTTTTCCAAAGCGCATTCAGTGAGAAAAAATTTCTACGAATCATCGCATTATCAACGACATCATCATGAACAAGGGTTGCTGTATGCAGAAGTTCTATCAATGAGGCCGCACGATAAGTGTTGTCATTAATAGTCCCAGCAATTCTGGCCGATAGGAAAACAAACATCGGGCGCATCTGCTTGCCTTTCCGTTTGATTATGAACCGCATAATCCGGTCTAGCAAAGGATTGCTTCCTTTTACCGCGTCTGCGAACTTCTTTTCAAAAATTGCCAGCTCCTGTCCGATGACCTGCTTAACTGAGTCCATTTACTGTATCGAATCAAAAACGATAGCAAAAGTCGCAGAAGGATTTGAGAAGTGGAAGTTTATTTTTGGCATGCTCTTTTTAACAAATTGGCAGGTATTAAAAAAAAGTTTAGTTATTTTGTTTTTATCAAAGTCTACTATACCTTTGTCACATATTTAATTTAACCAAAATCTTTAACATAAACAAATCTGTTATGGTCAACAAAAAGTACCTATTGCTTGCTGGACTATGCTCTGTTTTAGCTGCACAGCCGGCTCAGGCACAAGAAAGTGAATCGGCTTCTGCTAGCTGGTCGGGTCGCGACATGACGTATCGCGGTGAAAACTATGATGTTCTGGATTCAAGTTACTATTCAGGCAAGCGCCTGGATCAGTACAGGAGATACATGAACCATCAGACTCCTTTTCCTCCGAAACCCAATAATATGTGGGAAATCGGTGTTAACCTGGGTGCGGTGAACATTCTGGGAGACGTTAATACTAAGTCTCCGTTTTCTGCAAAGAAACCATTTGATGCGATGGGATTTGGTCTGACAGTCCGTAAGGCTCTGGGTCATACCTTCTCAATGCGTTTCCAGTACCTCCACGGCCGTGCTACTGGT
>JAEYQO010000066.1 GCA_023409975.1 Bacteroidota bacterium | reverse complement strand
ACTCAGTTGCAACTATTCACCCAAAGTACAAGAGGGGCTTAGTTACGAACTTCAGAAAACCAGCCCTTGCTGGTAAAGGCTTTCAGCAGATGAACGGACGATTATAAAAGTTTACCGGACAACAGTGATTGCGCTGGACCCTTTTGACAAGGCAGTTGCAAAGAGCAGACACAATGAGGGGAGCCAGGGGATGATCGAATATTATCTGACACTGTTTGAAGAAATCCTTCTAGAATTCAATCACGGTAGAAAAGAGGAAGTGAACAGGCAGCTTCTGGAGCTACTATGGAAATCGAATCATAACTCGGAGGAGATGTTCAGATACTGCTTAAATACAGTAAAGGAAGCCACAGAGAATTTAGAAGGCAGTCTTAAGCTCATAGAGACGAAGAAAATCATTGCCGAGATCAGCTACCGGGAGCAACGGCATAGAAAGGCTTTGAATCAGGATCGAATACAGCTTTCAGAGATGATGCTGCGCTTTCTGGAAGCTCAGGTTTCTCTTCTCGAAAACCTGGATCACCCGGTTCCTGACAACACCGCCGGAGCACAACTATCCACGAAGCTTAACATGCCTGTACTGGCTTCCGTATTCGCCATGCTATATGAGCAGAAAGTCATCTATTCTGAACGACCCATTGAACTGTTCCGATGGATATGTGAACACATCAGCTTTCAGGATGGTTCCAGAATAGGCCGGGACTATTTCAAGAACTGCTTTTACACGCCCAGTACGAAATCCGTTACATCGGCGAAGGAGATCTTGACTCAGATGCTCCAGAAGTCCTAAAGGACCGTCAACCGTCGTTATACCCTTTTTAATTGAGAAAACGGGCTGGTCATAACCCCATTAATAACTAAAAGAAACCAAAACAATGTTTAATCCAAAAAACGTAAAGAACAGAAGATTTGTAAAATCAATTTCGATTGACAAAATAGTCCTTGATGAAACCCAGGAGGTGCTCCTTGAAGCCATCTTCTATGATTACGACAACCTGAAGCTTTGCCGGGCGGAGATACTATGTCTGTTTGAGGAGTTCAAGGACATTCTGATAGCGCAGGAAGACGGCTCTACTATTTTGTTAGAGCAAGTTTCGCAAAAACTAACGGATCACCCTGGCGAGCTAGTTACCATAAATGTGTATGATTTTCAGTCTGATCCTGTGGTGTTGAAAGGTTTGTTTGTTCTCGAGAAATTCACTCGCAGGGATATCCAAAAGCAGTCTGCCAAACTAAAAAGCGACATAGAGTCGGGCAAGGGCGTGCCTGAGGGGACCATAGCTGTTCCGCTGAAGTTTGAGGGAACGTACTGCTGGAGTGTTGTTGGTTTTGAGCAGTTCGAGATGCCAAAGAATACAACGCCGGCAGGGAAAGGGAAAAAGAACGCGCAGACCCAGACTATCAGCAAATACCATCATGGACTGATACTACGATTTTGCTATTATCTCATGCTTAGAGAATACGAATGGCCGCTGCGTTCGGCGAGGATATTTTGTGGGATGAGGGATGAGGGTCATTTCAAATTGGCGAAGGAAACGGCTAAACTGCATGGCATAAAGTCGAGGTTTATGAGGGCGTGATGCCTCAGGCAGTGGTCAGTGACCCATGAAACCACCTTCATGAATTAGCACAAATCGGAATATGGAGGGTGAAAATCCAAATTTTGGATGGAGCCGACATGGTATTGACATGGTATCAACAAGGAGTCAACAAGGAGTCAACAAGGAGTCAACAAGGAGTCATCCCCCATTCTCGTTTGCCGAAACAGCAGCAATAATATTAACATATTAGATCAAAAACACCGCCCGCATATTTTATGCCAAAGATTTTCTTTCTGCGCCAGGCGCGGTGTTGCTGTGTGTTGCGCAACAACAGCAATGGGTTTGAACGGAAAGGGTTTTCCACTTTTGCAACAGGAACCAACGAACGGAATCTGACGGACCGCGGCTGAAAGATGAAGCGAGTTGGTTCCACCCTGGCCAGGGCTATTTGTTTCAAAATTTAAAAACTTAAAATACTTCAACAATGGCAAAACAGGCCGGTATATTTCAGACCCGTGGCACAATAGGAAATGTCACATTCAAACAGACAGTAAACGGATTTCAGCTTGGCATGAAGTCGAGTCTTGACAAATCTAAGATGGACGGCAATCCGCGCTTCGATGGCACCAGGGAGGCAAACAGAGACTTCACTGCAGCCGCCAAGGGTGCGAAGCTGATCATTGAAGCCATGAAGGAGGCAACCAAACTTGTCAATACCGCTATGACCTATCCGCGTCTTCAGCGCGCAGCAAGGTCGGTTGTGAATTCAGATTCCGTTCACCGTCGCGGCCAGAAAACCATGGCGGACGGCAATCAGATGTTGCTTTTGAACTTCGACTTCAATGACAAAGCACAGTTGTCCAATAACATGCGGATTGCGCTTGCTCCCAGTATTGATCGTGTGACAGGCGAATTTGAGCTCGTGTTTCCTGAGTTTGATCCAGCCAAGGTGCTCAGTTTTCCTGAAACCGCTACCCATTACCAACTGGTTCTTTGCGGGGCCAATCTCAACTTTGTTGAGAACACTTATGGCAGCGTGTTGTCGGAGAGTGGAGTTCTGCCGCTGGCTGTTGAGACTGCGAGTTCTGTGACCCTGGAGGGAACCTTCACGCCGGGGACGCTTGATCCGATCTTTATTGGAGTAGGCATCCGGTTCTTCACCGAAGACGGAGCATTCTTCAACACTATGAAGGGTGCAGCGCAGAATTCCTTCAAAATTGTGTCGATTGATTTTTAGTGATGAAATGGCAGCCTGGAAACAGGCTGCTATTCTTTGCTTTCGGCAGTGGTCAGTGGGCCTGCGGCAGTGGTCAGGCGTCAGTAGTCAGTAACCAGTGTGGTAACCGACAAAAGGTGTTATCCGAAAAAGGCGTTAACCGAAAAAGAGAATTGACCGGCGTGAAATTCTTATAACAAGCAAAAAAATCAGAATCAATTAACTACCGCGGATATTCAATAGAATCCAACAACTAACGAAGTGTATTGACGGACTTGAGAACCAGGACTGGTCACCAGAGTGAGAGAACGAGGGGCTTGAAACAATTTCCAGCAACAAAAAAAACATTAAAAACATGGTTCCGGTAAAATCAAATATGAATCTTAGGGCAGGTACGGCGGGAGGTACATTCCTGGCCATACTTAGCTCTCTACAGACTGATGTGATGCGAACAATTATCGTGTCGGCAGTGGGCGCAACAGTGAGTTTTCTCATCTCCTCTATGCTGCGCTATTTACAAAAGAAACTTAAAGAAAGGGAACGGTAGCCAGACCGGCGTATCGAGCGATGACTACAGTATAAAGACATTAAAAATGAACGACCAAACAATTAAGATTTCCAAGGCAGTTCTGGAAGCATTGGGTATTCGAAAAGAACAAGAGACCGAAGGCAAGAAACCTATACGTCTGGGTACTAATCACGAGGATTTAATGGATGCATCAAAAATAGCTTCTGTTATCCAAAGATCGTTTTGCGGTCACGATGGGTATCCCGGTACCTTTCGCAGACTGCTCAGTCTGATCATGCAACATCTGAAGACAAAGCATAGACATAAGCTTTCGAATTCTGTAGCAGGGTGTATGGCTACCTGCCTGAAAGATTTTGAGTTCAGCGATACCAACACCCTTAGGGATCTATTTAAAACCAACATCGACGTGGTTACAGACCTTGAAAGGAACCAAATGACAGTTTACATTCCTGCTTTGTGTCCGATAGTTGATATTACCAGAAAGAAGGAATCCAGAGAAGCTAATTTATGCTTTAAACTATTAGGACTCGAAGGGGGAACACTCAGGAGGCAACTGAGCTTGAAACACTTTGGCCCCATTGACATGGGAGCGTCGAGACACCATGCTATACAGGTGTCATTTGAACTGCAGCAGATGCATCATCCCGTTTATTTTTTAGCGGTAGAAATCGAGTATTTGAACAGCGATGGTAAAGACCCTGGCTATGTTAATCTGCGAGAAAGGGGGATGCGGATTGTAGAAGTAGTCGGTAGTGTAGGACGGGCCGTTGGCCATTGGCCGTTGGTCGTTGGCGGGGTGTAGCGAAGGCGAAGGCCAAGGCGAAAGCCAAAGCCAAGGCCAAGGCAACGCGCCCACACACACAAACTGACATCCGACATCTGACACCCGACATCTGATACAGGGGCCAAAGCCAAGGCCAAAGCCAAGGCAGCCCCAACTCACAAACTGACATCCGACATCTGACATCCGACACCTGATACAGGGGCCAAAGCGAAGGCCAAAGCCAAGGCAGCCCCAACTCACAACTCACAACCCAGAACCCCAACCATCCATAATGAACTACATAAAACACCTCAACACTTTCTTCCAGAAATCAACCGACGACGCGCGGCTCAGGCCTGCGCATATCAGCCTCTACATGGCGTTGTTCCAGATCTGGAACCTGAACCGGTTTGAAGAAAGCATGACGATCTTCAGAAATGAATTGATGAAGATCAGCAAGATCTCCAGCAATGCCACCTACCATAAATGTATCACGGAGCTCAGTGAGTTCGGTTATATCGACTACCTGCCGTCTTATAATCCGCTTAAAGGAAGTGTGGTAAAGATGAAGGAAATGGTGGTAGAGGACATTAAAAAGCAATTCGAACCTTCTACAAACTTTTACCCGGAGCAAAGCAGCACCATAGAACAGGAGGAAACAGCAGAATCTGAGGAACCCACCCAGCCTGAAGTTGAAACTTGTAGTTCCATGCAAACCATTGATGGGACACACCAGTTCCAAATCGAAACTTGTGTTGGAACTAGTGTTGGTCTGGTTGAAGAACCGGACCTGGTGCCTAATACAAACGTTCTAAACTATACTAAACAGTTAAACGTTTCTTTAAAAAAAACAGCGCCGAAGGCAGTTAAAATTTTTTCAGACTCGCCAGCGGGCAAAAAAGTTTCTTGCGCCGCCGCGCCGAAAAGCGAATCACATCCACGAACAGCGCCGGAGCTCTCGGAGGTGCAAGCCTACTGCAGTCAGCAGGGCTTTTTGGCCGCTGAAGCTGAAAAATTCTTCTACTACTACGCCGCCAAAGGCTGGCTCATGGGCAGCAATACCCGCATTACCGACTGGCAGGCCGCTGCGCACTGCTGGATGCTCAACCACAAAAACACCCAAAACCATGCATCAAAACACTCCTCCAACTCCCAACCCGCAACTCACAACCGACAATCTAAATCTGTCGAAAAACACACTGACGACTGGCCACTGGCCACTGGTCACGGCGGAGCAAAGCGGAGCTTCTATCAACCATCAACCAATCGAGCCTACCTCCACGCCAATAATTCCAAAAACTTCCGCGTCCCTCTTTGACTATAACCAGGTCTGGCACTGGCTCGACCAGAAAGGAAAGCAGCTCTTTGGAGACAAGTTCGCTCTCAGTCCAGAGGATCAGCCGGTCATCCTGTCCCTGATCTGTTATTTTCTCCGGGATGGTTCAAAAGCAGAGAAACTCGGAATCGATCTGGACAAGGGCATCCTGCTCACCGGACCGGTGGGCTGCGGTAAGACCACCTTGATGCATCTGATGCGTCACCTCGCTCCGCCCTCAGAGCGACATGTAATGAAATCGTGTCGGGAGATCAGCTTTGAATTCATCAAAGACGGCTACGAAGTCATCCAGCGTTACAGCCGCGACCGCCCCCAGCGCCACGAACCGCGGACCTTCTGCTTTGATGATCTGGGCACGGAGAAGAACCTGAAGTATTTCGGAAATGAATGTAATGTCGTGGGCGAAATCCTCCTTTCCCGCTACGACCTCTTCATCCGCGATGGCCGCCTCACCCACCTCACCACCAATCTCAATGCCGATGAGATAGAAGCCTCCTACGGCTCTCGTGTGCGCAGCAGGATGCGCGGGATGTTTAATCT
>JAEYQO010000098.1 GCA_023409975.1 Bacteroidota bacterium | reverse complement strand
GGCCTCCTTCCTTGTTTTTGCTCGAAGGGCTTTTTGTCTCCCCTGGTTCTGTCATTTTTCCTGAAGGATGGTTTACCGGCGCCATCACGGCGGTCGCTTCTTCTTTCACCGTCCTCAAACTTCCTGGCCGTCCTTCTCTCACGATCCTGCTGACCATAGGGTTTTCTTTCACCACGCTCTTCCCGTCCTTCCTGGCCGGCATCCTCCTGTGACCTCCGCTTTGCCGGACGCTGAGCCTGCTGCGCTTCGCGTTTCTTATCCGAAGGGGAAAACTTCTTCTTGTCACTCCTGCGCTGGGGTTTTTCCTCGTTCCCAAAGGACGAACGTCCGGAACCGCTCCTGTTGCCGGCTGGCCTGGAGGAAGTCGTGCCTTTATTGCTGCCCTTGCCCCTTGTTGCCTGATTCCGTTTACCGTTGTCGTTTGAATTTTCCGCTCTCTCGGGGAAGGAAGCTCCACCTTCTGTCTTGCTCATCTTGATTTTTTACTAAAGGGTGTAAAGGTACAACTCCGGCACAAGACGCTGTATCCGGATTTGGGCGGGTATTTCCTCCTGTTAGGCCCGGTAACCAGATCAGCCACCGGTGAATTACTGTTACCACTAACCACTAAGGCTTATTTTTGCACCCATGTCTATCCAACCTTTCCTGAGGCTTAGCGGCCTGGAGCCCCTTGTGCTCCGTCCTGAGTCTAATTTTATCAATATCGGTGAACGCACCAATGTTACAGGGTCGAAGAAGTTCGCCCGTCTGATCAGGGAAGGTAATTTCGAGGAAGCCCTGTCGGTGGCCCGCCAGCAGGTAGAGGGGGGTGCCCAGATTCTCGATGTAAATATGGATGACGCCCTTCTCGACGGGGAAAAGGCCATGACGACGTTTCTTAACCTGCTCCAGAGTGAACCGGATATCGCTAAGATCCCGGTGATGATCGACTCTTCTAAGTTCTCCATCATCGAAGCAGGACTCAAATGCGTACAGGGGAAGTGCATCGTCAATTCCATTTCTCTGAAAGAAGGTGAAGCGAAGTTTGTCGAGCAGGCCATTATCTGTAAGGACTACTGTGCGGCAGTGGTGGTAATGGCTTTCGATGAAGATGGACAGGCGGACACTTTGGAACGCCGGATCAATATCTGCCAAAGGGCTTACTCGATCCTCACAGAGACTGTGGGTTTCGATCCGCAGGAGATCATATTCGATCCCAACATTTTTGCGATCGCAACGGGTATCGAAGAACACAATAACTATGCGGTCGACTTCATAGAAGCTACTAAGATCATCAAACAGAAAATGCCCCTGGTTAAGGTGAGCGGCGGCGTCAGCAATGTCTCCTTCTCCTTCAGAGGTAACGATCCGGTCAGGGAAGCCATTCACGCCGTGTTTCTTTATCACGCCATCAGTGCAGGTCTGGACATGGGCATCGTTAATGCCGGTCAGTTACAGGTGTACTCAGAGATCGAACCGGAGCTGAGAACACTGTGTGAAGATGTAGTGCTGAACAGGAACGCAGACGCAACAGAACGCCTTGTGACCTTCGCCGAGACCGTGAAGGCCAGAGGTAAGGAAGTGAAAAAGGATGAGGCCTGGCGGAATACCCCGGTAGAGGAAAGGCTGAAACATGCGCTGGTGAATGGTATCACCGAATATATAGATCAGGATACGGAAGAGGCTCGGCAGCAATACCCCCGGCCACTGGACGTGATTGAGGGGCCGCTGATGGCAGGGATGAATGTAGTAGGCGATCTCTTTGGCAGCGGAAAGATGTTCCTTCCGCAGGTGGTGAAGAGCGCCCGCGTGATGAAGAAATCCGTCGCGATCCTGACACCTTTTATTGAAGCGGAAAAGGAAGAGCGCCGAAAAGCGCTGGAAGCCGGGGGGGCGACTGCTACAGAGCAGGCAGGAGCCGCAAAGATCCTGCTGGCTACGGTAAAAGGTGATGTTCATGATATCGGTAAGAATATCGTCGGGGTCGTGCTGGGCTGCAATGGATATGAAATCATCGATCTGGGTGTGATGGTACCTGCCGATAAGATCCTCGATACAGCAGAGAAGGAACAGGTAGACATGATCGGTCTGAGCGGATTGATTACGCCCTCACTGGATGAAATGGTACATGTAGCCCGGGAAATGAAGCGGCGAGGCATGAAACAGCCCCTGCTGATCGGTGGTGCCACAACCTCCAGAACGCATACTGCACTTCGGATCGCTCCGGAGTATGACAATGGCGTCGTTTATGTTCTGGATGCCAGTCGCAGCGTTACCACGGTAGGGCAGTTATTGCAACAGGAACAAAAACCACAATTTCTTTCGCAGATAGCAGCGGAGTATGAACAATTACGCAAGGATTATGCAGGTAAGCAGGGAGTGAAACAATACATCAGTTACAAAGATGCCTGCAGCAACCAGGTTGCCATCGATTGGGAAGGGTATGAACCACCGGTACCTGCAGTAAAAGGAACCCTCGCTTTTGATAATTATGACCTGAACGAGATCAGAGGGTTCATCGACTGGAATCCTTTCTTCATCGCCTGGGAGCTCAAAGGGAAATACCCTGCTATTCTCAGTGATCCTCATGCAGGAACAGAGGCCACCAAACTATTCAATGATGCCAACAGGCTATTGGATCAGATCATCGCCGAAAACTGGCTTCAGGCAAGGGGTGTGGTTGGTTTCTGGGAGGTGGAGAGAACCGGACCGGATAGCATCAGCATTAAGGATGAGACAGGAACTGTGCTTACCAGCCTGGAAATGCTGCGCCAGCAGATTAAGAAGGCTGCAGGCCAGCCAAGCTTCTCGCTCGCTGATTTCATAAAACCTGAGGGAAGGGATTTCATGGGCGCGTTTGCGGTAGGCATACACGGAATAGAGCCACACCTGCAAAGGTTTATTGCAGAGCATGATGACTACAACAAGATTATGTTGCAGGCATTGGCCGACCGACTGGCAGAAGCCTTTGCCGAATTGTTGCACAAACGAACAAGGACAGAGTTCTGGGGTTATGCCCGGGAAGAACAGCTTTCACCTGAAGACCTGATCAGGGAAAAATATCAGGGTATTCGCCCGGCTCCTGGCTATCCGGCCTGTCCCGATCATACAGAAAAACACAAACTATTCGCCCTGCTGGATGCTACAAACAAGGCAGGAATCACACTTACGGAGTCGCTTGCCATGTACCCGGGCGCCGCTGTCTGCGGCTGGTACTTCAGTCATCCCCAGAGCACCTATTTCGGAGTAGGAAGGATTCTGGAGGATCAACTGGAAGACTATGCTGTCAGAAAGGGAATGACTAAAGACGAAATAACTCAATGGCTTCGCCAAAACCTCGAAGGATGATCTCAACAGACACCAACAAAGAACAAATACCAGTGGCCAGGAGTTTTTCGCCTGCACTTCGAATACCCGCTATGATCATCAGTTATCTGCTGCATCCGGTATTCATCCCGTCATTGATCACCTTTATGGTGTATAAATTGTCCCCCGCCAGTTTTGCAGGTCTGCCTCCTGCAAGGTTCTACCAACTACTATTGTCCGTCTTTCTGCTTACCGCGTTCTTCCCGATTGTTGCGACGCTGTTGACCAAAGCGGTGGGATTTATAGAAAGCATCCATCTGCACACGGCGAAAGACCGGATCATACCGCTTATAGGAACGATGGTGTTCTACTTCTGGGCACACCATGTGGCCAGGAACATTAACGCGCCATTCATGCTCCAGCTTATTCTCCTGGCAGCTTTCTGGGGGGTGATAGCGGTGTTCATGATCAATATCTTCGTTAAGATCAGCATGCATACGACCGGGGCAGGGAGTCTGCTGGGGATTCTCATTATCCTGATGTTCAACAGTCCGGTGAATATGAGCATTCCGTTCTTCATCGCACTCGTCGTTGCGGGGCTGATCGGTACGGCAAGAATGATTCTGAATGCACATCTCGCGCGGGAGATCTGGCTGGGTTACATCATCGGGATCCTGGTGCAGGTTGCGGCGTATTTCTATCTTGTGTAACGGGCAGAAAGCCCTGGAAAACAAGCTGGTGAATGGCTTGAACAAAGAAACGATCAGAATAATTCTGAGTTTTTTCTTTCTTTTGCACCCGGAAACCCAAGATCCTTTTCTCCAAATCAACTCATATGCTTCCAAAATACAACAGGGTATTATTAAAACTTTCCGGCGAATCCCTCATGGGAACCCGCAATTTTGGTATCGACCCGCAGATGCTGGAGGCTTATGCCACTGATATCAAAGCAGTTACCGATATCGGTGTCCAGGTAGCCGTTGTGATCGGAGGTGGTAATATATACAGAGGTATGAACGAGGCGGAGACCGGTATCGAGCGTGCACAGGGAGACTATATGGGCATGTTGGCCACGGTCATCAATGGCATGGCGCTTCAGGCCTCACTGGAGAAACTGGGGGTGAAAACGAGGTTGCAGAGCGCGATCAAAATGGAACAGGTGGCAGAACCCTATATCCGCCGGAAGGCCATCCGTCACCTTGAGAAGGGAAGGGTAGTCATCTTCGGCGCTGGCACTGGAAACCCTTATTTCACTACGGATACAGCAGGTTCCCTCCGCGCTATTGAAATCAATGCGGATGTGATCCTGAAAGGCACTCGTGTGGATGGTATCTATAGTGCAGACCCCGAGAAAGACAAAACTGCCACGCGTTACGAACGCCTTAGCTTCGGAGAGGTGATCAGCCAGGGACTGAAAGTGATGGATATGACGGCATTCACGCTCTGCCAGGAAAATAATCTGCCGATCATCGTTTTCGATATGCACAAACCCGGAAATCTGCTGAGTGTCGTCGAAGGTCGCATGGTCGGTACCATTGTCAGCTAAAACTTTATTGGAGTTCTTCAAAAATAGAAACGGTTAGTGCGCGCACTAACCGTTTCTATCAGATAAAACCTGAGACCTGTATCTCTAGGATTTCTTCTCGGCTTTCTTTTCTTCTTTCTTAGCTTCTGCAGTTTTAGCGCAATCTTTCTTGTCGCCTTTCTTGCAGCACGCTTTCTGTTCAGTTTTCTTGCAGCAGGCTTTATCGCCTTTCTTGCCGCCATCACACGCAAACGAAGCACCTGCAATCATCAGGGCACCAAGGAACAAGGTAAGTTTCTTCATGTTGGTTTTTTTAAGAATATAAAGATACGAATTTATGGTAAATGCGCCAGCACGCTGACACCACCCTTCACAATTTCGCCTAATTTAACATCTACCTTGGTGCCTATAGGCAGAAAAACATCTACCCTGGACCCGAACCGGATGAAGCCAAACTCGTCGTTCTGGCGGACCTGATCCCCCTCTTTGACATAAAAACAAATCCTTCTGGCCAGTGCGCCGGCGATCTGCCGCATCATCAACTCCATCCGGCCGTTGGCAATGACCAGGGTGGTCCTTTCATTCTCCGTAGAAGACTTCGGGTGCCAGGCCACAAGATACTTGCCCGGATGGTATTTCATATACTTCACCTCGCCACTGATCGGATTCCTGTTCACGTGTACATTCAGCGGAGACATGAAAATGGATACCTGCAGCCTGCGTTCTTTAAAGTATTCCGGCTCATAGGTTTCTTCAATAACCACAACCTTTCCATCTGCAGGAGCCACGATCTTTGCCTCGCCCTCCATGAATTGCCGCTTAGGAATCCTGAAGAACCAGAGAATCCAGAACCATAGAAGAAAACAGATCAGGTTGACCAGCCAGAAAAGCACAGGAACATCAAAGAAGAACCGGTAAGAGACCCAGGCAAACAGCGCCCAGGTGATGGTGGCGATCAGTATATATTTATAACCTTCGCGGTGAATATGCATCGTGGATAATTATGTTGCAATAATAAGTTTAAAAAATGACCACCGGAACCGCCGGCATGAAAAGATAGGCATAGGAAAACGCGAAGGGGATCGCCACCAGCAGCGAATCAAACCGGTCCAGCGCGCCTCCGTGGCCCGGCATGATACTCCCGGAGTCCTTCACATCAGCCATTCGTTTAAGCTTAGATTCCAGCAGATCTCCCAGGTTTCCGGTAATGCTTACGATCAGTGCAAGGGCAATCCAGTCGGTCATGGTATACCAGGGTGCATAATAGCCCCAGATAGCGGCACCGGCAATGGTGAGCAGCGACCCGCCAATGGTGCCTTCCCAGGTCTTTTTAGGAGAGATCTTCGACAGGGGCTTTTTCCCGATGAAGGATCCAACAAGATAGGCCATCGTATCGTTGGTCCAGATCATCAGTATTAGTGCCAGCGGAATCACCGCGCTCATGCTCCGCATTCCTACCATTAGAGCTATAGGCAAGGTGATATACATCATTGCTCCGAATGCTTTCAGTGTACTGGACCAGAAACTCTGAACAAAGAATACATTGAGAATCAAAAACACGGCAGGGAAGAAAAATGCTGCAGGCCATAGATCGACCTCATAAGGACCGAACTCTAATATCGACAGTCCCACGAGGCCCAGAAATAGAAACGAGAAAGCCTGAGTGATCCTTTGCGCCAGAAACACATGCTTCTGTCCCGGAATGATCCTGTTCATCAGCTTGAAATACTCATGAATGCAAAGGAACTGGATCAACATGAACAGTACGAGGAAAGCCCAGTCATTCCAGAGGAGTCCGCCAAGCAGGATTATGGCAAACACCACTGCAGAACCAAGACGGGTCAGAAATGTTGGAATGTGTAAAGGCATTGTTTCGACTTACTACAAAATTAGCGTCCTTCCTCCACTAATTCCTCAGGGGTGAAATCCTCGCTCCAGCTATTGGGCATGGGCGTACGTTCCCGCCACAGCCACCAGAGGGTGAAAGCGGCCAAAACGAGGCCGGCTGCGAAAAGGGGCATAGGAATTTCGTTAGCATCTTTCAGGGAGGCAAATGAGGGTACATGTTCGCTCAGGTACATCAGGGTGATCTGTAACCCATTGTTCAGGAAATGAGCAAGGATACTTAACCAGATAGAACCTGTCCAGTAATAGATCAGCGCCAGTACCACTCCGGCAAGGAATATGGGAATCAGTCCGAAAGTGTTGAGGTGGACAAATGCGAACATCAGTGCGGACAACAGGATCGGTAGTACCATGGTCGTGCTTTTCCTGGCTGCGAAGCGCAGGAGTACACCACGGAAGAACAACTCTTCACCCAGCGCAGGCAGCAAAGCCATCAGCGACAGGATTTTCAGGTATTCCAGGGCAGATGGCATCTCCGTCAGTGCCATGGTGGTTTTTTCCATGCGGTCTGCCTCGGCACGGGTGGCCTCGGACCAGAAGGGTAGCAGCTCGATCCAGTGGCTCATCTGTAGCATGACCAGCATGAGCCCCAGCATGAGCAACGGAACAATGATCCAGTGTACAGACTTCCCCGGTTTTCTGAACCCGAGATAGGTGGATGGCCTGGGATGGGTAACATAGGCAAAGAGGAGCGGGGGAATCAGAAATGTGCCCAGACTGTACAGGAACTGCCAGAGAAGGGCGGCCTGACGCAGCAGGAACGGACTTTCAGAACTGATCGTGGCCACCTGCTCCAACCTGTAACCCGTAAGCATCGGAACGACAACAGTTCCGAGACCCAGTACAAAAAAGGAGAACATGACAAACGTCAGGATAATGAACTGCACAAGCTGCAGGAACCAGGGATAGTCACGCCAGTATCTGTTGAACATGGATCGTCCTCATTTCCCGGCAAAGTAAAGGCTTAAGTAACTTAAAATCACGCTGAATAGCTGCTGGCGCAGATTTATTAACAGATCAGGTTCAGATAATCAAGAATAGCCATCAGGTTTTTTACTTATTTTTGAACGATATTTTCAGCTAAGAATGGGAGAAATCGCCGCCGGACCATTACTAAGTCAAATCAATACCCCCGACGATCTCAGGAAGCTCGATAAGGCACAACTGCAACAGGTTTGTCACGAGCTGAGACAGTTCATCATAGATTGCGTGAGTGTTCACGGCGGTCACTTTGGTGCCAGCCTTGGTGTGGTTGAGCTCACCGTGGCGCTGCACTATGTGTTTAACACACCCGACGATCAACTGGTCTGGGACGTAGGTCATCAGGCCTATGGGCATAAGATCCTCACGGGCAGAAGGAAGATCTTTCATACAAACAGAAAGTACGGCGGTCTAAGTGGTTTCCCTAAACGTTCAGAAAGTGAGTACGATGCCTTTGGTGTCGGCCATTCCTCTACATCCATCTCTGCCGCGCTGGGTATGGCCATCGCCTCCAGGCTCAAGGGTGAAGAACACCGCCAGCATGTAGCCATCATTGGCGATGGTGCCATGACAGCCGGCCTTCCCTTCGAAGCGCTGAATCACGCAGGTGTGAGCAATGCCAACCTGCTGGTAATCCTCAACGATAATAATATGAGCATCGACCCGAATGTCGGTGCGCTCAAAGAATACCTGACAGACATTACGACCTCCCATTCCTGGAACAGGTTGCGCGACGATGTCTGGAAGTTTCTAGGCAAGCTGCCTTATCCCGATTTTCAGAGGGACATGGCTTCCAAGTTAGAGGCCAGTATCAAAGGGATGATCTCCAGCTCGAGCAATCTTTTCGAAGCGCTGGGGCTGAGATACTTCGGGCCCATTGACGGTCATAATATTCTGAAGCTCTCTGAAATTCTCGAAGACCTGAAGGATATTCCCGGGCCCAAACTGCTTCACATAAAAACGGTGAAGGGCAAGGGCTATGATCTTGCAGAAAAGGATCAGACACTCTGGCATGCACCCGGTACCTTCGACAAGATCACAGGAAAGATCAATAAGAGACTGGTCACTGTTCCGGAACCTCCGAAATACCAGGATGTTTTCGGTCATACCATCATCGAACTGGCAGAGCAAAACCCTAAGATCATGGGCATCACACCAGCGATGCCTTCCGGCTGCTCCCTGAAATATATGATGGAGGCCATGCCGGACCGTGCATTGGATGTAGGAATTGCTGAACAGCATGCGGTAACAGTTAGTGCCGGCCTGGCAACTCAGGGTATGCGTGTGTTCTGTAATATCTACAGTTCCTTCATGCAGCGGGCCTATGATATGGTCATACACGATGTGGCTATTCAAAAGCTGCCGGTGGTATTCTGTCTCGACAGGGCAGGTCTTGTAGGGGATGACGGTCCTACGCACCACGGTTGCTACGACATCGCTTATATGCGCTGCATTCCCAACATGATCGTCAGCGCCCCGATGAATGAAGCGGAGCTCAGGAACCTGATGTACACCGCGCAGCACGATGAGACGGAGCTGCCTTTCGTTATCCGCTACCCGCGCGGACAAGGTGTAATGCCGGAATGGCGTACGCCAATGGAGAAGATAGCCATCGGTACAGGTAGGCTGATCCGGGAAGGTGAAGATGTGGCGATCCTGACCCTCGGCCACCCGGGTAATTTTGCTGTACAGGCATGCAGAGACCTTGTTACAGAAGGTCTGAACCCCGCCCACTATGACCTCCGGTTCGCAAAGCCTCTGGACGAAGCCATGCTGCATGATATCGCTTCCCGCTTCAGCAAGATCGTAACGGTAGAAGACGGTACGGTTGTAGGAGGCTTCGGCTCTGCCGTTCTGGAATTCCTCAATGCCAACGGTTATCAGGTACAGGTGAAGATCCTTGGTATCCCCGACAGGATCGTTGAGCACGGCAAACCCGAGGAGTTGCACAGGGAATGTGGCTATGATGCTCAGGCTATCACCGAAGCTGTTCGCGAAATGTCTTCAGTGAATGTAAAAGTCTCCGACACTTACAGCCTCGTGTAGTGCTGACTACTGACTGATAACTGTCTACTCACCACTGCGAAGCATCAACCAAATATCTTACTTTTGATTCATGGCCACAGGACAGAAATCGAAACCTTCTTATTTCTATGCGATTCTTGGTGTTTCCTTAGTGCTCTTCCTGCTCGGATTACTTGGCTGGCTCGTGATCAATGGCCGGGGCCTCACACGTGTTTTCAAGGAAGATATTGAAATTCAGGTTGTTCTTCATGACAATACACAAATGGAGAAGGCAACCGAACTTAAGGAAGTCCTCGATCGGCAGCCCTTCGTCCGGCAATCCTCGATCACTACAAAGGAAGAAGCAGCGCAGGAGTTCGAGGCCGAATGGGGCGAGGAGTTTACCTCTCTGCTGGAGTTCAATCCATTATACTCTTCGATCAACTTCAAGCTGTACTCAGAGTATGTGAATACCGATAGTCTCAAACGCATTGAGACCTTCCTGATGCAAAGTAATATTGTGAGGGAAGTGAGCTACCCTAACACAGTCATCGACAAGATGAATGCTAATTTTAGAAAAATTAGCATAATTCTGGCAGCCGTTTCACTGATCCTTTTTCTCGTTGTAGTCGTCTTAATAGATAACACAGTAAGGCTTGCGATGTTCAGCAACCGCTTTCTTATTAAGACCATGCAGATGGTAGGAGCAACCAGGAATTTCATAACCAGGCCCTTCGATCAGCGAGCCGTTATCAATGGCCTGATCAGCGGGGTTATTGCAGTCATAGGGCTCTGGCTGGTCATCTCATTTGCAGAGAACCAGCTACCTTCGCTAAAGGCGCTTCATGAGCCGGCGCTGCTGGTCATCCTGATGTCCGGTATGGTCATCATGGGAATCCTGATTTCCCTGGTGAGTACCCACCGGTCCGTGATCAAGTATCTCAAAATGCACGTTGACGATCTATACTAAACTATTAATATTGATATTCTATGGCAACAACCAATAAAACCAACACCCCAAGAGGAAACCAGGTTTTCCTTTTCGACAAAAGCAACTATACCTGGATGATTATCGGTGTCGTATTGATTCTGCTAGGTCTGGTGCTGGTAGCAGGTGGAAAGAGTGAAGACCCCAATGTATTCAATTACGATGAACTGTATAGCTTCCGCAGAATCACACTGGCGCCGCTGTTGATGATGATCGGATTCGGTATCGAGGTATATGCTATCATGAAAAAGCCCGCAAACAAGGACACAGAATAGCCTGGGTACAGACATTAAAAAAGTCCCGGATTCCGGGACTTTTTTTTATGAGTTTAGACTTAAAGCAGAATTACATTTTCCAGTCTTCCACGTTTTCACCTTCTGCTTCTGCTACTGTACTGGTCATGCTTTCTTCATTCTCCTGATCATGATTGAACGCGTCAAAATCGAAGTCAGGCATCAGGTCAGTTTTTACATAATTCACAGTCTCCGTAAGCGCTACAAGGAATTTATTGAAATCCTCCTTGTAAAGAAACATCTTGTGCCTGTCGTAACCGTTATCATCGAAGCGCTTCTTGCTTTCCGTGATGGTGATGAAATAATCATTGCCACGGGTTGATCGTACATCAAAGAAATAAGTCCTCCTTTTCCCGGCCTTGATCCGTTTGCTGAAAAGACTTTCATTATTCCTGTTGTCACCAAAGTTTTTGTTCTCGTACGCCACAGTTCAGTTGTGTTTAGTTTGAAATTTAGAAAGCAAAATTAATATAGTATGGGACTAATCCAAATAATTTCCAAGCAAAGTAAAACATTATCAGCAGATTGTCAATAACGCTTAGTTAGTTGTGACAATCAGCTTTCAAATCCCCCAGTCATCAAAGTAGTAGATGAACCGGTTCCTGTAGACACCACCGATGATCCCAAGTCCTCCCTCGACATTCCCTTCAATTTTCACAGCATGATGGTTTTCAGGGAATTCTGATCCACTACTCCTTTGTTCATAGCTTCTCAAAAACTGGAAATAACTCTTGTCAATTGACTGAACCCTTAGCTCGACCCTTCCTTTCCAACCCTCAGCCTGGATTGCCTGAAGATCGAGAAATAGTTGTAACCGGTGTGCAGCCCCATTGAACGATTTGTCGCTGAGTAAGATTCTATGATGGGCTTGTGCTGCAGACCCGAACTGAAGGTTTTCGGTAGCGATATCATCGGTAAAAACAGGGACTCTCAGCAACGAGCCGGTGAAACTGGTATCCAGCGTCAGTGGTACGGGCACCCCGCTTGCTTTCAAACTATCGTATAACCATCGGTCGCTGTCCAGGAAGTAGGTAAAACCATTATGCTGGAAACTGCCTGTAATGTGTAACACCTCTTTCACCGCCTCCACCATATAATAGTGGTCTATTTCGCCAGCATCCTTTAGCTCGACGGCACACGCCCAAACGGCCACACCCCCGTAGCTTGTCACACCGGTATCGCTGACCACGGATTGAAATGGTGCCGGCACATTGACTGTCGCAGTTACTGTTCCGAGCTGGGCATGAGTAGCCTCTATCCGGTACCGGCTGCCACTTTTGATTTTTTCTGTAGCAGAGTAGGGGTGTGTACCGGTGAAGGAGCTATTAAAATCGGGATAGGTTGAAAGAGGAATGTTTAGTCCGGTTTCCTGATCCCTCAAAACGAGCATCATCGGATCGGGATCAGTGAACTGACCTGCCTGCGAAAGATGTCTGCTCTGGCCGCCCCTGATGAGAACCGTGTCACCAGCAGCAAGCTCTCCCAGCAAAACGATCTTTTGAGACCCGCTCACCTCATCCAGCAGCAGCCTTTGCTCACACGATGCGAGAGCCCATAATGTCAGAATGCCCAGGATCTCTGTTAGCCGCTTCATACTAAAACTCCATTTTGTAAGTCACATAGGGAACGAAACGCAGAAAGCTCAATGCGGAAAGTTCCAGATTCCCTTCTTCGTTCGGTTGCAGGTCAACAAAGAGAATATTATTTCTTGCATAGGCATTGAACACACCAATCGACCAGGTGCGAACATATTTCCCCCGCCCGTACTTTCTGAAATTGGCTCCCAGGTCCAGCCTGTGGACCGGCGGCAGCCGGTAACCGTTCCAGTCTGCATAATGATAAGTATAGGTGGCTCCCGGTAAGCCGGAACTGTTTCCAATTCCGAGGTTGTTGTCAAGATCGGGATAAACCTGATCCGGGAGTGTGATGGCCTCTCCGGACATCCAAAGCCAGCTGGCAGCAAGGTCAAAATTCCTGACGGGTTGGTAGATCAATCCAATCTTCAGGTTATGACGCCGGTCGTACCGGTGAGGGAAACGCTCGCCACCGTTCAGATCGTCGAATTGCCTCCAGTTCCAGGCCAGTGTATAGGCAAGACTTGCTTCAAACGGTCCCCATGCCTTATTTAATCCGAGCTCTGCACCATACGACCATCCCTTACCCTGCGACAACTTATACTGCCATTGTTCGCTGTTTTCAAAAATGTCACCTCCGCTGGTATATTGTGTGGCACCGTCGATCATCTTAAAATACCCCTCTGCCTGGTAATTGATCCCTTTGAAAATTCCGGATAGTCCGATGCTGGTGAGCCAGGCGTTTTCAGGTTTCAGCCTGGCGGTACCCGGCACCCAGAAATCGGTCGGGAGACCCACGGTATTGGTGCTTACGAGATGCAGGAACTGAGACATCCTTGTCAGTGAAAAATGGAGGTACTGTTCCGGTGCCGCGCGCCAGGAAGTGTACAGCCGGGGCTGAAAGCTGGTGTATTGAAACTGGTCGCTGAACCAGTTAGAAACATGGAATCCCGCCCTTAATTTCCAGCGATCGTGAAGCCTGATCTCATCCTCTGCATACACGCTGATTTCCTTCGCGTGCTCCTTATGCTGATCCGTATTGATACCCTGCGGCGATTGTAGAAAGCCATAGTCTATTGCTGTGGGTACGAACTCCATCAATGCGAAGATCAGGCCCGCCTGAAGCTTATGCCGGCCGCCCGGGTACCATTGTAATTGTGAGCGCAGGGTAGCATCCCTGATACCGGAACTGCCGTTATAGTCGATGTAGGAGAAACTGGTGTCAAACCCGAAATCGATCCGTCTGTCGTTCAGTCGAAAACGGTAGTCGCTGAAACTGAGATTTGTGTGGAGGAATGCTTTTGAACTCAGGATGGTGTTCCACCTCAGAGAGCCCAGGAAATTGCGCCAGCGTACCCGGAAATCTGTCTCATCGAGCTGAAGCCTTATCTGGTCTCTTCCGCTATACAGGCTGAGAAAAAAACGGTTATTACGATTCAGGATATAATTGGCCTTCAGGTTCACATCATAGAAGTCAACACCCACGGCATTGTCAAAAGGCCTCCAGAGACCGTCTATCCAGGTGCGCCTTCCCGAAAGCATCACCGAGGCTTTATTTTTGATCAGTGGTCCCTCCAGGGTCAGGCTGCTTTTGACCAGACCCATCGTGAACTGTCCCCCATAACGCTCCATATCGCCATCCCGGGTATGAACATCGATCACAGAAGATAACCGGCCTCCATAGCGGGAGGGGAAAGCACCTTTATGAAAGTCTACCGATTTGATGGCGTCCGTGTTATAAACAGAGGTGACACCAAAAAAATGATCAACGAAATAGAGCGGACTGCCATCCAGGAGGTTCAGGTTCTGACCCGGATCGCCCCCGCGGACCATTACACCGGTCCCGCCATCGAGTGTAGACTGAACTCCGGGAATGTATTGGAGGCTGCGCAGCACATCCTGCTCTCCCAGCAGTGCCTGCTGTTTCTCTATATCACCCGGAACAAGTCTGTAGTAGCCCCCCTGTCCATACCGGCCTTCCTGATCAGAAACCACCACCTCTTCAAGAGATCCCGCAGTGTTGAGTGCAACATCCTTCCGCGTGCTGGCAGCGGCTGTCGGAATGGTATCGGAGGTATAGCCAACATAACTAACGACGATCCGCTGAGCTTCAACCGGCAAGGTAAGACTGTAGTAGCCATATTCGTTGGTAGCGGTGACCAGTCCGGTTCCCGGTGCATAGATGATGGCTCCGATCAGGATCTCTTTGGTGTCCGCATCGCGGATATAACCATAGATCGTATAGTCTTTTGCCGGCTCCGGCCCGGTTTTGGCAACTAGCAGGATTTGCCCGCCATTCACGAGGATTTCAACTTGCTGGTGCTGTAGCAGCAGCCCGAGGACCTGTTCCACAGTATAAGTGCGAATTCTTAAACGGATCGACCGTTTCAGGTCAACTACAGCACTGCTATAGGAAAGTTCAACTCCCGCCTGCTTTGAAATATCTTCCAGAAAGTAGCCGACAGTTCCTTCCTTCTGGACAGGTGTATAGGGGCGCAAAAGTAGTTGATCAGTCTGGGCCGGAAGGTCCAGTGCCGTACACATCAGGATGATGAGACAGATGGCTGCCTTTCTGAACATTATCGACCGGGACCTAAAATATATTGTTTATCCTTCTGGCTGATTGTGCCGTTGGTAATCCGGCCTAAGGCCTCCAGAATTTGTTCATTGGTTTGTCCTTTGAAACTAATCGTCACCAACTGACCGCGAAAATCCCTGCTGGCAGCATCACTGAAACGGAGGTCAATATCAGCATACCTTTTTAATTCATCAACAACGGTTTGCAGCGGCGTATTCTGAAATTCCATCTGACCGGTTTTCCAGTACAAGTGGTTTTGATTGAGGGCCGATGTTTTCTGAAGTGTTTTATTGCCGGCGCTGGCTCGTTCCCCGGCTTTCAGCGTGATCTGAAGTCCTTCCACCTGATTTGATTTCACCAGTACGCTTCCTGTGGACACCGTAACGACCACAGAATCCTGGTCGCTCTCTACATTAAAACTGGTACCCAAAACCCTGACACTGGCTGCCCCTGCATCTATGATGAAGGGAAGATCCGGATTGCGGGTGACATCAAAAAAGCCTTCCCCTTCCATAGTTACTGATCTGCTTTCGCCAGAGAAACTTCTGGGATATTCAAGCGTGCTGCCCGGTTTCAGGATCACCACAGATCCGTCGGGTAGTGCGATTTCATTTAGCTGATCTGAGGCAACGACGACCACAGTTCCTGTTTGAAACAGCTTCCAGAATCCGATAAACCCGATGACCAGAACGGCAGCAGCAGCAAGGAAAACCTTACTCCAAACCGGAAGATGGATGCTACGGGACGCAGGTTTTTCAGGGCCCTTCAATAGCTGCTCATTCACTTTGATCCAGGCAGCAGCCGTATCGAACCTTGGTTGCTCTAAGAGCGTGTCCGCCTGCATCCAGGCAGATTTCAGGTTGACGAAGGTCGCTTTGTTTGCAGGATCAGCTTCAAGCCAGCTATCGAACGCCTCCAGCTCGTCAGCCGAGGCTTCCCCGCTGAGCACTTTTGCCATCCTGTTATAAATTTCTGCCTCTGTCATCACTGTTTAGAAAACGCTGGAGGGCCTGAAAACCCCTATGTTCGACAATAATTGCCTGATGAATATGAAAAGATATAGCCAGACCGAAGGCGTAAGCGCAAATTCCCGCAGCAGTTTGATAGCCTTACCCATCTGATTCTCGATGGTCTTAACAGAAAGTTCCAGACTAGCTGCCGCCTCCTTATAGCTCAGCCCGTGTAATTTGATCAGAAGGAAGATCTCCTTGCATTTTGGTGGTAATTGTTCGAGAGCTTCGGCAACCTTTCGCTGTTGCTCGTCTAACAGTTCCATTTGGGCAGCGCGGGTGATCACTGGCTCGGGCTCGGGTTCCGGAGTGGAATCTGTAAACTGGACAGGCTGGTTTTTACGCTTCCGCAAATAAGAGATGCAGTTGTTGCGGACTGCATTGATCAGATAGAACCGGATTTCCTGAGCGCCGATTAGTTCCTGCTTTTGTTGCCAGATTTTAATAAAGGTTTCCTGAACGACATCCTCGGAGGTTTGTTCATCCTGCAGAAAACTGAAGGCATAGCGGCACAGCTTCTGATATTCTGCTGCAAACAACTGCCTGAATAGTGCTTCCTTACCCAATCCGGTGCCCATAAAACGCATGGCAAAGAAACAAATTAAAACTCAAACTTGTATGTAACGGTGCTATAAAACGCTCGTCTGCTGATTGATCTGACGGATGATCTTGTCCAGCTCACGAGCCGTTTCATCGATCCCGTTCAGAACGACAGAATTGGTGGGATCGTGGACTTCTTCGGGATTGAACAACTGGGTCAATCCCATGATGGTGGCCACCTGGCTGCGTACCTGGTGCGACAATCGCCAGGCGATTTCCCGCAGCCGCTCATTTTGTTCCTGAATGATCAGGAATGCTTTCTGTGCTTCTGTGATATCTCTTGAGGTACAGCTCGCACCGATGATTCCACGTTCAGGATCATAAATAGGGCTGAGACGTGCCTCTGAGTACCGGTTATCTCCCTGGTGTTCAAATACCTCGGTAATGGTGAAGGTCTTTCCCATGAAAACGGCATCGTAATAGCGCTTCCAGCGTTCGATACGCTCCTCACCAAAGGTGGTATGCAACACGTAATCTCCTTGTGAAAGCTCAATATCCGTGAACTTACGTGCCCACCCGAGGAAGGTACTATTCGCTGAAATGATCCTGTATTGCCGGTCGACCGACCAGATCAGGTCTGTGGTGTTATTCATGAGCGACCGGAGGTTCATCTCGTTCACAGCTATTTTCTCCTGTAGCTTACGCTCTTCTGTAATGTCAGTAAAGTAAACGATCAGTCCTTTCTCAAGAGGGTATGCATGTATGGAAACCCATTTGTCGAGGGAGGGGGCGTATTCGATGAACTGAACCTTCTGCCGTTCGAACATTGCCTTGTGGTAGTAGGTATAGAACTTCAATGAAGTGGCCTTTGGGTAAATCTCCCAATAATTGCGCCCGATGAAATCGGATTTCCTG
This sequence comes from Bacteroidota bacterium, assembly GCA_023409975.1. Lineage (GTDB taxonomy): Bacteria > Bacteroidota > Bacteroidia > Chitinophagales > Chitinophagaceae > JAFIGV01. The sequence continues at coordinate 3,926 of JAEYQO010000098.1, read as the reverse complement.
CAATTACAGATACGTTCAAAGGCCTTGTTCAGGTAGACGAATTTCCATTCTTCGTCGAGAATGAAACAGCCGTCGTTGATCAGATCCAAAAATGCCTCGGCCTGTGCCAGTTTTCTGAGTAACAACTTAGTCGTACCCCTGTTATTCATAGTTCCATTAGCGTAATGAGTAAGAGGTAATATACAAAATGTCACCAAAAAACACTGTATATCAGTAAGTTCTGTGGACGTCTGACTCTTTTGTGACAATTATGACATTTCTAATCATTACGATTAAGTAAGACATATAGAGCCTTCCACTCAGGGACATGTTCAGCAGCCACTTTCAGAATAGCTACGAAGGGGATAAACAGGATCATCCCGGAAACTCCCCAGACGATTCCTCCTGCAAGAATAGCCACAAGCGTGGCCCAGGTGCTCACATTGAGCTGGCGACCTACTACAGCGGGGAAAATAATATTCGCCTCCAGGTATTGTACAAAGGCGAATACCCCGATAACTCCGAGGGGATACCAGATACTGTCTTTTGTGACAAATGCGATTGATATGGGGAGTAGGGCACTGATGATAATGCCAACATAAGGAATGATCGTCATGATGGCTGTAATCATTCCAAACAGGACAGCATGACGGATACCCAGCGCCAGCAATCCCACACTATTGAGTACACCGACGCTGAGATATACCAGCACCATACCTTTGATGTATCCGGAGTAGGTGTAGACGATCTGCGTGAGGATCGTCTGCAGCTTCTGTTTGTGAGCAGGTCCGAAAACCGTTTCTACGAAGCGCACGAAGGTTTGGCGGTGATACAGGAACAGAGCGGTAAAAATCGGGATCATGAACAGCATGAACAGAGTCTGTACGGTAGCATTGAAAACGCTATTGATAAGGCCAGTCACCTTATTTCCACTGTCGTAGGCCACCCTTTGGAGCCATTCGTCCTGCATCTGCAAGGTAAAAGAGAACTGTTCCTGCACCCAGTTTCTGAACTCAGCAAGAGCGGGGACGATCTTGGCGGTAATATCTGGTAGATCCTGTCGGAAAATCGTTGCCTGCCAGAACAGAATTCCGAGCAGACCAGCGAAAAGACTTAACACGATCAGTAGTGATACCGTAATGGCAAGGCTTCTGGAGAACCCTCTGCGCTCCACCCAGGCGCAGAAAGGATACATGACAAAAGCTACCAGCAGACCATACAGCATGGGAATGAACAGGACGGCGCCCGCCTTCAACAGGAAGAGACTGAGTGATACGATGATCAGCCATTTAAGCAGGGAGTTCGTTGAAAAGCCTGACATACCTTACTAAAATACAAAGATGAAGGAAGTGTTCAAACCCGCCAATGATGCCCATCAGCGATCATCGTTGATTGATTCGCATTAGGAGCATATATTGATGAATTAATCCGCCTTCGTGCAAGGGAAGAACGTTTGTAACAACCACAGGGTAGTACTTAGGCAAGCACGACGGCCCCGTCCAATACACGAACTAGCATAGATGTGAGGCAGAAGATCGGTAACACTTCCAGGTAACTTGCCATACTTCTTACAGTCGATCATTAACACTTTGAAATATGCATCCGTAACCACTTCACCGGTTGCGGCCCTTCGATGAACAGTAAATCCCCATGCGAGAATAAATTCCAAGCTCCTACCTGGTTTGTATACATCTACGTTTTAATGCTGAAAAGTGTTTTTTTGGAAACTATTCACTGTTGTCCGGGGAAACCCGTCATATCTCTGAACCGCAGACCCAGTTTCAATGATTCGCCCAAGTTACAGCAGGGGTTTTGTTACGAATCTCAAAAAACCAGCCAAACCACACCCCAGAACGGGCCCAAGCCCTTCCAGGTACCTGCTACCTTCCTTGTAGGTCCCATGTACCTTCCTTGAAGGTTCCAACCAACTGGCATAATACGAGGGGACGGTGTCGTACATACGTCTTACTGATGTCGTACTGGTGTCATGTAAACCCTATTGTTTGAAAACAATACTTCGTTGGATTTTCGTCGCGTACTGGTAGAAAACGAGCCAATGGCCAAAGGCTAATGGCCAACGGCCCGTTTGGTTGAGGGTTCAAAGGCTGCATTACCCACCAGAACCCATCTCCCTTTTTGATGGGTAGGGGTTCCCTTTTACAAATTCCAGCACAAATCAATAAGATCAATGCTCTCAGACTTCCAAATCATCAACTTCCAATTTTTACCGGACAGCAATGATTCATACGCAACTAGCGGAGGATTTTAATGCAGCTGATCCGCAGAATTAATTAAGCCGTATTAACTATTCTAACACTTGAATAATTGCAGGTATTGGTCGAAAGCGTATATCCTGTCTCGTTGACCACCAGTAATCTCTTTTAGAATGTTAAAGGACTCTAAATCTTTTATAATTTTATACGCTGATGCCATTGAAACATTTGCAGTTTCTGAGACTTTATGAGCGTTAATGATCGGACGTTGGTATAGATAACTTATGACTCTTTGTGCATTCCCTGCTCTAGTTCCCATAGATTGGACCTGAGAATCAACCCGCCTTTGTAACTGTAAAATACCATCAAAGGTGCTAATGCCTTTTTGGGCAGTTTGGATAACACCAACTAGAAAAAATTTGAGCCATTGATCTAAATCACTTTTTTCACGGACCTTCATAAGGTTATCATAGTAATGGCTTCTGTTTTTTTCGAAGAAGTCCGATAGATATAAAATTGGGCTTTTGAGTATTTTTTTATCAACCAGATATAATGTAATCATTAAACGTCCTATTCGACCATTCCCATCTAAAAAAGGATGTATTGTTTCAAATTGATAATGTATTAAAGCAATCTTTATTAGGTCTGGTACGAATATCTTGTCATTATGTACGAATTGTTCCAGATCGCTCATTAGTTCGGAGATTGTGTGATGTACTGGAGGTATAAAACTGGCATCGCTTATAGTTGCGCCACCTATCCAGTTTTGACTTTGCCTAAAATCTCCAGGTTGTTTATGCTCACCTCTTACGCCTTGCATTAAAATCTTGTGAGTTTCTCGAATTAAGCGAGACGAAAATGGAAGCGTGTTGAGTAGATCAACAGCGCTATTCATGGCGTTAATGTAATTCTGAACTTCTTCCCAATCGTCTCGTTTGTCTAATGGTACGTCTTCTCTTTCCAATAATGCTTCTTCCATATTGGTTTGTGTACCTTCGATCTTACTTGATTGCGTAGCTTCTTTTACCACATGCATGCTAATGAACAAGCTTATATTCGGTATATATTCCGAATACATGTCTAGCCTACCCAGTTCACGGTCTGCTTGGCTTAATAATTGAAGGACTTTCATGTCATCAATTTGCCATTGCCTATTTATTTCTGTTGGTTGAAAACTTTTGTAATAGCCTTGATTTATATAATTCCCTGCTTTGAAATTTTTCATTGTCGTCATTTTCTAAAATAAAGATAGTCGCTATTCTAGTTTTTTGCTAAAACCTAAAATAAGACAGTACACTAATTTAGTTTTCGAAATAATCATATGCAAAAAAACTAATTTAGTGTTTTGCTTGACATGCTTTCTAAAAAGACTGAATAAATTAACCCGTATTATTTAGCCAACAGTACTAAACTTATGTTTTAACAACCTCATATCATCACTAACTTTTGTGTCAAGGATTTTCGCATAATGCTGCGTTATCCTGATGTTTCTGTGACCCAGCATCTTGCTTACTGATTCTATTGGAAATCCATTAGATAGTGTAATTGCAAACTTGGTAATTCCTGAACCGTTATTTAACTGTAAGCTCCCCTAAAATTAGGACAGTTTAAAAATTGACTTTTAATTTTAAACTGTTATATGAGAAAATCAAGATTTACAGAGACGCAGATTGTTCATGCGTTGAAGGAGTACGAAGCAGGCAAGAGCGCTGCAGACATTTGCAGGGAACTGGG
>JAEYQO010000032.1 GCA_023409975.1 Bacteroidota bacterium | reverse complement strand
ATGAAAGGGTAGATGGTGGACTATGGAACCTGCGAAGTCTGGTTTATAAGCGTATCTATAATTACTTCAAGAAGAAGGAGAAGCTATTCCTCAATCAGGCCGATCATGTGATTTCCCTGACAGAGGCAGCTGCTCTAGAGATGTCGAAATGGGAAGGCGTTCGACAGCCGCTTCCAGTAACAGTAATTCCATGCTGTGTTGACACTGGATTGTTTGATCCAGACACTGTTTCGGAAACCGACAAGAGCCTTTGGAGGAAGCGTCTGGATATCGAGGAAGGCCAGTTAGTGGTTGGTTATATCGGTTCAATTGGTACCTGGTATTTGCTAAAGGAGATGCTGGAATATTTTCAGCAGGTATTGGAGCAACATCCTGAAGCAGTCATGCTGTTTGTTACTAATGAGCCTGCAGAATTAATTGAACAGGAATCCAGGCGATCCGGAGTTCCTGCGGCCGCTATAAGAATCACTTCAGCTTCGCGTCAGGAAATGCCCGTGGTCATTGACTTGTTTCACCACAGTGTATTTTTTATTAAGCCGAGTTATTCCAAGATGGCGTCTTCTCCCACAAAACAAGGTGAACTAATGTCCATGGGAGTTCCCGTCGTTTGTAATACTTCAGTGGGTGATACGGATACTGTGGTTTCCAGGTACCAGTCTGGAGTTGTGGTTAAATCATTCTCGTCAGAATCCTATCGAAGGGCGTTCGTAGAAGTACAAACAACAGGATGGGACAGGCTGCAAATCCGTTCCGGAGCCATAGAGTTTTACAGTCTGGAAAAGGGTGTGACCTTGTATGCTTCGGTTTACAATCAATTAATTCCGGAAGATGAGCAGTAGAAATCCCAGTATCCTTTTTTGGGTGCCATATCCGAAACAACAGGCACCGAGTCAACGATACAGAGTTGAACTCTTTCTTCGGTATCTGGAAGCGGAAGGTATCCGGTACAAGATTGTTCCGTTCATGGATGAATCTACCTGGAAAGTGCTGTATCAGGGAGGTTCCCTTAGCCGCAAACTTGGGGGTGTGATGAAAGGGTATTTCAGGAGGTTTTCGAGTCTCTTTACTGAGGTACACCGGTATGATTATGTTTTTATTCACCGGGAGGCTGCACCTTTAGGTCCACCGATTCTGGAATGGATACTGGCCAGGGTTTTAAGGAGAAAGTACATTTATGATTTCGATGATGCAATCTGGATCCCGAATACAAGTGAAGAGAATCGGGTCATTGCTGGCTTTAAGGCTTTTTGGAAGGTGAAATATCTCTGTCGCTGGGCCTATAAGATTGCTGCCGGCAATGAGTTTCTCCGGGGGTATGCGTTGAAATTTAACGATCAGGCTATCTATATGCCTACCTGCGTAGACACAGTATATCAGCATCATCTGGTAAAAGTTCATCAGGAGCATCAGGTGGTTGTTGGCTGGACAGGCAGTCATTCGACTCTATTCTATTTAGATGAGATTCTTCCGGTATTGCAGCGGCTTCAGGAACGGGTGGCGTTTGCATTCGTAGTAATTGCAGATAAAGACCCCCGGCTTCCCCTTCGCAATTACCGGTTTGTGCGTTGGAATGAAGCTACAGAAGTTCAGGATCTGATAAACATTGATATTGGAGTGATGCCCCTGAAGGCCGATGCGTGGAGTGAGGGGAAGTGCGGTTTCAAGTTGATTCAGTACCTCTCTCTGGGAATACCTGCAGTGGCTAGTCCCGTAGGTGTGAATGAAGAGATCATTCTGCATGGCCAGACCGGGTTTATTGCGGGGAACCATGACGAATGGGAAGGGAGTCTTGCACGGCTGATTTCCGACTTCAGCTTGCGTAAACAAATGGGGGATCGGGGGCGCAGACACATCGTTGACAACTATAGCGTCGATGCACATCTGAAAACGTTCCTTGAGCTGTTTCAGAAATGATCGCGGTTTTGTTTAACGGAGCGAGAAGATGTTGTTTTCTTCCGGGTCTTTATACCGATAGTAGATCAGTACCATTGACAGCGCGTAGAATGGAAGGCAGGGGATCTTATATCTTGAAAGCGTTCCAAAGTTATAGGAGGATACTCCAACCGCGAAAGCGAAGATCAGGCTGAAGATGATACAGAACTGAATGGTAGGGTCATCCATGATAGCCCGCCAGAATTTCAGCAGTCCGACACTCAATAATACTTTAATCGTGATCAGAAGAAACAGCGTTGCTTCGATCGCAGAAATAAACTGGAGCGCTTTTTTTGTTTCCCAGAGGTAGGGACGGAATAGCGTTACGTTTACCGCCAGGGGTAGTTTTTTGATCATCCCTACGAATGTGGGGTCGAAGGCTCCGATATCGTAACCAATACTTTCCGTTGTGGACGAAACCGCAATCCAGTCGCGGGTCACCTGAGCCGTTTCGGCCATGTTGTCGATTGAATACTTACCCAGTGAATCTGATAGCTTACCCATACCATAGGTGAAGCCGAATACAGCAGCGATGAGGATAGGAACCAGTAGAACGAACCGTACAAAGGCGCTATTGATGTTTCTGAGGTAAATGAACATGATCCAGAGTACCAGTCCGGGGATAAAAGCGATAAGGATATATACTTTAATTACACTGATGAGGTAGAATGATAACACACCCAATGCGATGTTACCGGGACTAAAGTCGCGGTATACAAGCATTTTCAGCGTGGCAAAGGTTAACCAACCGAGGCCGGCCATACATATAGTATCCTTGAAAATGCCGGAGCCCCAGAGTGCGATACTCGGGATGAAAAGCACGCATATTGCAATGGCCCTTTTGATTTCAGGATAGAACGTTGCAAGGATCCGGAAGAGTGCCCAGCTTCCGGAGAAGGAAAGTGCCGCAAAGATGACAGATGTGGGAAGATAGGTGCTAAACGTAAACAGGCTGGTGAGCGAGAGAATGCGGATGATCATGAACTCCGGTGGCGCATTATACCAATACATTTTGGAGAGATAGGGCCAATAATCCGGGTTGTACCATTTAGCCGTATGGGCCATAATGCTGAACCATTTATCAGCCCGGTCTGTGAAGGCAGAATTCATTGCCTGTGCCTGATAGAAGTACTCGGCTGTGTCACCACCACCATAATAATACTGGTAGATCAGTCCGATAAGCAGTGACCCAAATATTTTCACCGTCAGACCTGAAAGGAAATAGGGGCGCCATGGATGACCTTCAGGGTAGTACCTGTTACGAATCATAGAGGCGATCCAGTACACCAATCCAATGTAAACCGGCAGCAGCAGATAATCCAATAAGGTGATATAATATTTCATGCTACGGTACTAGTGTTTACATTAACTTAGAGCTTCATTATCAGCCAGCATGTGTGGTATCACAGGTCTTTATGCTTTCAAAAAAGAAGCAATTCAAGTCGGGTCAAAAGTAGAACAATCACTAATCAAACTATCTAAGCGAGGCCCTGATAACAAGTTTTTTACAAATGAAAGGAATGCAGTTCTGGGTCATACACGGTTGTGCATAATAGATACGACTGAAGCGGCGAACCAGCCCATGGAGGATCATACAGGGCGGTACGTGATCGTTTTCAATGGAGAGATATTTAATTATACTGAGCTGGCAAACAGGCACCTCGATAGTAAGTGGTCGCAGAGCGGGTTACCACGCACGCATTCTGATACTGAAGTACTCCTCTATCTATTGATCCATTATGGTACAGAGTGCCTGAGCTGGCTGAGCGGTTTTTTTGCGCTGGCCTTCTACGATCGGCAGTCGGGAGAATTGATTTTAGCCCGTGACCGGTATGGTAAGAAACCCCTGCTGTGGTACGCTGATGACGAAAAGCTTGTTTTTTCCTCCGAGATGAAAGGGCTACTTGAGTGGGGGATTCCTCGCAGGCTGGACTACGAGTCATTATACCAGTATCTGCAGCTCAATTATGTGCCGCCGGGATCAAGCATACTCTGCGGTGTCAACAAGGTTTCTCCCGGCACCTGGATGAAAATCGTTGAGACTGGAATTAGTACAGGAGCGTATTATACCCTTCAGGTCAACCGGCAAGCCTACCAGGAAATGAGCTATGAACAGGCGCAGGGTCGCCTGGTTCAGTTGATGGATCAGGCCGTGCAGGAACGGCTTATAGCTGATGTGCCGCTGGGAGCATTTCTTAGCGGCGGCATTGACTCCTCTGTGATCGTTGCCCTGGCAAAAAGACACACCTCTAAGTTGCGGACCTTTTCAGTAGGGTATAGGGACAACAAGCTCTTTGATGAAACTGCGTATGCTCAATTGGTGGCCAAGAAGTACAGTACTGATCACACGGTTTTCAGCTTATCAAACAATGATTTTCTGGAGCATGTATATGAGGTGCTGGATTATCTGGACGAACCATTTGCTGATTCTTCGGCCATTCCCACCTATATATTGTGTAAGCGGACGCGGGAGCATGTTACCGTTGCGTTGAGCGGGGATGGTGGAGATGAGGTGTTTTCAGGATACAATAAACATGCTGCGGAATGGAAGGCACGTGATAGCGGCATTATCAATCGACTGATTGTGATGGGTGCCCCCGTCTGGAAAATGCTTCCAAAGGGACATAACAATAAGCTATGGGACCTCTTCCGGCAACTGGACCGGTTTGCAGAGGGGGCTGGTATGGATACTGACAGCAGATACTGGCGATGGGCCAGCATCAGCTCTGCGAGTGACGTGACCCGGTTGCTCAGTGCAAAAAGTCTTTCTGGCCTCAACAAAGAAATCCAGCAAAGGAGACAAGCTGAGTATACTTCGATGATCCGTACGGCGGATTTCAATGAAATTTTGCTGGCTGATATGAAACTGGTGCTTGGGGGGGATATGCTTGTGAAGGTGGATCAGATGAGTATGGCAAACAGCCTGGAAGTACGATCGCCGTTTCTTGCCCATCCGGTAGTTGATTTTGCATTTGGCTTGCCTGCATCTTACAAGATCAATGGTAAGATGAAGAAGCGTATTGTACAGGATGCCTTCAGAGATATGTTGCCTGCGGAGCTATATAACCGACCCAAACATGGGTTTGAGATCCCCCTTCTTGACTGGCTACGTAAAGAGCTTTGGCCACTTATCAATGACGATTTATTAAAGGCTGGATTCATTGCAGAGCAGGGAATATTTAGTGTTCAGGAAATAGAGCGACTGAAGCAACAGTTAAAGAGCTCAAGTCCGGGTACCTCTACAGCAAGAATCTGGGCTTTGATCGCCTTTCAATACTGGTGGAAGAAGTACTATAGTTAATGATTGGCTAATGAGGCCATTTTATGCCCACGCCGCTGAATTCTCCTTTTAATTTTGAGTAATTCCTGAAGTTGAACAGGAATCTTGTTATGAGAGCTCCGCGCGTTTTACGCATACACAACAGATTGATTATTGGTGGACCGGCGATACATGTTTGTTACCTGACTCGCTATATGCAGGGTTTTGATACCCAGTTAGTGATTGGCGGGAAGGATGATCATGAAGAGGATGCGAGTCATCTCACGGAAGCGCTGGGTATTTCTCCCACCTATGTGCCGCATATGAAACGCGCTATCAATCCTCTAAACGACAGGATCGCCTATAATGAAATCAAGTCACTGATCGAGGAGTTTAAGCCTGATATCGTACACACGCATGCTGCGAAAGCTGGCCTGATCGGTAGAATGGCTGCTGAAACCTGTAATGTTCCTGTCATTCTCCATACCTTTCACGGGCATGTATTTCATAGTTATTTCAACAAGCTTCAAACGGAAAGCTTCATTCTCATTGAGAGATACCTTGCAAAGAAATCGACAGGTATCATCGCGATCAGTGAGAGTCAGCGGAATGAACTGGTGAATGTGTACAAAATATGTGAGGAGGCAAAAGTAGAGACTATACCCCTTGGGCTAAATCTTGATGCGTTTCTGGAAGATCCGGTAAAAAAGAGGGAGTCATTCCGCAAGCGCTTCAGCATTCAGGATGATGAAGTGGCTATTGGAATAATTGGAAGAATTGTGCCTATTAAGAACCATCGCCTGTTTGCTGAAGCTGCAGCAGTTGTGGCAAGGGAAACCAGGAGAAAAGTTAGATTTGTGATTGTCGGTGATGGTGAAAGTCGTCCACAGATGGAGCATAGTTTTCTAAAAAATAATATCAGCTATAGCTACTATCCTGAACGTGCTTTTCCTGCTACAGCCATCTGTACCTCCTGGCAGACCCAGGTGGACGAGGTGCTGGCGGGTCTGGATGTGGTAGCGCTGACATCTCACAATGAGGGAACACCACTTTCTTTGATTGAGGCGCAGGCCGCTGGTAAGCCTGTGGTTTCGACAAACGTCGGTGGCGTGAAAGACGTAGTTGGAAACGAAAGTGCCGGTATCATCGTTGATCCGGATAATAAAGAACAATTTGCAGCAGGGCTGTTACGATTGGTAGAAGACCAGGAACTCCGGGAGCGTATGGGAGCTTCGGGTCGTGATGTGATCGTAAAGAAGTATTCCTATCAGCGACTAGTAAGGGATATGAGCGATTATTACCACCGGCTGCTTGATCAAAGGGGATAGTCGAAAAACTGTATTGAGATGGAGGGATCTATCAAGGTTTTATACGTTGATGACGAACTGAATAATTTAAACAGCTTTCAGGCTGCTTTCAGGCTCGAATATCAGATCTTCACTGCGGCTTCTGCTGACGAGGCCCTGGGAGTGCTTGAATCCAATCCTGATATACAAATAATTTTTTGCGATCAGCGAATGCCCGGCAAAACTGGTGTGGAGTTTTTTCAGGATATCCGTACATCATTTCCTTATGCTGTTCGCATTCTTGTAACGGGCTATTCTGATATGGAAGCCATTGTGGCGGCGATCAATAGAGGGAATATTCTTCGTTATGTTTCCAAGCCCTGGAGCCGGGAGGAGATACGTGCTATTGTTGAAGAAGGCTACCGTTTTTATTTGACCAATTCTATACTGGCTAAGAAGCATAAAGAGCTCCAGGAAGCCTATTTACGGCTGGATGAGTTTTCCATGGAGCTTGCCAACAGTGTAAGAGAGCCTTTGCTTTCTGTTCTGGGTATCGTAGATATCGCCAGGACGATGCCGCAGATGCCGGAAGAATTCAGTGAGATCATTTCTATAGTATCAGGGACCATGCTCCAGCTCGACCAGTATTTGACCGAAGTACAATCGCGGTACGAAAGACGGGGGAAACTCATCTTTACCGACATATCTTTTGATCATGTGCTACCCGCGATTGCTGCGCCTTATAGCCGTCTAGCCCGAGCCCGTGGCATCAGATTCTACTATGAGGCCAGTCAACATGAATTCTTTTATTCTGACGAGAATGTCGTTAGGATGCTTTTGAATGAGATGCTGGCGTGTTCATTCCGTCATACGGATACGGGAAAAGTCGATGAGATATCTCTTCATATCCGGGTGGAAGGCGGAGGCGCCTACATCGGCCTCAGGCGCAAAAGTTATGGTGATCAGCCTGAGAACCTGCGAGAGTTCATCGCAAGGATGGGGCTTGAGCTTCCTAAGACTTCCGTATTCGGTGAGAAGGGAACTGAATTAGCAGAGGGACTTTCCCTCTTACGTGCACAGTTGCTAGAAGAGTCGATTTCCGGAGCGGGTTACTCGATACAATTATACCTGCCTTCGAACGAGGTGGTGATTGCAGCTGCAACTGAGCAGGCTGAAGGTTAAATCAAACTAAACAGGCTGACCATACATTTTTTTGAAGTAGGATACCGTCTGCTCTAATCCATCCATGAAACGCTGAGTAGGCGTATATCCGAGCAACTGATTTGCCTTAGAAATGTCTGCCAGTGAATTACGTATATCGCCTGATCGTGGTTCCCGGTAGGTTGCTTCATGATCTGATTCCAGGAGATTACGGATCGCTTCAAACAGGAAGTTAACCGAAAAATTTTCACCTACTGCAACATTATAAACCTCTCCGAATGCGGCTTCATTCGTTGCGAGCATACCTCTTACGTTAGCCTGAACTGCATTCTCTACAAAGGTGAAATCGCGGGTTTGTTCACCGTCCCCGTTGATATAAACCGGAGAACGTTTGAGAATACCGCTGACAAATAACGGGATGACTGCTGCATAAGGACCATCGGGATCCTGACGGGGACCGAATACATTGAAGTACCTCAAACCGACCACCTTCAACCCATAGAGCTTGGCAAACACGTCAGCATACAGCTCATTAGTCTTTTTGGTAACTGCATAAGGAGACAACGGATTACCTACCCTCTTTTCAACCTTAGGCAGGTTGGGCTCATCGCCGTAGACCGAAGAAGAGGAAGCGTATACGAAGCTCTTAACACCTGCATCCTTTGCAGCAGTGATCATATTCAGGAAGCCTGAAACGTTTACCTCGTTGCTGGTGACGGGGTCTTTGATGGACCTGGGGACGGAACCCAATGCTGCCTGGTGGCTTACGTAGTCGATATCTTTACACGCGGCAATACATGTGTTGTAATCGCAGATATCGCCTTCTATCAGTTCAAAAGCCGGATTATCGAGAAAAGGTTCGATATTTTTTTTAAAACCGGTAAGGTAATTGTCCAGGACCCTTACCCTGCCGGCACCGTGGTGAAGCAGATAGGAAACAATATGAGAGCCAATGAAGCCTGCGCCTCCGGTAACGAGAAAATTTTTCGAAGAGATATCTTCCTGATGGAATTGATGCATTTGTTGGTGTTCTTTACTAAAAGATAAGCCACCATTGGTGGCCTATCGGTGGAGTATTAGTCCTTTTTTGTAGCTTTTGCTTTTGCGGCATTCTTACGGGCAGGTCTGCGTTTGCCAAATGTACCGATAGTAATCTTGCCACGTTTTGTGCGTCTGTCGCCTCTTCCCATAGTTGAAAATTTTTGCGAAAATAAACAAAAAAGCAAGAACGTGTTCTTGCTTTCTTCTCCTTGAAAGTGCTGAAAATTATTTTCTGCCACCACCGATCTTAGCAGAGAATTCTTTACCTGCTTTGAACTTTGGAACTTTACGAGCCTTGATCTTGATCACTTCCCCGGTTTGAGGGTTACGTCCGTTGCGGGCAGAACGCTCAGATACAGAGAAAGTACCGAAACCAACCAACGTAACGCGATCTCCTTTCTTCAGAGAAGCAACAACAGCATTAGTAAATGAATCCAGAGCCTCATTGGCCTGAGTCTTAGTAATGCCGGAGTCTTTTGCGATCTTGTCGATCAATTCAGCTTTGTTCATAGCCTGTGTGTGTTTTTATTGTGAATAATTAATCAGTAGAAACAAATATACTCAGGTTTACCACACTTGCAAACATTCCTAATAAAAATTCATCTGCTGAAAGGCTTGCCTGTAGCAGCTTTCCACAAGTTATTCACAGAAATAGTCTGATATTTCCGGGAGATTGAAACCTGAATTCGGGATTCAGGAATGGTCAGATCCGGAGAATTCCACCTTCATAACTGTTCTGAAAGCTATGAACTTATCTCCGAAGCGATCATAGCCCTTTTGCCGCATGAGCGGTGCGTATTCAGCGAGATAGCGTTGATATTGTTCCATATTCCGGCTGAAATACTGAGCGGAAAAGGTGATGCCTTCCGATTCGTCCTGTTCCAGCAGGCGGCAAAGCCTGTAATCTGTGAAGAGTCCGGTGGCCAACAGCTCCGGCATGTGTTCTTCATGCATCCATCTGAGCCATTCTTCAGCGATCTGCGGAAGTACTTTTACTGTTACGTTGTAAATGATCATGTCCGTGTATTTACCATTTTTCTTCGATAGAGTCCAGTATACCCCTATAGCTGATATACCGTTCTTCCGATACCTGACCATCAATCACGGCAGCTTTGACGGCGCATCCCGGTTCATTGATGTGCATGCAATTGTTGAACCTGCATTCCGGCAACAGTTTTTTCATTTCCGGAAAATAATGAGAGAGTTCTTCCTTTTCCAGACCGGTGATACCGAATTCTTTCACCCCGGGTGTATCAATGATGGCTCCACTTCCGGGTAAATCGAACATTTCGGCAAATGTGGTTGTGTGCTGCCCTTTGCCGCTCCAGTCTGAGACTTCAGTCGTTCTGAGCGCTATCCCAGGGATGAGCTTGTTGATAAGCGTGCTTTTCCCAACACCTGAATGACCACTGAACAAGGTTTTTTTTCCCTGTAGCATTTCGCGGAGCGGTACGATAGTATCCGGCTGAAAGGCGGTGACCGGAAAAACCAGATAACCTGCAGACTGGTAGATATTCTGCCAGCGACTCAGGGTGTCCTGATCTTTTTCTTTTAGAACATCAATTTTGTTTATGACGACAATGGCGGGTATGTGGTAGGCTTCGGCAGTGATCAGAAACCGGTCGATGAAGCCCATTGAGGTGCGGGGTTGCCTTATTGTTGCGATAACCAGTGCAAGGTCCAGGTTGGCAGCTACAATATGCTTCTGGTTTTTGTTGTGTGGAGATACCCGGATGATGTAGTTGTTTCTTTCCCTTATCTGAGTAATGATGCCCTGTTCATGGTCGCCCTCCTCCTTATCGAAAAGCACTACATCGCCGACAGCTACCGGATTTGTTGAAGAAATTTCTTCATCAATTTTGAGCTTTCCTTTGATACGCGCATTTCGAAATGTACCTGAAGAATCTTTCAGGATATACCAACTGCCGGTAGACTTATAGACTGTTCCCTCCACTGATGCAATTTAAGGATTCCGCGATCGGAACGGTGTTATTCATGGCGGAGCGCTACGATCGGGTCGAGTCTCGCTGCTTTCATAGCGGGATAGATTCCGGAGATAATTCCGACGATTGCACACAGGGTTACTCCAACACCGATCCATAGCCAGGGAATGATGAATCCAGTATCAAAAAAGAATCCCAGTAGGTTTCCCGTTAAGAGTCCGATCACAATACCAATGCCTCCCCCAAACAGGCTGATGAGGATGGATTCTGTGAGAAACTGTTGTTTGATTGTTGACGAGCGAGCTCCAAGTGCTTTAGATATGCCTATTTCACGAGTTCTTTCTGCCACTGAGACCAGCATGATATTCATCAGGCCAATGACGGAACCAAGGAGCGTGATGATTCCGATGACGAGTGCAGCCCATCCGATATATTGAACTATTTCAAGAAGTGACTTTGCAAGGCCGTCATTTTGTTCAACGGAAAAGTTGTTTTCAGTTCCGATAGGGACCCGTCGAATTTGGCGGAAGACACCTTCAGCCTCTTCTGCAGCCAGGTTTCGCTGGTTCACATCATCGACCATAACGCTGATTACGAAGTTGGTGTTTGCTGTGGCTGACCTTCTTGCATTTGCTATAGGAATCATCACCAGATTATCTGCATTCATAATCATACTGCCACCTTTGCTGTCGGAGATGCCGATAACTGTATACTTCAGTTCACCAACAGAGACAGTTTTCCCGATGGCCTTATGGAAATCCTTTTTGAATAGTTTGGTAGCCACACCATTCCCAAGGATACAGACGTAACTCCCGGAGTAAAGTTCAGAAGTGGTGAAGTTCCGTCCCGCCAGTAAACGCGTGTCCGTGAGCGTCAGATAAGACTCATCTACGCCCATCACCCTTACGTTTGGGTTTGTTTTTTCGCTACCGTGTGCGACTGCGGCGACCATAGAACCGCTCATAGAAATACCGACTCTGGAGGGGAAATTAAACTGTTTCTTAAATCTCAGAGCCTCATCGTAACTGATCGGTTTAGGTTCAGCAACTCTGGTATTGTCTCCCCTTCTTCTCTTCTTTACGACCATATCATTCGTTATTTGGAATGAATTGGCTCCCATGGAGCTGAAATTATTATTGACATTCTCCTTAAGGACTTCAATACAAGTAAGAATCCCTATCAGTGCCCAAAGACCCAGGGCAATAATAGAAATGGTCAACGTTGAACGCAGCTTATTGTTGAGGAGCGCGCGAAAGGCCAGCGTCAGGTAGAAACTAATCTGCATCAGCGGCGTAAAGTTACGAGCCTCGACTAGTGTTTTACAAATCTAAGGCTGCAGGCGAGCTGCCCCTGTTCGTCGACCGCCTTGATGAAGTAGGTTCCGGGAACCAGGGGTTCCGTGTTGAAACGGAGTCGGTTATGTCCCTTTTTACAATAGTGGGAAGTGAGATGGTCTACCAGCCGACCCTGCAGATCAAAGATTTTAAAATTTAGAGACTTGTCATCTTCAAGACTGAATTCCAGACTTATATAGGTGAAGGCAGGATTGGGATAGGCAGTAACCGAAAGTTTTCTGGATGCTAAATCGGAAACTGCTGTCGCATAGGGAGAACGAAGTCTGGCGATATAGTTTCCGTAATCTTCGTCAGCTCGTCCGAATATACCTTCAATCCATACTGCGCCAATGTGATTCCAGTCTGGTTGCGACCCCATATAATCGCCCCAGCGCTGATCCTTACCCGGAAGCTGGGAAATACTGTTGACACCCTGTTTTACATCAAGCATTTCAGAGTACTGAGTTCCGTCGAAAAAAATAGCTCCCATGCCTGGATTGGTATTGGGTCCGGTATAATTGAAAGAAATGATGGCAGTGTTTTTCCCGTTATGGATTCCGGAGAAGGAGATGTTCGGGTAGCCAAAATCCAGCGTGTCTATACTGAAAATATTTGCGGTGATTACGGGGTTTGTATCAAAATCAGTAATCATTCCATGAAGGATTGCAGCGTTCCCGTTGTTTGTATCGATTGTCGTTGAGACGAAGTGGATCTCATTTCCCTCGCGGAATGCACCAAGAACTCTTGCGTCATTGGTAGAAAGCGTGACACTGGTGTCTGGCTGCCTGCCGGAAGGTGGGACGCCATAGGCGATGGGGCAGATCAGCGGTGTGACGGTGAGTGTCCCCGGGGTGGACTGTTCGGTAGGAACCTTTACCAGGAAAATGGTATCGTTGATAATGTCAAAGTTTCTGTTAGAAAGGAAATACTGTTCCGGGCCATAGACCGCTGCACCACCTTTTACAGGGTGGAGATTTCTGATTCTCGTGCCATTGTGTGATGTTTTTTCCCAGGTGGTGTAATTAAGATTACTGGCACCACTGTAGCCCTGGTGTTTATTGATCTGATAGATCACTGTTTCTGAGAATCCCAGTTGCCAGGAAGCGTTGAAGCGAATTTTATTACCGGTAAGAAAGAATTCATTTTGCGTGATGGCAATTGCGGGGTAGTCGAACCAGGTTGTATCGCTCAGGTAGTCGCCATAGAACTTATAGAAGTTCCACGCACCGAGTGGATCATTTGATTGTGAAAATCCCACCACAATCCAATTGTCAGCGTCGGTACTGTTGAGCATGACGCAGATAAATTTATCTTCATTCGGATCATAGATGATTTTCGGATCGTATCGTCTGTCGGTGATTTTATTCAGAGCGACCGAGCTGGAGAATTGTTTCAGTCCCTTCCGGTTAAGCATGGTGCCATTCTGGGCGTCGTGGATGGCGATGGTGCTGTTTACGACCGAAACAGACTTATTACCTTTTGAGACCGCAAGATAATTGTCTGGCGGAATGCCCGGCAAACTGTCGGCAACGTAATGTCCGGTTAAGACCGGCGGGGGAGCAAGCGTTGTCTTCTGATGCGCTGAGCTGGCTTTTCTGGGAAAACGTGCGGCCGAAGCCTGTTTAACAGCGCGAAGTTTCATTTTGTCCAGGTTGCCATCCGGAGAAGGCGCTTCCAGGGACACCACCTGTGCGTGATATTTGTCTTCAACCTCTGAAAGTATCACTGTACCAGCCAGCGGAGCAGTGAAGGAATTGACATTAGCCTGCTGTGCGTCCGCGTTTAAAGAGAAACAGAGCAGTAATCCGGAGGCGAATAAGGCTTTGCGCATTAATTGTATTTTGAATAAAAATAAAAAAAAGCCGCTGTTCTGCAGCGGCTTTTGAAGTTTAGAAGTATTAATTACCCCTGGAGGGCGGCGGCACCACTCACAATTTCGGTAAGTTCCGTAGTGATAGCGGCCTGGCGTGCACGGTTGTAGCTGATCTTGAGTGAACGTAGTAGCTCGTTGGCGTTTTCACTGGCTTTATCCATTGCAGTCATCCGTGCCCCATGTTCAGATGCGTTCGCATCCAGTACAGCTTTAAAAACCTGTGTATTAAGGATCTTAGGCATCAGTTCCAGCAGCAGGACCTCACGGGTAGGCTCGAAAATAAAATCTGCCTGACGTGTGGTTTCCGTCTGGGTGATTCGGGGAATCGGCAGGTAAGGTTCAACAACAAATTTTTGTGTAGCGGCGTTTCTGAACTGGCTGTAGACGATTTCAACGCGGTCGTATTCCTTATTCAGGAAAGCTTCCTGAGCATAAACTGCGGCCTGGCGCACATTTTCAAAGCTCAGATCGGCGAACATGGTCCAGAACTGGTCAACTACCTTATAGCCATAGCGAGTGAAATATTCATAGCCCTTTTTACCTAGTGGCAGAATCGTAACATTGCCATTGGCCTTCTGTGCTGCGTATTTATTGTTTACAAGGTCGCGGGTAAGTTTAATGATATTGGTGTTATAGGCACCTGCAAGCCCACGGTCACTGGTAATAGAAATGATCAGGATGCGTTCTGCGGGGCGTTCTTCAGCCAATGGAAGTTCCATTTCGGCAGAGGCGCTGCTTACGATATTACTCAGCATTTCCTGAAGCTTTTGAGCATAGGGCCTCATCTGGAGAATAGCGTCCTGCGCACGGCGCAGTTTAGCGGCACTCACCATTTTCATGGCCTTAGTAATCTGCTGGGTAGAAGTGACGGATTTGATCCGGTTCCTTACTTCTTTGAGTTGTCCCGACATATTTAAGAGAGATCGAAATGTAAAACTGGCCGCAAAAGTACGGCAATTCAGGTAAAAAACTATTTTATGCTGTTTCAGAAACCTGATACCCTGTTGCCCGAAAGTTGAACGGGGAAAAAACAGATGCAATGGCAATGGGGCGGCAAGATTAGTGGGAGGGGGAGTCGGGACTCTGTGAGGAAGGTTTTCGGACGGTTTCAGGAAGGAAGTATGCTATAGGAAGAAACTGTATATCTGTGAACCGTTTCAGATCTCTGTTGTCCGGGGAAAACTAATATCTGAGAGACGGGATTCGAAAATACACCCAATTGATCAGTTAGCTAAGTGCCAAAGCCCCTCCAGGTACCTGCTACCTTCCTTGTAGGTTCCTTGTACCTTCCTTGTAGGTTCCAACTAACTGGCATAATACGAGGGGACGGTGTCGTACATACGTCGTACTGGTGTCATACTGGTGTCATATAAACCCTATTGTTCGAAAACATTATTCGGTTGGGTTTTCTTCGCGTACCGGTAAAAAACGAGCCAAAACCCATAGCTAAATGCCAGCGGATTGCCAGTGGAGGGTTCAAAGGCTGCATTACGCACCAGAAAAAAAACCTCCCTTTTCAATGAGTAAGGGTTCCTTGTTACAAATCCAGCACAAATCACTAAAATAAATGCCCTCAGACTCGCAAAACCTTAACTTCTAATTTTTACCTGAAAGCAGTGATTCCAGAGATTAGTTTACCTTGGTGATCTTCAATGCATTCGTGGAGAGATGTTCCCGTACAGGAATACTACCGGTATTAACAGCGATATCCCCAGCTCCTAATAACCCCTTATTCTTCAGTATCTCGATCTGATCCTGAATGATCTGATCAAAGCTTTCTTCCCGATCATAAAAGAACGCTTGTACTCCCCAGCTCAGACTTAACTGATTAACCAGGCTCTTCGTTTTAGTGAATACATAAAGGGGCGAGCGGGGTCGGTAACTGGATAGCATAAAGCCAGTATAGCCGGACTGGGTCATGCCGATCAGCGCATTGGCTTTCACGTCCTTAGCGATCTCACAGGCATTGTAGCAAAGCGCATCACTCAGGAAGGAAGGGGAATGCGGTTGAGGTGTAAGGTTGCGACTGTACACCATCTCTTCCTTTTCCACCTCTTCAATGATCTTTACCATAGTCTGAATCACCAGTTCAGGGTATTGACCCATTGCTGTTTCACCACTCAGCATCACAGCGTCGGCACCTTCCAGCACTGCATTCGCAACGTCTGTGATCTCACTCCTGTTGGGCCTGGTCCTGTCGATCATACTCTCCATCATCTGCGTAGCAATGATCACCGGTTTTGCTCTGTGAATACATTTACGAACAATGTCTTTTTGGATCATTGGTATCTGTTCCAATGGCAGCTCGACACCCAGGTCTCCGCGGGCCACCATCACAGCGTCAGATGCAAGTATAACGTCGCGAAGGTGCTCCAGTGCCTCAGGCTTCTCGATCTTCGCGATGATCTTAGCACAACTATTTTTCTGTTTTAAAAGCTTTCTCAGATCATGCACATCATCCGGACGTCTCACAAAGGATAAGGCGACCCAGTCGATTTCCTGTTCGATTATGAAATCCAGATCTTTCAGGTCTTTCTCTGATAGTGAGGGCAATGAGATCTTTGTATCAGGAAGATTCACACCCTTCCTCGGAAGCAGCATCCCCGGGGTGATCACTTTCACACGAACACATTTGTCCTTAGTGATTTCTGTGACCAATACTTCTATCTTACCATCATCAAGCAGGACTTTCTCACCAATCCTCACGTCCTTATAAAAATCAGGATAAGAAATATAAACCCCATCTCTGGAGCCCATACATACCTCGTTGGTAAAAATGAATTCATCTCCCTTCTTTAGATCCATGGCACCGCCATCAATATCCCCCACACGCAGCTTCGGACCCTGCAGGTCAGCCAGTATGGCGATATTGAAAGGGAAATCTTCGTTGATTCTATTGATGTGTTTGATTACTTCTAGATGCTGATCATGTGTCCCATGGGAAAAATTCAGTCGAAATACATTCACACCTCCCTCGACTAGTTGAAGCAGTTTTTCATAGGAATTGCAGGCGGGACCAACCGTAGCGATAATCTTCGTTTTGTGCAGCATAATAAAATCTGGTTTCCGATATAAAGATACCCTTTTGTACAGGTTCCATTGCAGATCAAAAAATTGGGCCGGGCGGCAGGAACACGGTCATAAGAAGAGAACACTACCCCGGTCGGCCATTATTCAAAAGAATAGCATCTTTCAGGGTAGTTTGCCGCATGTCTGTAGACAAGATTTCTGATGAAATCATTATCCTGAAGCGGCTCTAAAGCCTGCTGCAGGGCCTCGAAATCCCTAAGCTTACCAGGATCGTCGATATAGCCCATACCGTATAGATTACCCTTATGCATCAGTATGCAGCTTTTCTCATTCTCAAGCAGACCTCTATCTACATAGGCAAAGGTCGGCAAATGTGCTTCCAGCCACTCCAAAGCTTCCTTCACGCGGGCATTGTATTTTTCAGGTTCGTCGAGACAATTGCCGGTACAGTCGCCGGTCTCTATGCTTTCCAGACAGTCGCCGGTACAGGCAAGATTACACAGCCTGGGACACAAATCGAAACTGCTGATAAGCTGACGTAATTGCTGGTGACCTTCAATCAGGGTGTTGAATGTATATACAGGCTTCAGGGACTGCCTGATCTTCTCAACCGCCAGCCGGTTATAGCCTGACCGGTCTTCATAAACGATCAGACCGAACTTTGGTAAATACCCCCGCTGACTTCTGTTGTGTATAGGCCATAATCTCCTGATCTCAGCACTCTCGAGTATATGCGCCATCAGTTCTGTCGCGCAGCTTTTATAACTGATGTTGTAGATTTCCCTGAGAAAATCATGGCGCTGTCTCCCACCCTTGTTATTCGTAAAATGTGTCTTTACCCGCCGTGAAATATTATTCGCCTTCCCGACGTAAATCACCTTACCGGCTGCATTATAAAAATAATAGACACCTGGACTGTCAGGCAGACATTCCACTGCTGAAGCCGGCAAATGAGGTGGCAGATACTGTTCTTTGTTCCGCCCCTTTAGCATGGTCGCGATGACCCCTTCCGCATCTTTTGAAACCAGGAGTGAAAACAGTTCTGCAGTTGCTCTTGCATCACCTCCAGCCCTGTGGTGGTTGCGTAATGCAATACCGGTCTGATGACAAAGCTTTCCAAGACTGTAACCATTTAAACCCGGAAGAATTTTCCTTGCGAGCCGAACAGTACATAGCTTCTTCGCCTGCCACTCGATACCTGCAGCATCGAGATGCTGCTTCACAAAGGTGTAATCGAAATTGACATTGTGCGCAACAAACACTTTATCCCGGAGCAGCTCATGCACCTGTTCCGCCACTTCTGAAAATACCGGTGCCCGGATCACCATTTCATTGGTAATCCCGGTTAGCCGCTGGATAAAATAAGGTATGTCCTGACGGGGATTTACGAGGGTCTCAAACTCCTGAACTACCTGTTTTCCATCATGGATCACAATGGCGATCTCAGTAATGCCATTACCTGATGCAAAGCTTCCGGTCGTCTCAATATCTACAATAGCATACATCATGAACTCCTTGCCACACTTGACATTGCAAGTTATCGAAATTCTGTTTTCAAATGTGTACCCGGACTGGACGTGTAACTAAAAGTCCCGCAGGAGCGCGGGACTTAATAAGTTCTATTTGATTTTGAAGGCCTTCTTCACTTTAGACACATAGTCGAGCTTCTCCCAGGTAAACAACTCCACTTTTACGTTCTTCGTCTTACCATCTGCTGATCTGAAGGATTTGGTCACGACCTGTGGTTCCCGGCCCATATGTCCGTATGCAGCACATTCACTATACATGGGCTGCCTAAGCTTCAGGCGCTGTTCTATGAAGTACGGGCGCATATCGAAGACCTCTTCTACGATCCTTGCGATCTCGCCATCTGACAGATCCACCTTTGCAGTGCCATAGGTATTGATATACACACCCATCGGTTTTGCGACGCCAATAGCGTAGGAAACCTGTACCAGCACTTCATCGCAAACACCAGCCGCAACGAGGTTCTTAGCGATGTGGCGGGTAGCGTAAGCTGCTGAGCGATCTACCTTGGAAGGATCCTTTCCTGAGAAGGCGCCTCCACCATGTGCACCCTTGCCACCATAAGTATCAACGATGATCTTACGGCCCGTCAATCCTGTATCACCATGAGGTCCACCGATCACAAACTTACCGGTGGGATTGATATGGTATTTGATTTTATTGTTGAACAGATGCTTGTTCTGAGGAACAGCTTTCATCACCCGCGGTATGAGAATATTCAGGACATCCTTCTTAATCTGATCCTGCATCTTCTTTTCATCCGCGAAATCATCATGCTGCGTAGAAATAACAATGGTGTCTATCCGTACAGGTTTATTCTCGTCATTATACTCCAGGGTCACCTGACTCTTAGCATCGGGACGGAGGTATTTCATTTGCTTGCCTTCGCGGCGGATAGCAGAGAGCTCGCGCAGGAGGGTGTGCGCCAGATCGAGTGCCAAAGGCATGTAGCTGGCAGTTTCGTTAGTCGCATATCCGAACATCATCCCCTGATCACCTGCACCCTGCTCCTCTTTCTTTTTCTTATCGACCCCCTGATTGATATCCGGGGACTGCTCGTGGATAGCAGACAACACACCGCAGGAGTTAGCTTCGAACATGTATTCGCTCTTGGTATACCCGATCCTTGTGATCACCTCACGAGCGATTGACTGCACGTCTATATAAGTATTACATTTTACCTCACCGGCCAATACCACCTGACCTGTAGTCACCAATGTTTCACAGGCGATCTTAGCCTGAGGATCCCAGGCAAGGAAATTATCTACCAGAGCGTCAGAAATCTGGTCAGCAATTTTATCGGGATGACCCTCTGAAACAGATTCAGAAGTAAATAAATAAGGCATCTGTACTATTGAATTTTAGAGACAGTAAATGAGAATTAAAGAGTTGCAAACTTAATAAAGAAATAAAAAGCGCAAAGTACCACTTTGCGCTTTCTGATTGCTATTTCTTATTCTACGGTTACTGATTTCGCAAGATTCCTTGGCTGATCAACATTGCAGCCTCTGAGGATGGCTATATGGTAAGACAGCAACTGCAGCGGAACGATTGTCACGAGCGGAGAAAGTACTTCCTCTGTTGCCGGCACTTCGATAACATGATCTGCCAGAGAGCGTATATGCGTATCTCCTTCATTGACCACAGCGATAACCCGGCCTTTACGAGCCTTCACCTCCTGAATATTAGAGATGATCTTCTCGTATGCACTGGCATTAGTCGCCAGGAAAACAACAGGCATATTCTCATCAATGAGCGCAATCGGGCCGTGTTTCATCTCAGCAGCAGGATATCCTTCCGCGTGGATATAGGAAATCTCCTTAAGCTTGAGAGCGCCTTCCAGTGCTACCGGGAAGTTGTACCCGCGACCCAGATACAGGAAGTTGCTGGCGTCTTTATAAATACTCGCGATCTCCTGAATCTGAGGATCAAGCTTCAGTGTTTGCTCGATTTTCTTCGGCATCTGCTCCAGTTCATAGAGGATCTCGCGAAGCTTGGAAGTAGAAATGGTTCCCTTCTCTTTGGCCATCTGCAGCGCGATCAAAGTCAGGATTGTGATCTGAGCAGTAAAGGCTTTGGTGGATGCCACACCGATTTCCGGACCAGCATGGGTATAGGAACCAGCATGCGACATGCGGGCAATCGACGAACCGATCACGTTGCAAATACCGTATATGAGCGCCTGGCGATCTTTTGCCAGTTCAATCGCTGCAAGGGTATCGGCCGTTTCACCCGACTGGGAAATGGCCAGCACAACATCTTTCTCCTTTATGATGGGATTCCGATAACGGAACTCTGAAGCATACTCAACCTCTACCGGAACGCGGGCGAGGTCCTCAATCAGGTATTCACCAATGAGTCCGGAATGCCACGATGTTCCGCAGGCCGTGATCAGAATGCGATCCGCATTCAGAATACGATTCGTATACTCACTCAAACCGCCAAGCTTTATCCAGCCCTGCTCTGCACTCATTCTTCCCCTCAATGCATCGGCTATTACTTTGGGCTGTTCGTAAATTTCCTTTAGCATGAAATGATCAAAACCGCCTTTTTCAATCATTTCAAGACTCATCTCCAGCTTTTGAATAAACGGAGATTTTTCTACGTTCCCGAGTGTCTTAATAAAGAAACTGCCATCCCGGCTGATACAGGCATACTCCTGATCATCAAGGTAAACTACGTTGTTTGTGTATTCAATGATCGGGGAAGCGTCGGAAGCAACAAAGAACTCGTTCTCCCCTATACCGATTACCAAAGGACTTCCCTTACGTGCAGCTATCAGGTGATCGGGGTCATTCTTCTGCATGACAACGATAGCATAAGCCCCTACCACTTCGTTGAGTGCCGTACGCACCGCATCTTCCAGGCTGTAATTACCCTGTTTCTTGATCTCCTCAACAAGGTTCACCAGCACCTCAGTATCTGTATCCGAATGAAACACATAACCACGCTTGATAAGTTCCTTCTTGATGGAATCGTAGTTCTCGATGATTCCATTGTGGATCAGCGCAAGCTCCCCCGAATTCGATAAATGCGGATGGGCGTTCTCATCATTGGGGACACCGTGGGTAGCCCAGCGGGTGTGACCGATGCCAATACTGGCAACTGTGTCCTTCCCTTCAGCATACGCTTCCAGTTCAGTTACTTTACCCGCTTTCTTGTAAACGTGCAGGGATCCATTCAGAACTGCGATACCAGCACTGTCGTATCCACGATATTCCAGGCGCTTCAGACCTTTAAGCAGAACGGGGTAGGCTTCTCTATTGCCGATATAGGCTACAATGCCACACATAATTTTGGGGATTTAAATTTTTGAGTAAACGATATTCATTTTAACATGCAACATAGAATTGCTGTGGCTCCTTCCTGCTCCTATGAATCTAAATGCACCAGGATACTGAACGGTACCACTGATACGCAAATGTAATATATCTCTTTCTTCAACTACTGCTCTTTGTACTTCCCTTGGAATATTCAGCACATACTGCATCACTTCGATACCTCCGAT
>JAEYQO010000031.1 GCA_023409975.1 Bacteroidota bacterium | reverse complement strand
ACTACTGACTACTGACTACTGACTACTGACTACTACAATAAGCTTATCTTTCAACTCCGTTATCCTTCCCACAGGTTGGGTGAAGGAAGAAAGTCCGGCTTCGGTAAGGATGGTTTGAACGGATGGGAGGGCTTCGGGGTGCAGGGCCACCAGTAAGCCGCCGTTCGTTTGAGGATCGGGGAGGATGTTGAAGGCTTCCATGACGGCCACACCGGGACCAAAGCCTACGTCCTTATTATAGGCATTCCAGTTTCTGTAGGTGGCATCCGGGATGATACGCTGAGCGGCATATTCGACTGCCGCAGGCAGGATGGGGAGGCGATTATAAAACAGCTCGGCACTAAAACCTGAGTTCCGCACCATTTCATGCAGGTGGCCCAGAAGCCCAAAACCGGTAACATCCGTTATGGCGTGAACACCATCCTGCTGTCCCAGTAACGCACCCACGCTGTTTAGCTGAGTCAGATACTGCATCCATTCGTTTGTATGTTCATCCTTTAGAATTTTGCGCTTCTGTGCGGTGGAGAGAATGCCCGTTCCGAGTGGTTTGGTAAGCAGGAGCACATCCCCTTCCTGCACCGTATGATTTCTCTTGATCTTGCCGGGATGGATACTTCCCGTGACAGCCAAACCAAATAAGGGTTCTTTTGTATCAATGCTATGGCCACCGGCGAGGACGATGCCGGCCTCTGCGCAGATAGACCGGGCACCTTCCAGGACCTTTGCAGCCAGTGATACTGGTAGCGATTCGACCGGCCAGCCCAGCACAGCAAGGGCCATCAGAGGCTTTCCACCCATGGCATAGACATCGCTGATGGCGTTGGCAGCTGCTACTCTTCCGAAATCGAAGGGATCATCGACGATGGGCGTGAAGAAATCGGTTGTACTGATAAGGGCAGTCTCTTCATTCAAGTAGTAGACGGCTGCATCATCACCTGTTTCATTACCCACCAGAAGTTTCGACCCGGGAAGGGCGAACTGATTTCCGAGGATCTCCTGTAATACCGCCGGTGCGATCTTGCACCCACAGCCTGCGCCGTGGGCAAATTCCGTCAATGCGATCGTGCTATTCTCCTGCATGATTGAGTATCTTTTTTGTATTGGTTTGGGCATCTGCCGTATCAGTGGCTACTCTTCGAATGAGTTTCCCGAGGTTGTTCCTTCCGTTCAGACTTTTTGAATACTGTTTGTCGTAGTAACGCAGCAGGATGGCAAAACAGCTCCGCAGATCATCTTCCACAAGTGCATGGATTGCCTCCTTTGCATCCAGTCCACCCAGACGCTTTTTGATTCTGATAATGGCATTGACCATAGCTTCCTTTTTGAAATGACCGTAGTCTTTCACGAGCAGCCCGAGTCGTTCCCCGAAGGGAACCTCCAGAAAATAAAGCGGCTTGGTACGCATCAGGTTCCAGAAGGCGATGGGGATATTGATATCGCCGATGCGCTGACTTTCGTCTTCGATCCAGATCGTTTGTTCAGTGCTGGCGAGTCGGTGCAACTCCAGTGCTAGTTTATTCTCGAAGAACTCCGCGGAGGGCTGTCCAGGGCGATCCAGTGCGCCGAAGGCAGAACCTCTGTGATTGGCAAGGCCTTCCAGGTCGATCGTTGCGGCACCGGCTTTTTGAAGCTGATGGAGCACATGCGTTTTTCCGGAACCCGTGTATCCACCGATCAATCGAAGCGGATAGTCTTTCTGAAACTGATCCAGCACCCAGTTGCGAAAAGCCTTATAGCCACCCTCGAGCACATAGAGGTCAAACCCATAAAGATCCAGCAACCAGGCTACTGCGCCGCTGCGCATGCCTCCGCGCCAGCAATGTATCAGGATCTTCTTCTGATTGCCTTCTTGCAGCCATTGTTCTACCTGTTCCACCATTTTTCGCATTTCCGGACCGAAATAATCCAGCCCCAGCTTGATGGCTGCCTGGCGTCCTTTCTGCTTGTAGGTTGTGCCTACGACACTCCGTTCTTCATCTGTAAAAAGAGGTAGGGAGGAGGCACCGGGAATATGGGCATGACTGTATTCGCCGGGGCTGCGTACATCCAGAACCAGGGCTCCGGGCATACCTTCAATAAAATCTGTTACGGTAAGTCTCTTGATTGACATGAAAACGCGATGGTCCTGATGGAGCCACTAATTTACCAGATCGATACCTAAAACAAAGCTCCGGGAGCATATAACTCCGAGCCTGAACATTAAAAAGAAAGTATCCAGCCAATTTTCTCCGCTACCTTATCGGCATTTGGCAGCATGGCTGCTTCCAGTCCCGTATTAAGCGGCACTGCAGGGAGGTCGAGCGCTCCCATGGTCTGAACCGGCGCATCGAGCTGGTAAAAACATTCCTGACTGATCCTTCCTGCGAGCGCCTCGCAGAAGGAGTTGCGGAGCTGTTCTTCGGTGAGGACGAGACATTTACCATGTTTCTTTACGGTATCGAAGATGAGTGCTTCATCGAGTGGGTAGATGGTTCTGAGATCCACGATGCTCACCTGACCAGGGTATTGACGGGCGGCATTCCTGGCCCAGTAAACACCCATCCCATAAGTGATGATACACATGGACTCGCCGGAATCTACAGCCTGCTGATCAGCATCCTGGATGAGGGCTGCTTTTCCGAAAGGCAGGATATAATCCCTGTCTGGTTCGATGGTTCTGGCATCTTCTGTTCCGGGAACCTTTGACCAGTACAATCCTTTATGCTCCAGCATTACGACAGGATTCGGATCGTAGAATGCCGCCTTCATGAGCCCTTTCAGGTCAGCAGCATTGCTGGGATAGGCAATCTTGATCCCTTTGATGGTGGCGAGTGTACTTTCTACACTGCCGCTATGGTAGGGACCGCCGCCGCCATAGGCGCCGATAGGAACCCGGACAATATTGGATACAGGGAACTTTCCGCAGGAGAGATAGCAGGACTTGCTGATCTCTGTAACCAACTGGTTGAGTCCGGGATAGATATAGTCCGCAAACTGAACTTCAACTATGGGTTTCAGTCCGACAGCACTCATGCCCACTGTGGAGCCGATAATGTAGGCTTCCTGGATGGCGGTGTTGAAAACCCTTTCATCGCCGAACTTATCGGCCAGCGTAGCTGCTTCACGGAAAACCCCGCCGAGACGCCTGCCTACGTCCTGACCGTAAAACAAAGCTTCAGGATGATCCTGGAGTATTTCTTCAACGGCATGCAGTGCAGCATCGACCATTACGACCTTCTCCCGGCCTTCAGGCACGCGATTACCTTTCTCCTCTGTGACAGGATTGGGAGCAAAAACATGGTCAGTGACAGTGGCCGGGTCCGGATCCGGAGCATCCACTGCGTGTTGAAACTCCCGCCTTACATATTCCAGCTCTTCCTGCTCAATTTCATCGAGCTGTGACTCTTTTATGCCTTTAGACAGCAGTACTTTCCTCAGTTTTGGACCAGGATCGTTGACAGTATGCTTTTCGAGGTCTTCCTGTGTTCTGTACCATTCTTTTCTTACTCCGGAAGTATGGTGTCCCAACAGTGGAACCTTCGCGTGAACGAGAATGGGTTTTCTTTCCCTGCGCACCCAGTCGATCGTATACTCCATGGTCTTGTAGCTGTCCGCAAAATCGCTTCCGTTTACCCGGACACGCTCCATTCCTTTAAATCCGCCGGCATATTCATAGGCGTCCATGGTCCTGGCCTCATCGCTGCTCACGGAGATGCCCCATTCATTATCCTGAACCAGATAGATGACCGGTAACTGATGGAGTACTGCAAACTGGAAGGCCTCACTCACCTCTCCCTCAGTGACACTACCATCGCCGAGAGAACAAACCACAACCGGAGGAACCGGGTATTCACCCAGTTTCTGGCGCTCGCGGTATTTGACACCCTGAGCGACACCTGTGGTGGGGATGGCCTGCATCCCGGTTGCGCTACTCTGGTGAATAATGGTGGGGTAGCCATCCCGGCGGATATTGGGATGGTTATAATATTCTCTGCCCCCTGTGAAGGGATCCTCTGCTTTTGCCAGGAGCTGAAGCATCAGTTCGTAGGGCCTGTAGCCCATGCCTAGCATTAAGCTTTCATCTCTGTAATATGGGCTGACGAAATCGCAACCCTGGAGCAGGAAGCCCGTTGCCAGCTGGATGGCTTCATGTCCGCGGGAGGTGCTGTGAACATATTTGCAGATCTGCCGGTTAGCATCATAGGTTTCTGCCATAGCTTTCGCTGTCATCATCAATCTATAAGCCCGGAGCAAAGTTTCTTTCGATAGCATTCCTGTTTCCCTTTGGACGGCGCAAAAGTACGGTCTAATGCCGAGAATGTGTAGAAGGACGGAACCTGTGGCGAAAGCCGTCCCGATGACAGCGATATCCACAGATATTGATAATCAGATTTCCATAAGCGTTCAGAACTGCTATTTTTGTTTCCGACAACAGTCTCTTATGCAACCTTTCAATGTAAAGCGCTTACTGCCCCATTTGTATATCGTTCTGGGCTTCGCGCTCATTTCCCTGGTTTTTTGTTACCCCGCTATGGAGGGCCAGGTTCTCCGGCAACACGATGTGGTGAGCTGGCAGGCCATGTATCATGAAACTATTTCTTATTATGATTCTACCGGTGTGGTGCCGCTCTGGACCAACAGTATGTTTGGCGGGATGCCCACCTATACGATCGGCATTCCTGAGACCAATAATTACGTTCATTATATCCAACTCTTTTTTGAAACAGTGCTCGTGAGCCCGGCGCACTACCTGTTCCTGGCCATGTTCTGTTTCTATATCCTGATGCTCACCATGCGGGTCAACCGGCTGCTGGGGGGTGTGGGGGCGCTGGCTTATGCCTTTGCCACTTACAACCTTGTGATCCTGAATGCTGGTCACCAGACCAAAATGCTTTCCATAGCCTATCTGCCTGCGGTGCTGGCCGGACTGATCATGATTTATCAGGGCAGGCGAATGGGAGGTGCTGCGATACTGGGCCTGTCTGTTGCACTCTTTGTGACTGCGAATCACTTTCAGGTAATTTATTACGCATTGATCCTGATCGCGTTTTTTGTGATTGCCAATTTTATCATAGCCTTAAAGAAGAAGCAATTGAAGGATTTCTTCATTTCCTCTGCTGTTGCGCTGGTCATGGGCCTGCTGGCGGTTGGTCCGTCGATGATGAGCATCCTTCCCACCCAGGAATATTCAAAAGTGACCATGCGTGGTGGTGAAAGTGAGCTGACCATCAACAAAACGGAGGATAAGAAGGCAGGCGGACTGGACAAGGATTATGCCTTCCGCTGGAGCACAGGTATCATGGAGACCTTTTGTATCATGATCCCCTATCTGTATGGAGGTTCTGTGGCAGAACCCATAGAAAAAGCGCCTGAAACAGAAATGCTGGTTGGCAATCAGGTAGACAGAATTCCCTTGTACTGGGGGCCGCAGGCGGAAACGGGGATTTTTTCCGGACCGGTATATTTCGGGGCCATTATCTGCTTTCTGTTCGTTCTGGGTCTGTTCGTCATTCGCAGTCCGCACAAATGGTGGATCGTGGTGCTTTGCCTGTTTACCATCATGATGTCCTGGGGTAAGTACCTGCCTTCGTTCAACTACTGGTTATTCGATAATCTTCCGATGCTGAACAAATTCCGTTCACCTTCGACTGTTCTGATCATTCCCCAGCTTCTGTTCCCGATGCTGGGCATCTGGGCGGTGATGGAGATCATAAAGGGAAAAGTTTCAGGTGAGGAACTCAGAAAACACATCAAGCTGTCCGCTGGAATAACAGGGGGGCTTTGTTTGCTGCTGGGAGTCGCGGGGGGCATGTTTTTCGACTATACCCATCCGCAATTTGATGCGCAGTTGCCACCTCAGATCATTGAGACTTTGAAGGACGACCGTGCTGCCCTGGCCATGAAAAGTGCGCTGACCAGTGCGGTATATATCGCCTTATCAGCGGCGCTGCTCTGGTTCTTCTCAAAAGACTCTATCAAGCAGAACTTTTTGATCGGTGGTTTGGCATTATTGGTAGCCATCGACCTGATGCCTGTGGCTTCGAATTATCTTAACGAATCAAATTATGAGGACCCTTATACCTACGAGGCCATCTTCCAGCCCCGTCCGGTAGATCAGCAGATCCTGCAGGATCCGGACCCTTATTACCGTGTACTGGATCTGAGTCGCAACACCTATAATGATGCTATTCAGGCCTACTTCCACAAAAGTATCGGTGGCTATTCACCTGCCAAGATGGAAATCTATCAGGATCTGATCGATGTTCATATGGGGGGAGCTATTGCCCAGGGCAGGTTTAATTCAGAGGTATTGAATATGCTGAATACGAAGTATATCATATTCGAAGGACCACAGCAACAACCCGTGTACCAGCAGAATCCTGAGGCACTGGGGAATGCCTGGTTTGTGGAAGAAGTGCAATGGGTAAGTACGGCAGATGAAGAGATTATGGCACTGAAGGCACCTGCGGTGGGCGATACGACCAGAATGGAGCAGGCATTCGATGCGGAGAGGACTGCTGTGGTAAGGAATACCTTCCAGAAGGAATTAGAGGGATTCACTGTCGGGAAGGATAGTGCGGCAGAAATCCAGTTGACGAAATACGGTCTGAACGAGCTGCATTACCAGGCTAATAATAGTCAGAATGGCCTTGCCGTGTTTTCTGATATTTGGTATCCGCATGGCTGGAAAGCATTCGTGGACGGGGAGGAGACACCGATAATCCGGGCGAATTATGTACTTCGGGCTATCAAAGTTCCTGCGGGTGCTCACAAGATCGAGTTCCGTTTTGAACCTGCGACATTCAAGACCGGTAATACGATCGCCGGTGTCAGCAGTGTGATTCTGCTCTTATTCGCTGTATTTGCATTGGTGGTAATTCTGAGGAAGAAGAAAGAGGGAATAAAATAACTCTGAATTTAATCTCAGCAGGTGAATGGTCTGGTGTATAAATCAGTAGCGAAGAACGCAGCTTTTATTTTCATAATAAAGCTGTTTCCTGTACTTGCGAATGTTATAGTGCTGATACTTTATTCCAGAGAACTCTCTGAAACAGACTACGGAAATTATCAGGAATTCTGGGTTAAGTATCTGCTACTCGGTACACTTGCCT
The DNA here is from genome assembly GCA_023409975.1 of Bacteroidota bacterium. Classification (GTDB taxonomy): domain Bacteria; phylum Bacteroidota; class Bacteroidia; order Chitinophagales; family Chitinophagaceae; genus JAFIGV01. The sequence continues at coordinate 25,239 of JAEYQO010000031.1, read as the reverse complement.
ATGCCGGTCTGCCGGTAACGATCATTACCTATGCCCCTGAGATGATCAAAGCAATCATCAACCGGTTGAGACTGAAGCAATATACTTTATACCTATGTTGGTTCTTTTTCTGGTGCATCCTGTTTTCATTTCTAATGAGGAAGGACCTGCAGTTGCCGGCCTATCTAAGTGTTAGCTTACTCGCATTATATGTCGCACATTCACTCCAGGAGTCGATGATTCTGATCTCCAGACAGATGAAGGGACTGATGATCGTAAACTTCCTGTACGCGGTATATTTTCTGATACTACATGTCTGGATACTCCCATATTACGACCTGACAGATTTATTGGGATTTCTTCTTATTGGACTGATAGTAAGGAGTCTAATACTCGCGATTTTTCTGAAAGGCATCTATTCGAAGCTTTCTCCGATAAAATTAGAGTCAAAGAACTTAAATAATATCAGGCATCTCTGGCTACACCTGGGATTATATGACCTACTCCAGAACGTATTCCGGTTCGCTGATAAGTTTGTTATTTCCAGTTTTCTAGCCGCCAGTGTCTATGCCATCTATTTCAACGGAGCTCAGACTGCAGAAGTGCCCTTACTGCCTTATCTTTTAGGCGCGGTTTCCAGTTCTATTCTCATACAACTTTCTTCTGGTAAAGAGCAGGCACCTGGAACGAAACACTTATTACTCAGGTATTCCGCGATGCTATTATCAAGCATCGTGTTTCCTATATTCTTCTTCCTGTTTTTCTTTTCGCGGGAGCTATTCTTAGTCATTCTAACCGAGAAGTATCTGGAATCTGTTCCGATATTTACCATTGCCATTCTTGTTCTTCCGCTGCGATCCTATAACTACACCGTGTTACTACAACACTTTGAAAAAGGAAAACTTATTAATCTAGGCGCATTACTGGATTTGCTACTGGCAATGGCATTAATTTTACCACTTTACAGGTTATTTGGGTTGCCAGGAATCGTGCTGAGTTTCGTGATCAGCACCTATCTACAGGTATTGTTCTACCTCTATCATACGAGCAGGATTACTTCGATTTCAATAACCGATCTCTTACCCCTGAAAAACTGGTTGTCTAAGTTGGTTTTGTTCGGATTGATCCTTTTTCTGACTTCCAGAATTCTATCGGTCTATGTTTCCGGTCTGGAGTTGTTGCTGGGTGGATTCGCAATTACAGCCGCACTGATTGGGGCATCTACGCTGCTGGAGTGGCGACGCCTTAAGGAAAAGTTTAAGAAGGCTTCTTAATGATCGCCATAAGTCGATAGGCACGCTTACCTGTCAGGTTTGTTACTAAATGATCGAAAACACTCCATATCGATTGTGGAAGAAAACTCAGTAGTCGTTCTATTCCCGTTTTCACAAGAATCTTACTATTAAACACTCTTGTCTCAATACGAATCGATGGCACAGGTGAAATCGCTTTAAGGGTATCTTCTTTAAAGGAATGAAGATGGGCATTGTGTGGTGTCAGTCGATTACAATGAATACACAGAGAAGTTCTGATCAATTCATTATACGGGGTAGTTACTATCAATGTGCCCCCAGGTTTTAGAACCTCATAAAGTGCTTTCAGAAAAGCTTTTGGATCCGGGACATGCTCTATAATTTCTGAAGCGACTATGGTGTCTATGGTATTATGTGCAAAAGGAAGATCAAACACGTCTGCTACCAGCCCAAAATGGTTTTCTCCCGGGATCTTTTTAATCGCTCTGATGGGGTTTACATCTGAAATGTCCATCGAGACTACTTTTTTACCTTTTGGTACGAGGTGCCCCGCCAGCCAGGCGCCTCCACAACCAACATCCAGGATCCATTCGGATTTTTTCGGGACTTTTGAGAGAATTGCGTCCCTGAGCCTGAGCGTCTCACCGCGCTCGATTCTGTTTTCAGATAGCTCCGTGTAGTCATAAACTTCAGCATCAGTCTGATAATGCTCCTTATAACTAAAATGGCCACCCTGGTCTGATTGCACCACGTCTCCAGCAATCTTAGTCCTGGTCTCTGGCACCAGAAGAATCGGAACACCCTCTTTGATGCTAAACTCATCCAAACCTTTACCTCCCCGAAGGATGAATTTCTCTTCATCAAATTTCAGGGATGATTTTTCAACAGGATGAACCAAAAGATTCTGAAAATCAGGTGCCAGTAACATAGGCGCAAATATAGTTGAAACTACATCCGAGGGCACATACCGCCTATTGTTAAACTGTAAAACGACGTCCTGGCTTAGCTGTGTGAACCGTTATATGGACGCCGATTCATCTATAAATCCTAATTTTGAAGGATGCTGACAAATTCTACGACCACGACGCTGACACAACAGTATTTAGAGCGCGAAGAGCGCTTTGGAGCCCATAACTACCATCCTTTACCGGTGGTACTGAACAGGGGGGAAGGCGTGTTTGTCTGGGATGTTGAAGGCAAACGCTATTATGATTTCCTATCAGGCTATTCTGCCGTAAACCAGGGTCATTGTCACCCTGTGATCATACAGGCGCTGATCGAACAGGCCCGGAAGCTGACCCTTACCTCGAGAGCTTTCCACAGCGATCTGCTCGGAGAATTTGCGGAATATATTACAGGCTATTTTGGCTATGACAAGGTATTGCCGATGAATACCGGTGCAGAAGCGGTTGAAACGGCGATTAAGCTTGCCCGGAAATGGGCCTACGAGGTGAAAGGTATCGCCTCCAACAAGGCGAAGATCCTTGTGTGTGATCAGAACTTTCACGGACGCACCGTCAATATCATCAGTTTTAGTACGGATCCTTCTTCCACCACCAATTTCGGTCCATTTGTTCCCGGCTACGAGGTCATCCCCTATAATGATACCGTGGCTTTGGAGAAAGCGCTAAAAGATCCGGAAGTTGCAGCATTTCTGGTAGAACCCATCCAGGGCGAAGCCGGTGTGGTGGTACCAGACGAAGGATATTTGTCGAAAGCCGCCGCCCTTTGTCGCCAGGCCAATGTGTTGTTCATTGCGGATGAGATTCAGTCGGGACTGGCCAGAACCGGCAGGATGCTAGCCTGCGATCATGAGGATGTCCGTCCTGACATACTGATTCTCGGGAAAGCACTCTCCGGAGGGGTACTTCCGGTTTCAGCAGTGCTGGCAGACGACGAGGTGATGCTGACGATTAAGCCAGGAGAGCATGGATCTACCTATGGAGGTAATCCACTCGCCTGTAAAGTGGCTATCACCGCCCTGCAGGTATTGAAGGATGAAAAGATGGCTGAGAATGCCGAGCAACTGGGTGCTTATCTGCGGGACAAATTGAAGGCACTTAACCATCCAGGGATTAAAACTGTCCGTGGAAAAGGGCTATTGAATGCAATCGTCATCGATCATCCTGAAGCGGATGCAGCCTGGGACCTTTGTCTGATCATGAAAGACAACGGTTTACTTGCCAAACCTACTCATGGCGATAAAATCAGGTTCGCTCCGCCGCTATCGATTACCAGAGAACAACTGGACGAATGTATTGATATTATTAAGCGTAGTCTTGAACAGCTCAATTGATGGGTTTTGAAGAGGTTCGCCCCGAAAAAAAGATTTCCCGTTTCATTGACTATACCATCGGTGCCAGCGATGGGCTGATCCTGTCTTTTGTTCTTGTTTCAGGACTCACAGTTGTTTTCACTCCCGGAGTAGTCACTGCAATTGCGTCTTCAGCCCTGCTGCTCTGGAGCATTGCGATGGGATTGGCCCGTTACTACCAGACCCCGGAGCTGCCAGAACACCACCACGAAGACCAAGAGGAGGAAGCAGATGAAAGCTGGCAACTGGAGGCTGAGGTGCTCCATACTACCTCAGTAGCACAGTCAAGTGCATGGAACATCGGATTAGCCTATTTTTTGGGCGGCATTCTTCCTTTACTTCCTTTTGCTCTTGTTGATGAACACCCTTATTTCAAAACTGCAGCCGGTACATTCCTGATGATCGTAATCCTTGGCTGGGCCAGAGCCATGATGCTGAAAAAGCCCATCGTGAATACCATTCTGCCAATGCTTCTACTCTGCGCCGCCGCCTCAGCCGGGGTATGGCTAACGGCAAGATTATTCGTATAAAAAAAGCAGGACGATCGCCCTGCTTTTTCCTTTTTAATTTTTTTTATTTAGAGTGGAGCACCTACTGGCTTAGCGCAATCATGTCCTGGCTGACCGTGAGGCGGGTTCAATTTTACCGTAGAGCTACCGTCGGGATTGATGGTAGTACTGTTAGGCGTAGAAGCCGGAATGGTCATGGATGCAGGAGCAGGGCCCTGTTGAACATTCACTGGCATGGAACCAGAACCTGCAGGAGCATCAAGTGGAGCACCAACGGCAATATCGCAACGGTGGCCTGGCTGACCATGCGGAGGATTCACTGCTGCACTGGTTTTAGCAGCCTGAGTAGACCCCTGGGTTGCGGGTGTCTGATCCTGTTTTCCTGCGGCAGGAGTTATAACAGATGCTGACTGCGCAGATGAAGCACCTGGTGAAGCGGGCGATGTATTGACGAGCATCGCATCTGTTTCTGTATCCGTAGTTGCCTGAGGGTCTGTACAAGCGGTAAACCCTACAGCAGCAACTAAAATTGATCCCAGATAGATTGACTTAAATTTCATATGCATATGTGATTACTGGACTAAACAGCAAATGTACCAGTTTTCACGAAAGCAATTCTCATAAAAGATTGCCAAAGCTGGCTATCTGTTGTCATTTTCCCCGGCAGATGAAGTATCTACAGCAACCGGCTCTAATGGAACAGGGTCTCTCTTGGTGTTGGCCGCGTTGGGATCAGCGATGGGTTCATAGTCAGGTCCCGTCTGAAACCCCGACAACGTATCATCGGTATGTATTTCAGAAGTTTCGGAATGACGATCGTAGGGATTCTCATCGCAGGAGGCCAGCAGGAAAAGACTTAAACACAGGGTGACGAAGCTGTATTTCATAATATTTGTTTTCATAGTCATTAAAACATTTGTGCCCGCAGCGCTGACTTCGCTGACGGGCATAGTCTTTTTGCCAGACTTAGCTATACTCGACTATGTCAGAAAATCAATCTCAGTTTTACTGGTGGCAGACAGGCATTATTTATCAGATCTATCCCCGCTCGTTTCAGGATAGTAACGGAGACGGTGTTGGTGATCTGAAAGGCATCATACAACGGCTTGACTACCTTCAGTGGCTGGGAATCAAAGCTATCTGGGTCTCACCAATCTATCCTTCTCCCATGAAGGATTTCGGCTACGATATCTCAGACTATACGGGTATTCATCCCTTATTCGGTACGATGGAGGATTTTGACGAGCTCATTGAGGAGGTTCATCGCCGCGATATGAAGCTGATTCTCGACCTGGTTCCCAATCATACCTCCGACCAGCACCCATGGTTTCTGGAATCCAGGTCATCAAAAGACCATCCCAAACACGACTGGTATATCTGGAAGGATGCAAAAGAAGATGGAACTCCGCCCAACAACTGGCTTTCTGTTTTTGGCGGTCCTGCCTGGGAATGGGATGAGAAAACCGGACAATTCTATTATCATGCGTTCCTTAAGGAACAACCGGATCTGAACTGGAGAAATCCGGAAGTTCGGGAGGCGATGATGAATGTCATGCGGTTCTGGCTTGATAAAGGCGTGGATGGCTTCCGGGTGGATGTGATGTGGCATATGCTGAAAGACGAGCAGTTCCGGGACAACCCACCTAATCCGGATTATCATGCTGCACAGGCAACTTACGAACAGCTGCTTCCTGTTTATTCAACGGACCAACCTGAGGTGCATGAAGTCGTTCGGCTAATGCGTAGTGTGCTGGATGAGTATGACGAACGAATGATGATCGGTGAGATCTACCTGCCGATCCATAAGCTGGTGGTTTATTATGGTGTGGAGAATGACGGAGCGCATCTGCCCTTCAATTTCTTATTGATTTCCTCTGACTGGGACCCCCGGAAGATCATTACCGCCATTGATGAATATGAGGGCGCACTGCCCGCTTCGGGGTGGCCGAATTGGGTGCTGGGTAATCACGATCAGCCCCGGATCACCAGCAGGGTGGGTATGATGCAGGCACAGGTAGCCGCCATGCTGCTTTTGACGCTACGGGGGACACCGACAATCTATTACGGAGATGAAATTGGAATGAGAGATGTTCCGGTGCCAGTAGATGAAATGCATGATCCCCAGGGCATCAATATGCCCGACAAGAATCTGAGCCGGGACCCTGCCCGTACTCCCATGCAGTGGGACAATAGCAACAATGCGGGATTTTCTGCAGCGAAACCCTGGCTACGGCTTGATAAATCCTGGAAGCGTGTTAATGTAGCCGTTCAGAAAGAAGATCAATATTCGATGCTCAACCTGCACCGGCGACTCATCCGGTTGAGACAGTCTGAACCCTCTTTGATGCATGGCATTTATACACCGATACACAGTGAAACAAATGCCATTGCCTATATCCGGGAAGCCAAAGGACATGACCGCTTCTTCGTACTACTGAACCTTGGCCATGCCCCCTGTTACTTCCGGCCGGGACTTCTGCAATTGAAAGGGCGCATCGAAATAGCCACTTCTCCGGAACTGGAAGGTCTGGAGATCGGTGACCATATTGACCTGAGTGGTGACGAGGGTTTGATTGTCCGGCTCTATCCGTAACGGGTATTTCATCCCTTTTCAATTCTGTATCTTTGGTATTCACCTTGCGACACCATCCGGTGTATGATACTTTAATGACTCACCAGACCATGAAATATTTCTTAGTTTTTGCTTTACTCGCACTGAGTGGTTGCGACTTCAACGAGAGAGAACAGCGGATTCAGGAAAAAGAAAAGCAACTCAGCATCAAAGAAGCCGAACTTCATACACGCGAACAGGCACTCCTGCTCAAGGAACAAGAGCTGACTGCGAAACAGAAAGAGCTTGACAGTACGGCACAGGACACGACCTTCATCTATCATCCTGAGATCATTGGACGGTGGAATGTACGTATGGAATGTACAGAAACGAACTGCCCGGGATCCGCAATCGGTGATACTAGAACTGAACAATGGGATATTTCTTATCAGGACAGAATTGTGATTGCGAAAGCCTTGTCAAACAATAAACTCACTCGGATTTACTCCGGAGATTTTACGGGAAACTCTTTAGAACTCATTTCCCAGAGCACGGAAGAAAACTCTGAAGATGCAACCATTATGGTCATAAGACTTCAGTCTGTAGGTGAAGATCAGTTGGAGGGCCAAAGACAGATCATCCGACCCAGCACCTGCAAAATCGTGTATAAACTGAGGTTAACGAAGCAGAATTCTGCATCAAAAAAATAGACGATTGCCAATGTTTTTAACAGCAGAACTAGATTTATCTCTGCCTCTGAACAATCCAGTGATTATATTTTCACTGGTCTTATTTATCATTTTATTTGCACCAATTCTTCTCCAAAGAATTAAAGTACCACATATCATTGGACTGATAATCGCCGGAACCATTGTAGGACCCTATGGCCTAAATCTACTTCAGCGAGACAGCAGTATAGTATTATTTGGGACCGTGGGGTTGCTGTACATAATGTTTCTGGCAGGATTGGAAATTGATCTGGGCGAATTCAGAAAGAACCGAACCAAGATCATAGTATTCGGATTGACAACATTCCTACTCCCTCTAGGCGTAGGATCATTGGCCAGTTATTATCTACTAGGCTATGATTGGATGGCTTCTTTGCTGCTGGCAAGTATGTTCTCGACACACACATTGGTATCATATCCAATTGCAAGCCGATATGGCATAGCCAGAAATCGTGCTGTAACGTTGACTATTGGCGGCACTATGATCACTGATATTCTGGCACTTCTGATTTTGGCTGGTATCGCCGGAATGGCAAAAGAACAGGTCTCTTCGGCCTTCTGGATGGAACTAGGCATTTCGTCCCTGGTATTTGTAACAATTGTATTTTTCGGTTTCCCGATCGTTATCCGATGGTTTTTCAAAAATTTTGCAGATAGTGTCTCCCAATACATTTTTGTCCTGGCGACAGTATTTCTGGCTTCTTTCCTAGCTGAGGCAGCGGGGCTTGAATCAATCATTGGAGCGTTCTTTTCCGGTCTGGTACTGAATAGGTTTATACCCCATCAATCACCTTTGATGAACCGGATAGACTTTGTGGGCAACGCCCTGTTTATACCATTCTTCCTGATTAGTGTGGGAATGCTTGTCGATGTTACAGTTCTTACCAAAGGCTGGGGCGCAGCCAAAGTGGCCGCCGTAATTACCATTATTGCAATCTTAACTAAGTATCTCGCCGCTTTGATAACACAGAAAGCGTTTCGACTAACAAATGACGAAGGAAAATTGATCTTTGGTTTGAGCTCTTCTCATGCTGCTGCAACCCTGGCAATAATACTTGTTGGATATAATATTATCATAGGCGAAACAGCGACTGGAGACCCAATAAGGTTGTTAAATGAAGATGTCTTAAATGGAACAATCCTTCTTATTCTCGTAAGTTGCGCAGTCAGTTCTTTTCTTGTGGAAAAAGCAGCAAGGAACATAGCTATCAGTGAATCCGACCAGAATACTGACATCACCAGCTCTGAAAGAATACTAGTTTCGATTGCCTATCCGGAGACGGTCAGTGAACTAATCGACTTTGGATTGATGCTCAGAGGAAAGCAAAAGGATATTCCCGTGTATGCATTGCATGTAACTGATGAAGAACATGGAACAAACGCAGGTAGTGGAAAAAAGGTGATTGATCAAGCCGTGTCAAGAGCTGCGGCAACGGAAAATGTCATATTGCCCATTCATCGATTCGATCTAAATATCACGAATGGCATCGTATACACAATTAAGGAACAAGGTATTTCCGACGTATTAATCGGTTTACATCATAATTCGAGAGAAGAAGATTTTCTTGGTTCGAACACAGAGAACCTTCTTAAAAGAGTTTTTGAGAACGTGTATATTTACAAAGCGGTTCAACCGATCAATACTATCAAAAGGATGGTCGTGCTGGTTCCAAGAAACGCAGAAGCGGAGCCGGGTTTCCTCAACTGGTATCAGAAGTTAAGTACCATAGCGAAAACGTCAGGAATGCCTATCTTGATTTTCGGCACTGAAGACACTTTGATAGAATTACGACGACTTATTGCTAAGTCACCGAACCCGCCGAAACTCGAGTTAAATGAGTTCTCCCAGTGGGATGACTTTCTGATTTTCTCCAGGGAGTTAGGCTCAAACGACCTTTTTGTAATTGTCGCTTCCAGAAAAGGTTATCCTTCTTATGTTCAGCAACTCAACAAATTGCCTTACTACCTCGATAAGTATTTCCAGAAAAACAGTTTTCTTATTATCTATCCTAAACAACTAGAAGTCGGGATCAACATGGAAGATGTTCAACAGGCCGACTCAGGACTTATGGACACCCTTTCTGATCAAATTACAGAAATTGGCAAAGCAGGTAGTTATATTAAAAGGTTGTTTGGTAGAAACAATCCCAGATAGTGCTTATGAATTTTTCTCACTTTTTTCTTGTGTGTTTCTTTGTATGCCAGAATTACATTATTTCCGAGAATCATACTGTCGCTAGCTTACAAATAGATCTTACAGCTATACCTAAAAAGCTGGTTGAATCTCATTTCCGACTTGCGGGAGTGGACACACTTCATGATTCAACAACCAGTGTCTTATTTACATCTTCTGGAAAGATAAGTACCGTTCAAAAAAGTTATTCTGAGGATAACAAGCATATAGCTTTTCATTCGACATTTTTGTTCTATAAGAAAGGTATTTTAGTGGGGAAAAGTGAGTACATAGGCGGGGATTTGAAAGATTCGATCAAGTTCAATTATAACAGAGGTGGTGACTTGCGTACAGTCAACTATTACAATAGTCATGGACACCAGGTACGAAGCAAACTTTTAAGTTACAATAGCCGGCATCTTCTTATCTCTGTTCGAGAAAAGGATAAAAGAAACCGGCTGATGAAAATGATCCGTTATGATTACAGAAATGATTCGCTCGTAGCCGCCAGAATTTATGACCACCAGATGCGTTACACCAGCAGGCAAGAGTATCAGACAGAACGCCAGTCTGATGGGAACTACCTGAAGATGCATTTTCAGTTCGACCACCCCGATACCTGCAGCGGCATGCAGAGTGTGCTCCTGGACCAGCAGGGCCGGGAATTGGAACGAACCATAGCGGACGGTGAGCGCAGGGTAGTAGAATATACTACACTTACCTATAATGATGATGGTCTCCTGGCCTCCCTGGTCAGTTTCAGCGATGTCAAAACAGAGCAAACATTCCGATACACAATAGATTCCCTGGGGAACTGGACGGAGCGCTGGGTGTTTGAAGATACCTCGCTTGTCAGTTTTAGCAGACGGGAATTCCAATATCCCAAACGGAAGCGCTAAAGTTGTTCATACCGGACACCGCTGTTTTTCAATATGGAAGCTAACCTCTTTTCTCTTTTTTTGATTTTGTAACGCAGCGGAGAAAATATCCAGCGGGAGCGTAGCCTGTTTAGGCGGTCCTTGGGTGGCAGAAGCACCAGACGCTTCAACCAGTTCCAGGCCAGATTCGTGTAGAACACATCAGAACACTTAACGAAGTAGATGACTGTCTCAGTCCCTGATTGGTCCAGCAATCGTTCGAGATCGTCAGGGTCGGTCCAACTGGAGATACAAACCACCGAGGCATGACGGGAATTAACATACTGTGAGAGGTCCCGATCCTGCTGCCAGTTACTGGCTGTCAGGAAGCGCGCAACCCGGTCGGCATGCTTCAGGTCGGGAGATATATTGAAGTCCTGATCCGGAATATACTTTACCGTCCAATCCTTCCGGTTCAAGGCCTCGAACACCGTCCATATTTGAACTTTGTAATAGTTCAGCATTTCCCGGAGATATCCCTGATTTATCAGATCTGTACGAACGGAAGCATAGAAGCTGGCGTAGAGATACAGATGAGAGGCATAGGGTTCAAATCGCTCCGGAATTCGAACCACCAGATCGCGGTTCTTTGCATAAACCTTCCAGACGATCCTTCTGACATCATCTCCGGATTCGAAGTCTTTATAATTGAGGTATTCACCCTCAACCCTGCGCATCTGGTCGATCCGCACCTCTGTCTCTTCTGTTTTCGTAGGATACACCTCCGGATCGTTCAGGTTGGCAGACCCAGGAAGTTGCTGAAACCGCCCCTTTACCTTTTGAGGAATCGGAAGTGACAGCAGGTGTAGCATGTCTTCAAAGAACAGAAAGCCGCCCCGGATTTCATATTCGCGGATATCGGGCAGCTCCAGCCGGCTGGTACCACCGATACCGGTTCGCCAGAATGACCTGGCTTTACGCTTATTGGAGAGCAGACTGAACTTGTCTGTCATCGTCCCTGAATCATAAACCAGTCTACCCTTGACAAATCCCAGAAACGGCCGGAATACCCCTTCGAGTTCAGCATTCATCTGAGGCTGGGCACGTCGGCCGGAACCACCATGAACGAAACTTAGCTGTAACCGGGCGCCTCGTTTCTCCTTTAGCCAGTAGCAGTATAACCAGGTGAATACGGTACTCAGGATTGAAATACCGGCTAGACCGACCATGAACCATAAGGCCATTTTGCCCATCAGCATAATGAAAGGAAGAAATGGCATAGGATCCTGCACACCAGGCTGGGGCGACCTGTATAGAATCTTATAGGCTATGAGCGCCGCAGCGACATAGAGTATCGTATGAATGGTGAAGGGGGAATACTGCGCATAGTACAGGAGCCGTTCTTTAATCTTTTTCCAATTCATAGAAAGTCCACCGTAATTTAGATAGTTCTGGCGGTTGGAAGTGTTAAATTCAATTGGCCTGATGACGAAATCTGAAACTATGCTGAAAGCCGTAATACTTCTGCTGTTTCCATTAATCCTCCAGGCCGGGGAAGGGCCGACAAAGGAATGGGTTCTTGTGGTACATGGAGGCGCGGGATCGATTGATACCCAAAACCTTGACCCTTCCCAAAGGCAACGATATGAGAAAGCTTTGACCGCAGCACTTGATGCCGGTGCGGCGATCCTGGACCAGGGTGGCAGTGCATTAGATGCAGTGCAAGCTGCCGTAATGATTCTTGAAGACGACTCTTTGTTCAATGCTGGAAGGGGTGCAGTTTTTACAGCCGGTGGAACGAACGAACTGGATGCCTCTATCATGGATGGTAGGACGCTGAGAGCGGGAGCTGTTGCTGGCATAAAGACGATCAGGAACCCTATATGTGCAGCAAGGAAAGTGATGGAGGAAAGCGGCCATGTTTTTCTTACAGGGAAAGGAGCAGAACGATTTGCCCAGGAGCAGGGCTGTATGGCAGTTGATCCAGCCTGGTTTTTTACCGAAGCCAGGTGGAAAAGCCTGCTTCGCGCGAAGAAGGCAGACTCTTTAACCAGAGCTGGTGATACTATCGGTAAGACAAGGACTACACACCGGGACTGGAAATATGGGACTGTTGGGGCAGTGGCTCTTGACCGGAATGGAAATCTTGCAGCGGCAACCAGTACCGGAGGGATGACTAATAAGAAGTTTGGAAGGGTAGGGGACTCCCCTATGATAGGAGCCGGTACCTACGCAGACAACAAGACCTGCGCTATCAGTTGTACGGGCTGGGGAGAATACTTCATCAGGCTGGTGATGGCTAAATCTGTCAGCGATAGAATGGAGTTGGCTGGAATGAGCCTGGCAAATGCAGCAAATGAAATGATTCTGAAAAAGCTTCCTGCTTTGGGCGGTGATGGTGGTCTTATTGCTGTGGATCACCGTGGAAACATAGCGATGCCTTTCAACACGAAAGGTATGTTCCGGGGTATTGCGAGGAAAGATTTCCGGCAGATATCGATCGGACAGTAGAAACCTTTACGACCTTTCCCTGCATTGGGCCTGTCTGATCTTTCTCAATATAACTTTAACTCTATCAGCTTATCCTTGGGATATTCAATATGCTCCAGATAAAGTCCATGACCCGTTACGCTGAAGTCTGCGCGTCGGCAATCGCGTGACTCAATTACAGAGCGAAAATCATCAAGACTCATCTTTCCTCTTGCGACCTGAAGCTGTGTACCTACCAGACCCCGAACCATTCCACGCAGAAATCGGTTAGCCCTGACGAAATAGTGTAGTTGATCTTCAGCTTGTTCCCAGCGAGATTCAAAGATTTTACAGCGGAAAGTATGGGTTTGGGTGTTTCTTTTCGAAAACGTTTCAAAATCCTCATAATCAAGCAGCATCGCTGCCGTTTCCTTCAAAAGTTCAGGATCGATTTTGTAGGGATAGTAAAGGGCCCGCTGAAAGTAGAACGGATGTTTCCTGTGGTAAATTCTATATCGGTAGGAACGGCTGACAGCATCGAAACGTGCATTGATCGGAGGATCAGTACACCTGAAAATCCTTTTTACTGAGATGGCGTGCGGAAGAAGCGCATTGAGTTTATAATGTAACTGTGCATGAGGCTCCTTTTCCGTATCAAAATGGTAATAATTTGCTGAAGCGTGAACGCCCTCATCCGTACGGCTGGCACCAAAACTGACGATATCTTCTCTGAAAAGCGTACTTAATGCATCGTTGACTGCCTTCTGTACAGTAGGGAGGTCTCCCTGTAGCTGCGATCCGTGGAAAACAGTTCCATTATACATGACCTCTAAAAAATAGCGTTGCATCAGCCTGCGAAAATACTGCAAGCCCGGGAATCATTCCGCTTGTCCGCTACCCTCAGTCTTCTTGCGTCTCCGATCCAACCATCTCCCGAGGAGAAAAAAGGAAATACCCAGAAACAGGAAGAAAACGCCTTTGTGAAGAGCATCCCAGAAATATTCAAAATACCTGGTATAAAAATTAATCAAAAGAAAAAGAATACCCAGATCACGGGCGACCGAATCGTCGTACCGCAGGCCAAGGTAAAGTGAAGCAACCGATGCTGCCCCAAAGACGAATGCAAAGTAGAGCACCTGTGTTTGGCGTACCTGTTGCCAGGCCTCCAGATCTGAGTAATTGCCGAAAATGGATACCATCCATAGACCGGTAAAAAGCAGCAGCAGCCCGCCGATAAAAGTTGATTTCTGACTGAACTGCAAAAACCATATCCGTTTTTGCAGAAAGGAAAACGATACAAGCAGCAAGCCGAGTATTGTATACCGTAGCGGATAGTTCATTCCAAGAAATCGATGATCATTTCCCAAAACATAGGTGATACTTCCATAGAACCCGCCAAAACCTATCAGCGCCCCAATCCAAAGTGACTGCGAACGAAAGAGCAGGCTTAAGGAAAGCAGGGACAGGAAAGAAAGCAAGAGAAATAAGGAATTAGAAGGGCCAAAACCAATCACTTTACAGAAATAAACCAGGGCGGTGAGGGTAGCCAGAGCGCCTGGCACCAGATAGATTTCACGGATCAGCTCGCGAAACGATTGCGCTTTCTTAAATAAAAAATAAAACCAGGCTACTGCAACTGAGGTCATCAAAACTGCTACAGTAAGATCCTGTAGTTCAAAATAGATTTTCAGGCGTTCCAGCAGTTTATCATCGATGAAGATGGCACCAAAAGCCATAAGGGTACAGGAAAGGGCAAACAGGAAGAAATAACGGGCAATCTGCTGGGCCGGTTTACGGACCTTCAGACTGCTGTTCAGGCGTTCCATATCCGTTTCGGTAAGCAACCCTTCTTTTTTCCAGTGTTCTAGTGCCTTGATGATAACAGCCCGTTCCTGCTGGTCTACTTCCATAGCTAAGGATGTATTACAAATTACTGCAGAACCATACAAAAACAAAAAAAGCCCTCAAAAGGGCTTCTTTTTCTGTATATAAGGAGAGAATGGAGACTGTTCAGTGTGAATTCCGTTTCCGTTAATTCTGATGCAAGTTTACTACTGGTAAATTCTCGTGTCAAGAAAAAACAAGTCGTTAACAGGCGATTTACAACTCGTTAACCAGCGATTAACAATCCCAGGGGGCTGATAAAATACCTATTTCGCTTCCGACAGGTAGCTGCAGTGTTAAAATCCTTGTATATGAATATGTTCCCACTCCCACACAGCAGATAAATTCTCTATTTTTGAGAAAATGGCAGCAACCAGAAACGTACTTTCAGAAAAAGGAAGAACGGTCTGTCGTTTTAATACAAGGGGTATAATAAAAATCACCTAATTCAGTTATTTATACGTGCAAAAGGTTTTAAAGGCACTTCGCATCAACATATTCATTTTTATTATTAGTCTTTTAGCCGGGCTTGGTACAGCCGTGCAAGGCAATGCACAACAAAAGATTGATGTGGACAGCCTTCGTGAAGCCAGACAGCGAACCATAGACTCTACCCGCGCCGCTCAGAAGCAGTACCTGGACAGTATCCGGGCAGTACGAAAACGAGTTTCTGATAGCCTGGCTGTGATACGGGCCTACCGAAGCAGCAAGAAATACAAAGACTCAGTAGCAAGAGTAAGACAACACCGGCTCGATAGCATCAAAGCAGAAAGGACAGCCAGACTGGACTCAATTCGTACCGAGCGTCAGCGAGTAATCGACAGTGCCCGGGCAGTAAGGAAACAATATGCAGATAGCGTGGCTGCTGTGCGGAAAAAACGTGCAGACAGCCTGGCGGTTATACGGAAGTATCGCGAAAGCAAACGCTATAAAGACAGCGTAGCTGTATCCAGAAAAATGCGAATGGATAGCATCGCCGCTGTGCGAAAGGCTTATAACGACAGTCTCCGTGCCATACGAGTTGCTGCTCTGGATAGTGCCAGGAACGAACGCGAACGGGTGAGAGATAGCATGACGGCCATCAGGAAGGCTTATACGGACAGTATTGCTACAGTAAGAAAAGCAAGAACGGATAGCCTTGCCAAACTGAAAGAAAAACGGGAACAGCTTCAAAAGAACCGTGAGAAGAATCGCGAAGAGAAAATGAAAATGGCCTTCGAACTCAAGATCAAGAAGAAACGGGAGGCCTGGAGTAATGAAAAAATGCTGAAAAAGCGATGGGGATTCCCGCGAAAGCAACTCCAGAATACGTATACCAGGTATAATTACTATTTCAATGCCGACCGGAAGATGGACGAAGCATTGGATAATATGCAGCGGGTCCGAAAGGAAAATTTCGACTCCCTGATAGCCCTGTTTCCGTTTGATCCGGATCGGGACTCCACAGTTCTGGCGGCAGATATGGATAGTATCATACAGAAAACTTCTATCGGCATCCAGATCCATGATCCACGAACAAAATGGGGGGATGACCTCTACCTGCTCCTGGGTCAGGCATTCTACTACAAAGGGAACTATGAGGAGGCATCGAACGCATTCCGTTACATCATTAGCCTGAACCAGCAACGCAAGATGCAGGAACAAAGGGAAGCGGCCCGGAAAGGAAAGAGGATTAAACGGGATATGTCCATCGTCGAACCAGAGCCAGACGGTTTTTTGGATGCGCTCAAACATCGATCGGTGAACAATGAAGCTATCCTCTGGCTTGCCCGCACCAGAACGGAAGCCCGCAAAACCGAGGACGCAGAGTCGATTCTGGATCTTCTGGAAAATGATGCAAAGCTTCCGGACAACCTGAAAGGACGAATAGCGCTTGAAAAGGCCTATATAGCACTTGAAAAGAAGAATATTAAAAACGCTTCAAGTGAGTTAGCCATGGTTGCAGAGGATCCTTCACTGCCTGACTGGCTAAGATTACGTGCTTCATTTCTGGCAGGACAGATCCTGCAACAGCAGGGCAAATATGATGCTGCAGCACTGCAATATCAACAGGTGATCGCACTGCATCCTAAAATCGACATGGATTTTTATGCACGCAGAAATCTGGCTTACAGTCTGATGGAACAGGGGGGAAGTCAGGAATATGCCGCTTCCTCACTCCGCCAAATGCTGAATGACGGAAAGTATGCTCCATACTATGACCAGGTCTATTATGTACTAGGACGCCTGTCTGTAAACAATAATAACCCTGAAGAAGCCATAACCTACCTAAAGAAGAGTCTGGAAACACCCAGGGCCAGTAACAAACAGAAAGCTATCTCCTTCGCAAGCCTGGGAAACGTTCAGTATTCACTCGGTGCATATACCGAAGCCAAGCTTGCCTATGATAGTGCAGCCTATCTCGCCCGTTTTGCTCAGGAAGAACCAATTGTACAGACTGCCGCGAAGAGAGCTCAGGTATTGGGACAGGTAGTTAAGCCTCTTCAGGTGATCAGATCCAATGACAGTCTTTTGGCACTGGCAGCCATGGATGACCGGTCTCAACGGGCAGTCGTTCGGAAATATCTGAAAGAACTTGAGGATAAACGCTCCGACAGCCTCGCTCGCGCAGAAGGCGGGGGTGGGGTTGCGGCAGCCTTCGATCCGTCTGCCGGAAGCACTGAATGGTATTTCTCCAATACCGCACTGATGCAACAGGGTTTAAACGATTTTAAAAGGAAATGGGGGAACAGGCCGAATTCGGACAATTGGCGGCGAGGTGGAAATATGGGACTGGCAGCAGGAAGGAATAATAATCAGGCAGCAGAAGAAGAGGAGTCAGAAAACGGACTGCCTTCAGAAGAAAGCCTTCTGGCGCTGATTCCGGGGACACCAGAAAAGCAGCAGGAGCTGAATAAGGCCACTGAGAAAGCCTATCTGGAACTGGCTACAGCCTATGTTAACGGACTTGACGACCTCCCGAATGGTGCCAGGGCGCTTGATACACTTGACAGGCGTTTTGCTTCTCATCCTTACAAAGCCGAAGAACTATATCTCCGGTATCAGATCGCCCTCGGACTCAATCAACTGGATGAGGCTAAGTCGTACAGCCAGCGCCTGCTGAAAGAGTTTTCCGAAACGCAATGGGCCAGAGAAGTAGCGCCAAAGGAAGAGCCTGAAATGCTCCTGGCTTCAACGGTCCCGGTTTCAAATTACTACGATCAAACCTATGGACTGATGATGCAACGTGATTATGCTTCTGTATTGAGCAGAGTGCGAGAAGGACAGCGCCAGTATAAGGACCCTGTGTACAACAGCAGGTTCCGGATCATGGAGGCAATAGCACTCGCAGGTTCCGGTAGTTACGCACAGGCTGATTCCCTGCTGAGTAACTTCATCAGCACCAAACCCACCGACTCACTTCGTAGCTGGGCAGAATCAGTGCTCAATTTTGTCAAGAGGAACAAGGCCGCCGATACGCTTACTAAGGCACCGAATCAGGGTATGAACCCTTTGGATTCTAATCTGATACCCAAACCGCTGGATAGTAATTTGGCAACCCAACCCTCCATTCCGGCATCCTATACTCATAAACCAAAAGAGCCCCACCATGTGCTGTTTACTTTTAATAAAATGGAATCAAAAATGATGGGGGTGAAAGCGGGACTTACTGATTTTAATAATCTGAAGTACAGCAATCAGAATCTTGCGGTTTCATTAAATGTCCTGGACCCGGAATACGGCTATATCATTGTGAGCACCTTCCCTTCTGCAACCCACGCCAGGATCTATATGAATGCGATGAGAGGCACTCGTAACCTTTTCAGAGAATTCAAAGCGGGTGAATACGATCTGATACTGATCTCAGACTCGAACCTTAAGCGGCTTCAGTCTGTGAAGGATCTGCCGGTTTACAAGAATTTCTACAGGAATAATTTCAAATAAAAGCGCCCCTTAACTTTGTCAGATCAATAGCTTGTTTAACATTTTTGACAAGCTATTTTTCTGTAAATTGACTTAGAGAATTTGATTATGCAGACAGCTGTTGCAAAGACCTATACCCTTAACGAAGAAGAAGAAAAAAAGCTCATTCTGAGAGAGTACAGGGCCCTCCTCCGGGCGCTGAAGCACCGCCTGAAGAAAGGTGATCGGAAAATGGTCCGCAGAGCCTTCGAAATCAGTGTGGATGCCCATAAAGACATGCGCAGAAAATCCGGAGAGCCATACATCCTGCATCCGATAGCTGTCGCAAGGATCGTCGTTGAAGAAATTGGCTTAGGCGTCACGTCCGCCATCTGTGCGCTCCTGCACGATACGGTAGAAGATACCGAGATCACCCTTGAAGATGTGGAGCGGGAATTCGGCTCTAACTATGCTAAGATCATCAACGGCCTTACCAAGATATCCAATGTTGTAGATCTGAAGGCTGAAACAACTGTACAGGCAGAGAACTTCCGGAAGATCCTGCTCACACTTGCTGAAGATCCCCGGGTGATCCTGATCAAGCTTGGAGACAGGCTGCATAATATGCGGACGCTGGAAAGCATGAGTCGGGAAAAGCAGTTGAAGATATCCTCGGAAACCACCTATATCTATTCGCCTCTTGCACACCGTCTCGGTCTTTATGAAATCAAGTCGGAGCTTGAGGACCTGGCACTGAAGTATACCCAACCGGAGGTTTATGAAGATATCGCTACCGGATTGAAGGATACAAAAAGGGAACGTTCGCGCTATATTAATGAATTTATCAAGCCTATAAAGGAAGAATTAAGCAGGTCGGGTTTCGGATTCGAGATCTACGGCAGACCGAAAGCGATACACAGTATATGGAACAAAATGCGCACCAAGCATGTTTCCTTCGAAGAAGTGTTCGACCTGTTCGCCATCCGGATTATCCTGCACTCACCCCCCGAAAAGGAAAAGGAAGATTGCTGGAAGGTCTATTCCATCGTCACGAATTTTTACAGACCCAGTCCCGACCGTCTCCGGGATTGGATCAGTGTGCCAAAAGGAAATGGTTATGAAGCGCTTCATACCACAGTGATGGGTCCTGCTGGTCGCTGGGTGGAAGTCCAGATCCGAACCGCGAGAATGAATGAGATCGCAGAAAAAGGACTGGCAGCACACTGGAAATATAAAGAAGGGAATGTGAATGCACAGGAGAGCAAACTGGATGCCTGGCTTCAACATCTGCGGGATATTCTTACAAACCCGGACACGGATACGCTCGATTTTCTCCAGGATTTCAAGCTTGACCTTTTTACTGAAGAGATCTATATCTACACTCCCAAAGGGGATATGCGCGTGTTGCCGAAAGGAGCCACTGCACTTGACTTCGCCTTCGATATCCACTCAGAACTGGGAGCCCGCTGCATTGGCGCGAAGGTGAATTACCGGCTCGTACCCATTAGTCACACCCTGAAAAGCGGTGATCAGGTTGAGATCATCACTTCCTCTAAACAAAAGCCCTCAGAAGACTGGCTGAGTTTCGTGACTACAGCCAAGGCAAAATCGAGGATCAAATACTACCTCAAAGAAGAAAAGCGCAAAATCGGTGACGAAGGGAAGGCCATTCTGCAGCGTAAGCTGGATCATATGGGTGTCAGCCTTTCCCAACACAACCAGAATGAACTCTGTGCTTATTTTAAAAAGCCATCACCACTGGATCTGTATTATGCCATAGCAGTGGGTAATATCGACCTGAAGGAGCTTAAATCTTTCAGTACCCACGGCGATAAACTGCATCAGCCGCCAAGAGAAGTAAAAATGGAAACCAAACTCCTTGTTTCTGACGAGGAGATACAAAAGCAAAAGCCGGTTAAGGGTGCAGAACTGATCATCTTCGGGGAGAGTTCAGATAAGATCAAGTATAAGCTTGCACAATGCTGCCAACCCATACCCGGTGATGATGTGTTCGGTTTCGTCACTTCTGGAGAGGGATTGAAGATCCATAGAACCGATTGCCCGAATGCGTCTCAGCTTCTGGCGAACTATGGACATCGGGTAGTCAAAACCAAGTGGGCCAAAAACAAAGAAATATCCTTCCTCAGTGGAGTCCGTCTTACCGGTCTCGATGATGTGGGCGTGATCCAGAAGATCACCAATATTATCTCTGCCGAACTCAGGATGAATATGCGTTCCATCAGTATCGATTCCAAGGACGGAATCTTTGAGGGAACTATCATGGTATTCGTGCACGATAGGGAGGAATTAGACAGACTCTGTCAGAAACTGGGAGCTCTTGACGGTATCACCAAAGTGGAACGTCTTGAAGCACAGGAGGAATAGTTTTTATGCCTATTTACTTTTCTAAGAACAAGCTGTAATGTCAGAAAAAGCCAGGCAACGCTACCAGAATTATCTCGAAATCACACAGAAAGCTGCAGATTTTAACAACGCCGCAGCTGTACTTAGCTGGGATCAGGAGGTCTATATGCCGCCAAAAGGTTTTGATTTTCGCGGGCGTCAGCTGGCTACACTGGCCGCTCAGGCTCACGAACTGCTCACAAGTGAAGAATACGGAAATCTACTGCATCAGCTATCCGAAGAACAGCTTCCTGAAGATCAGTTCCACAATGTCCGGTTGAGTCTTGACGACTTCGATAAGAACCGAAAGCTCTCCGCAACGTTCGTAGAACAATTGGCACGTCAGCAGAGTGCGAGCTACAATGCCTGGCTGGAATCGAGGAAGCACAATAGGTTTGACCTGTACGCTGCAGAACTCGGGAAGATGATTGTTTTGAAAAAGCAGCAGGCAGAATTATATGGCTATTCCGATCATCCATACGATGCGCTGCTGGATGATTACGAGAAAGGAGCAACTGTGGCGATGCTGAATCCCGTTTTTGCCCAGATGAGTGAGCAACTGACTCCGCTCCTTCAGGAAATCAGGGCAGCAGAGCAGGCAGACGATTCCTTCTTCAGGAAAAACTATCCAACCCAGGAACAGTTCGACTTCACGCTCTATATCCTGCGCAAAATCGGGTATGACTTCGAAGCAGGCAGACAGGATTATTCAGAGCATCCTTTTAGCATTTCTTTCGCCCCAACCGATTCCCGCGTGACTACCCGGGTAGACGAAAAGAACCTGAGCTCCATTCTCTGGAGCAGCATCCATGAAGGTGGCCATGCCTTGTACGAACAAGGACTGTCTGTGGATCATTATGGCCTCCCACTGGGCGCCCCTACCTCCTTAAGCATCCATGAGTCACAGTCCAGACTCTGGGAGAATGGCATAGGCAGGAGTCTTGCTTTCTGGCGGTTTTGTTTTCCGGAGCTAAAAAGCAGGTTTCCCTCACAACTCGCTGATGTGTCGGAGTTGGACTTCTTCAAGGCAGCCAACAAAGTCAGCCCCTCTTTAATTAGAACAGAGGCAGATGAACTCACTTATCATTTTCATGTAATGATCCGCTTCGAGATAGAAAAGGAAATCATCTGTGGCTCCATACCCGTCAATGAACTACCGGAACTCTGGGATGCTTATTACAAAAAACACCTTGGGATCTCAGCGCCAGACGCCAAACAGGGCATTCTCCAGGACGTTCACTGGAGTCATGGAAGCTTTGGATACTTTCCGACTTACTCGCTGGGAAGCTTCTATGCCGCGCAGTTCCTGAATAAAGCAGAAAAGGACCTCAAGGATCTGGAGCAACAGATACTGAACGGACAATTTGGAAATCTCCTGGATTGGCTGCGCAGAAACATTCATCAGCATGGCCGGCGCTACACCTCAGCTGAGCTATGCGAAAGAATAACAGGTAAACCGCTGGATATCAGCCAGTTTGTAAACTATCTTAAAAACAAATACGCTACGGTATATGATCTTAGTAAGATAGAACATGTCAGTTGAACTGATACAATATCGTGAACCACTGAACAGGGATGAACTGGCCTTTCTCAAAAAGAAGGAAGAGCGGGAACGAAAGCAACTTTATAAGATCATCCGGGTATTCATGATATTGTGTTTCGTCTGTCCTTTTATAGTTGCCTGGTTCAGAGCTATTGCTGGATTTGAAAACCCATTCTCCCCGCTGAATTATTTCCTGGGCGTTCTTTTCCTGATACTGTTCTCTGGTTTCGGAATCTACTGGGGTTACTATCATAATCTCAGAAAGGTGCAACTCGATATCCGGAAAGGCACAAAAACGATTGAACGGACTTATATCACCAGAAAACAATACATGCCATCAAGCAATTCTTATTTCTTCTATCTCACTTCTGCTGTAAAATTGAGTATCGAGGTCGATGAATATGATTTTCGGAGACTGGAAAAAGGCGACGAAGTGAGCATAGAATACACCACCTTTTCCAGGATATACCTTGGTTATTTCTGACCCTGTCTTTTAACCACTGTAGTCAGACTGTCCTTAAGACCAGCGATGTCCTCCTCGGTAGTATCAAAAGAACACATAAAACGTACTTCACCGGTAGCCTCATCCCAAACGTAAAAAGGATACCGCTCCTGAAGTAAAGGAACCCAGTCAGCGGGAAGAACGGTGAAAACGGCATTCGCCTCGACTGCTTTTGTGATCCTGGCCTCTGAGAACGCCGAAATCACCTGGGCTAATCTTTGGGCCATGTTATTAGCATGGATGGCCGGCTTTCGCCAGTAGTCGTTCTGAAGTAAAACCTCGTACTGAGCCGCGATAAATCTGGTCTTTGAGGCGAGCTGCATGGATTGCTTTTGTCTGAATCGGATATCCCTGGCCAGCTCCCGATTAAAAACAACCACGGCCTCGCCGAACATCATCCCGAGCTTAGTGCCTCCGAGTGACAGGATATCTACCCCTAAATCTGTTGAAAGATCCTTTAGATTACATCCTAAAGCAGCAGCGGCATTGAAAAACCTTGAACCATCGATATGCAAATACAGCCCATGTTTTTGTGCCAGTCCGGAAATAGCCGCGATATGGTCAGGCTCATAGACGGTACCGTACTCCGTCGACTGTGTCAACGAAATAACAGAAGGTTGCGCGAAATGCAAATCTCCTTTTCTGACAATTTTCTTTTCCAGGGCTTCGACCTGCAGTTTCCCCTGAGAATCAGACTGCACTGGCACAAACCGGCACCCGGTATAAGTTTCAGGAGCCGTAGACTCGTCGTTATAAATATGAGAAGTGTCTGCACATAGTACCGAGCTGAAAGGCTTTGTCGCAGCACTGAGACTTAAGACATTGGCGCCAGTACCGTTAAAGACAAAGCAAACTTCGACATCGCTCCCAAAACTGTCTTTAAAAAGCCTCGTTACTCGTTCGGTGATAGTGTCTGAACCATATGAAACTTCATGGTCAATATTAGCCTTCTGCAGGGCCTCCATCACCTCCGGTAGGACTCCGGCGTAATTGTCGCTGGCGAAACTTTTCATGTTGCGCGAATCTAACGAATTGAATATTGTGCCCGGGAATTACCTGTGGATATCTCTTTGTCCGACGCCTGTCTGATCAATGATATGGTTCAGACCAATTACATTCAATCGGTACCAGGGCATGGTGCAATACTTCATTCCAAGCTTCCTTGCTTCCTTCTTCGTCAATGGCTTAAAAGATTCAATAGAAAGCGCCTCAACCAGAGGATAGTGTACAGGCTCCTTGAACCGTTGGTTCTGATAAGAAAAGTTATATAGGTCTTTGAATAGTGGTGACAGCTCCTTACCTGCGAAAGCAAATGTGCCTCTCACCTTATAGATGATATAGACCGTATTCCAGTTAAAGTTGCCAACACTTTTAGGTAGAAACATGGATCCCGTTTTGAAACGCGACCAGCCATTACCTGAGGCAAGTATCTCAGGAGAAAAGAATCCTGTCGCAGCAATATTGTGAAACCCCTGGTGAGCTTTGTACGTAGACAGTAGTTGTTTGGCGATATTTTCAGGAATAGGATATGCGGCGGATTGCCCCTCGAGTCGCTCCATGGTCCCAGCCGTGAGCGTATGTGCATGCTTTCTGAAATAGATATCATGTGCAACGAGACAATATTCTTCATCTTTCGGGTTGCATAATACCAACTTCAAAACTACTACGCCTTCCTTCCTATGTTCAATTTTCAGAGGTGCCCTCTGGGAATAAGCATCACCAGTCAGCAGGAAAAGCAGTAACAGGAACACGATGTGGACTCCATTCCTCATGCGCACAAAGATAGGAAGCATCTAAAAGAAACCTATACATAAGGTTCGATTTTTTAAAAGGTCGTATTTAATAAAATCGATTGTCTCGCCATTTTCTTATAATGTAGATAATGATGCCGATGGAAAGCAGGGTAGGGACAGATGCTGCTATAATCGTAGTTTGATCAATCATCACCGAATCTTTACCCGTAAATTACCGTGGAATCAAACCTGATTTGTCAGGCGTTTTTCATAAAAATAGTTGGCCAGCCTACGCCGCAAACGCCGGCATTTCTATATCTTAAAATTCACTGCTGACCGGGGAAAACTAATATCTGAAAGACGGGATTCGAAAAAAACACCCAATTGATTAGTTAGCTAAGTGCCAAAGCCCTTCCAGGTACCTGCTACCTTCCTTGTAGGTTCCTTGTACCTTCCTTG
>JAEYQO010000047.1 GCA_023409975.1 Bacteroidota bacterium | reverse complement strand
CGCACGCCGATACCGTCATTTTTAAGTTGAAGTAATTGTTTTAGCTGATCCATTGATACCGGCTTTTGTGCCATGCCCTTAAAGATTTTTTTGGGCAAAGACAGCAAAAGCTCAGAACATAAGGCCTAAACACAGGTGGGTCAACATGCCAGAATGACAATTATCAGGAGCCCATCTTCAAGTTTGGAAAGTGGGTCAACATCCCGGAATTATCAGTCTGAAGCATCCTGAACCACTACTAAAGGTGGGTCAACATCCCGGAATACCGTCTAATCCTACTCTTGCAGATTAAACAGGGGGGTCACCATCCCAGAATCAGAAACATCTGAACCCAGACGGTAAGCGCCAATAGGGTGGGTCAACATGGTCCAGAATGGTGGGTCAACATGGTCCAGAATATACATACTGTGTCAGAAGTTGAATTGAATTCCATCCAAACGTTTCTCAATTCCAGCGGATTGAATGTCATTGCAGCTCGCCCTGCAAGTTTCATAAATATGACGAAACCGCGATTTGCCTCCATGATCGTTCCGTCTAAGATGAATTGTCCATATAGACCTTCGCTTTCAATATACAAGCCAGCAAAGTCTGTTTCACCGATAAATCCTTCTATGAATTTGTCACAGCCAGAATGCATGGCGTTGGGGTTATGTTGAGCATAGTAGCCAAAATCGCTGCTGAGAAAAGTACAACCGAGAAAAACATTGTAGATATTTCCAGCTCTTTTGAAAACGGCCTTTTTACAATGAACAAAAATTACGTCAGTGAACAGCCACTTGCCCGCCCAATCCGGCGCATAGAGCCGGCGTAAACTGTATAGTCGTCAAACAAAACTCCGTCATAGTGTTTATAATCCAAGCCATTTAATGGATCATTGTAGATACCTTCAATCTTCAAATTCTCAACTTTAGCAAGCCGTTGCATCGGATGACGCCATCCCCGTCTTAATACGCGTGCGCAGAAAGTCAGTGATGAATCAGGGTCAAAATAGGTAGCACCGTTAGAACGCAAGACGCTCCCCTGCCAATCGCCTTGCAGATTTATCTCACTTTTTTCTGCGTAGAACTCGAATGATCCTGGATAGATGCCATTTTCTGAAGAGTATTTTATTGTTCCTGCTCTCATGAGAATTGGACGGTTACGATTGACCCTAATATTCCTGAATGACTTACTTTGCAACCACTCAATTAGGATAACAAGCTGGCATTGCATGGTCTGGCAGGTACGTACATTCATTACCTAGCTGCTTCTGGTATCTAAGTGAAATTGTTACATTTACGATCAGACTTTCGTAGACGCGATACTTGCCAAATTCGCTGTTCATAGAATTGAACTCAAAGACGCGTCACGGAAAAGAAAAACAAACTACATTTTTTTTAAACATATTTCCCTAAAAAAAGATGGGACAACATGAACAAAATAGACAGGCTGGCCGCGTGAGGGCTCGATTCTAACTGGCTAGAACCTTTCTATAAACCCGTTTTAAACCGTGATAAAGAATAACAAAAAGCCCAAAGAGAATCGAGCCGGTGAAAGCACCCTTTATTCGTCCGATTTTCTTGACTTCCAGGGGTAAGACGGGTTTATCAATTATCTGAAATAGGGGTGCCTCCTTTCTCAAAGTAATTTTAGCAAGTTCTAAATTTTTCACCAGTTCTTCGAGTATTGCTTTGCTCATTTCAGCTTGTACAAGGCTCAACTGAGAAGGAACACGCAGACTTTGCCTTGCGGGGTTTAAGTTTGGATTCGCATCAGAAAATACTGCAACACTACTCAGAGAGGTTCGAAGGTGTTTGTTTACAGAGTCCACCTGATGTTGCAGAATTGCGACATTTTCCAGTGATTTTTTTGTCTGTATTTGGGTATAAAACTGGATGACATTCTCCAGCAACCTTTCATTAAATATCTTAGAAAAGATCTCGTCAGAAAAAACTGTCTTTGTCACGATCAGATCGCCATTCATGTCGGGCTTCTCGACATATAAATTGTCCTCAAGGATCGTTTTCCAGACAAAAGTGATTACGCTATCTTCAATTCTTGAACGCCTATTCACATCACTGTGAAACATTAATTTACCTAAGCCTGCTTCATCCTCCCATTTTTTCTTTAACCCAGAGAATTCAAGGTAACGTTCGATAAGAAGTGAATTCTGGTCGAAGGAGGTATAGAGTGTTTGTGCAACAATAGTCCGCGATTTAATAAACGTGATTACGTTATCATCTTCCTGAAACAGTCCACCGCTAGTGCCTCCAATGGAGAGTCCAAACTTTGCGGCAATATTTGCATAATCACTCGCGCCGCCTTTTTTACCGGTTTCAAGAACAAAAACAGTTTCCGCTATATATTTTTTGGGAACCAGTAAAGAAATCGCAAGCCCCAAAACCCCTCCAAGTATCGCAAAGAGAATTATCGATTTCCTTTTTAAATATAGAAACCTAGCGCCTCGTTTTAGATTTAGGATAACCTCTTTTGCAGTAATATCATTTGCAGATTGAGTCATCTATTCTACCTTACTATTGTAAACACCAATGTCGCTATCGTAGCCAATCCAGTACTAATCGCGACAATTTCACTTGTACTTAAACGGTTGTTTCGCTCTTCCTTAACCGGCACAAATATTTCCGCCCCAGGTTTCACATCCGGAAAGTCATTGAAGAACAAAAATTTCTTCGTACTCGAAACACCGCCGTTCGCATAGATAATATAGGCGCGTTTCTTCAATGCTCTCGGCGAAAAACCTCCACTTTCCCGCACATAGGTTTTAAAGCCCTTGTTCCTTGCATAAACAACGGAAGAGGGAGAAAGCACTTCACCACTCACCCGAACAGTTTGAAGCTCCTTAGGTATGTAGAGAACGTCACCATCCTCAAGTAAAAGATCATATCGCGCATGGGGATTTCTCAGTATCCTCGGCAGATCAATACCAACATAGTCATTCCGCACAGTTGCATCCTTTACGTCTATTTCCACCGAATCATTCGCCGCTTTTTGAAGGCTCTGAAACTGTTGAAGTTTGTAATTCTCTTTCTCTACATCTGATTCGAATTCTTTTACCGGAACTCGCTTCAGAGAAGCACCCTCGCGGTAGGCGTTTGTAGTTAATCCCCCCGCTCTCCCAATCAGGTCTGAAATCCGCTCATCTTTGTTGGTGATAGTATAGACGCCAGGGAATAATACCTCGCCCTCAATTTTTACCGTCTTTTGTTCCTGATACCCCGGAGACGATCTCACACTTACGATATCAAAAGGCATCAATACAAAATTGCCTGTAGCCTCCTTTAAATCACGGTCTACATTTACATTAAACACATGCGCCGTTACCGTAGTATCACTTAGGGTATTACTGGTGCGGATCCTGCGCGCAACTTCTATCCTTTTTGGGGTTGCACTTTCCTTCAGTCCACCAGCCATGATGATCAGGGCCTCCAGTGTCGTATTTTCTGCATAGTCGAAGGTGCCGGGATTACGCACCTCACCGTTGATGGTGAGCTTGTATTCTTCTTTTAACTCGAATATCGAAGGTATGGTAACGATATCTTCTCGCTTGAGGGGTATGTCTGCTACACGACCATTCACCACATCTCCTGTATTAAAGCTGATCAGTTCAGTAGTCAGGTTATCCTTTATCCTCGTAATATACCCTCTGTTTAAAAATGCATCTTCCTTAAGTCCTTCAGCTTTTCCAATCAGTTGAGATAAGGTGAGTCCCGCACTTAGTTCGTACGCACCTGGGCGAAACACTGCGCCTTCCACCTGAACACGGTTCTTAAATCGATCTAATATCCTGTCAATAAAAAATTCATCACCACTTTCAGGCTGATAGGTCCCGAATTGCTCCGAAGTGACGTCTGCAATTCTTCGCTCGGTATCTGTGTTCTTTAAGACCTTGACGCGAGCTTTGTAGGCCTGCTCGTTGAATCCACCAGCAAAATTGATCAGATCCTGAAGCGTTTCTCCGGGAATCATCTCGAAGATTCCCTCTCTTTTCGTTTCTCCGTTCACAGTCACTCTCGTTCTATAAACGGGTATCCTGATCACATCCTGGTCCTGCAAACGAAAGTTGTTCTTCAAACTGCCGTATAATAGAAAATCATACACATCCAGGGTTGCTAATACAGCACCTCCGCGAATCACCTGTACGGTACGAAAAGACCCGTTTATAGTAGGGCCGCCAGAAGCGTATAGTGCGTTGAATACCGTGGCAACAGATGGTAAAGTATAAGTCCCGGGCTTGACAACTTCTCCGGTCAGTATCACCCTGATCGATCTGATATCACCCAGGGATATACTCACTGAGGTGGCCCCGGTCCGGATCCCGGAATAGATGTTTGCCAGACGGGCCCTGATCCTGCTGCTTGCCTGCTCCATCGTGGCACCAGCCACAGATACCACACCTACCATCGGAATGTTGATCGTTCCCTCCGGTGAAACCGTTAAAGCATAACTGGCCTCAGAATAACCATATATATCAATAAGTATCTCATCGTCAGGGCCAATCTGGTAATCGACTGGCGTAGCCATACGCAGGTTGGGCTCGAACGTAAGGTTGGAATTCGCAAATAAGCTGGCGCCGAAGATCCTTTTTCGGGTTTGTTCGCGTTCCTCCGAAAGTTGATCGATCGGAATTTCATCTGGTTCAGGCTCTCTCCCCTGCCTGGCCTGCCGTTCCCGGCGAATAGTCTCATCGTCAGGAATATTCACTGTCCTTCCTCTGTCCTGTTGACGGTTTCTGTTGTTGTCCTGCTGCCCCTTGAGCCTTTCCACACGCTGACGGAGCTTTTGTGCCTCAGACGGTTTCATTCCACGCGCCGTGGCAATCTGTTCTATTTGATCTTCGCTCAATCCTGAAGACCTTACCTGATTCAGAAACTGCCGGATTTGCGCATCGCTCATTTCTTCTACCCGAACATTACTGAAATCCTGAGGATTGGGGGTTTGAGCCAATGCGGGCACCGCATTCAGCAGTAAGATACCCATCAGGCAATACACGACGTATCGTAACATCAACAAAATATTATTTCCTTGTTTGTGTAATATATAACTGATTCTCAGCCGATCTGTAAAAATACATTATTCAGCCACCAAATTCCATATTCTGTAGCGGGTTAATGCGTTTTTAAAAGCCACTCAGGGCCTGTCTTCGTCACCGTTATCATCAAAGCTCAGATTCAGCATACTGCCTAGTATGTCTCCAAATGTGAATCCGCCTGTGTCCAGACTAATTTTGCTGATTAGTGAATACTCAGCCAGTCCGTGCAGGAGAAATTCCATTAACAACGTTGCCTGGGTCTCATCAGCGCCCGGATAGAATTGTTTCACTGCTGCATGTAATCCGTCGACCTTGTACAATGCTGCCCGGTAAGATGCATCACTGTCACGCTGTAACAGCGGAAGTTCATTGCCTTTGCCAAACCAATCAATTACCGATTGATAAGGATTTTTACTTTTAGACTCTTTCACAGCAGCCTGCCGTCTAAAGCTTTGTGGATCGGGGAAATATTGCAGAAACAAACTGCGAATGGCCTGACTTAAAAGCCTGTAAGCTACATTGCCTGCCCCCTCCTGTTCCCCTTCATAAACCAATTCGATTTTTCCGGTAATCGCAGGCAATACACCAATGAAATCTGCTATCCGAATCATCGTTCTTCCTTCCGGCTCAGCCAATGCCCGCCTTTCCGCCGATGCAACCAGATTTTCAAACGCACTGATTGTTAGCCGGGCAGACACACCGCTTTTCTGATCGACATACTCACTCCTTCTTGCCTCCAGCGCCACCTGTTCTACCAGCAGTCGGCATAACTCTGGAATCTCTACGCGTTCTTTCTGCGCATCAAGAATAGCTGCTTCCTGTTCTGTAATGGCCTTTGATATTTCTATCGACTTGGGATAATGGGTAATTATCTGACTTTCAATTCGGTCTTTCAGTGGCGTGACAATACTCCCCCTATTGGTGTAGTCTTCAGGATTGGCCGTAAAAACAAAAAGTATATCCAATGGCATCCGTAGCTTAAATCCCCTGATCTGAATATCCCCTTCCTGCAGGATATTGAATAGGGAAACCTGTATTCGGGCTTGAAGATCGGGAAGTTCATTAATTACGAATATGCCTCTGTTAGATCGCGGAATAATTCCATAATGAATAACGTTTTCATCCGCGAATGACAATCGTTGGTTGGCGGCCTTAATCGGATCGATATCACCAATCAGATCGGCAACCGACACATCCGGAGTAGCCAGCTTTTCCCCATAACGTTCGCTCCGGTGTATCCAGTCAACCTGCGTATCGTGTCCTAGTTCTTCGATCAGTTTTCTTGAAGCGCCGGACACAGGATGCAATGGGTCATCGTTGATTTCACTGCCTGAAACAACGGGCACCCATTCGTCAAGCAGGTTGATCATTTGTCTCGCCAGCCTGGTTTTTGCCTGGCCTCTTAAGCCAAGGAAAAGCATATTATGGCGGGAAAGTACCGCACGTTCCACATCAGGGATAACAGTATCCTCATAACCAAGAATGCCTTCAAAAACATTCTCGCTGGTTTTTATAGACTCAATGAGGTTGTCCCTGATTTCCTGCTTGACAGACTTCGGCTGATATCCTGAGGCAATAAGTTCACCCAGCGTTCTGATTGATGGTTTTTCCATGCTATTCTCCCTTGGTCGGGGATAAAGTTAGGGGATTCTAACCCCCCCTCACCATTCCTCCTCCTCCAGCTCCAGCAGCCCATCCAGCAGTTTCAACTTCTTTGGTGATATGGGCATTTGTCTGAAGTGTACCGTGTATTCCGTTTTGTCACTACTCATCGCATAAACCCCCGTATATTCTTCTTCTTTCAGCTCCAGTTCCATGCTACCCAGCTCTTCCTGAAACAACCAGCTCCCTTCCTCTGTTCTTGTCACTTTCATGCGCACCCACTCATCCTGGTCGCCATATTTGAATAAAGCCTCCCAGGAACAGATGCCCTCCGGACAGCCTCCTTTGATGTAGCGCACATACAACTGCACTTTGATCTCGTCGTCAAACCGTCCCCGGTAAAACCTCCGCTCCGCCACCTGCTTCAGATTGGATGGCTTGTCCATTTCTTCCTCCTCCTCAGTCGTCACGTGTTCGTCCAGCTCCGGGTCCGGCAACCCCAGACGTTTGCGCTTACGATCTGCCGCCAGGGCTTTCTTAAACTGGTCTTTGGTCTGCGCTTCAAAGATGTCCACCAGCTCCCCTCCATACCATTTACCGTTTACCTGCATCAGGTCAAACACAGTGAACCCATATATTTTCTGCGTGAGCTGATCCTTGAAGAAAACGTAGCCCAGAAAGCTAAGGGGCGCGACTTTTTCTGTAATAACCCCCGAACCTACACGGATCTCTTCCAACTCAAACCGCAGAAAAATCGTTTCTGGCCAATGCACATTCAGCCGTTTGCTCCGGGCATAAAACGCCTCAAAGTTTTCAGTGGCTTCTTCTCTGATAACGGAGTCGTATTCCAAAAGTGCGATAGGATTGTTTTGAAGGTGGAGCATTTTCTGGTAGGATGCCGACTGCTTATCAGCATGCTGCACCACCCAATGGGCTAAGGAGTCCATACCTGGGAACAGGCTGATGTATGCTGGCTGGTTCTCTGTTTGCAGACAGGCGAAGATCTCACCGATCAGCGCTGCCTCAGTCTTAGGTTGAGAGATGGCACTGAGCGGTAAAGGAAAAAGCAATAAGCAAAGGATGAATATGCGCATCTCGGAGCTCCTGCAAATAAAGTTAACTGTTTAGTGTCTTTTTGCCGGTTATCATGCCCATAGGCTATTCAGATAAATGACCAAGGCTTCCCTACAGGAAATAATTTGTCCTGATTTCTATCTTCTGGCCATCTTCCGAAAAGCGAAAGGCGGCTTCGTCATAGTCCGGCGGACCGAAGGTTCCCTTCGCATTGTTAGAGAAACCGTATCCCTCTTTGGGCATGCCGACGAAATTGAAGTTCATTTTGAGGTCATTGTTCTCATCATGTAGCATCGCCACAGCATAGGTGCCAAAGGGAAGATCATCAAATCGTACGCTCGCTGTTCCGTTTTCAATCTTCACTTTTGCCTTCTGTATGGCCGCGTTTGGGTCCTTCGGAAACCCTGCGGATTTATTGTAAAGGCTAAGCAGCACGGCGCCGTTCCCGTTTTTGAGTTGACTGATCCTGATGACCAGTGTGCCTTTCTCCTGTGCTGTAGAACAGAAGCCTGCTATTGTAAGCACAATAGCTAAGATACAGGTTAATAACCATTTCATCGGACTGAGTTTTTATGTATCAATTGAATACGGCGTTAAATCGCCTTCTATTGGCCTCCACCAAAATCGAACCGTGAAATAACAGGATCTTTACAGGAAAACTCCGATTATCCACCTACCCCGCTTAGACCACTGTCAGCGAAAACGAACAATCCACTGGATTTCCGGTCGACCTGTCCAGCAATTGCACTTTCATGCCTGTTGCAGACAGATCGTCAAACGAACCTATCACTTTTGGTCTTCCGTCAAGCGCATTGAATGAAATCTGAGGTACAGGGTTCCCCTCCAGCTCTATAGCAAAATTGATATAGTATTCTCCGGTGTCCATCCATTCGATGCTTTGAATATTAAAGCTGTCCTCAATGCTGAACTGAGATTCGTCGGCTATCCATCTGAAGTTGGCGCTTGCTGCCGTTGAGGTGTGTATTGGGCCTGTTATTCTGTTGATATTGTTGGTGATAAATGCCCTGCTTTCTGCATAGGCAACAGCATCAGAGAAGTTGCTGAATTCTACCACCTGCAGATCTGCGAGGTAAATGATCGCTATCTCAGAACCGGAATTATTGGCGATAGAAAGATGAACCGTATTAGTAGTCCCGGCAGTATATTTCTTTAGGCCATAAGAGCAGGTCCACTGTGATGTTTTCAAGATGACTTGCCCGAATTGGGCGCCGGTTGCCGGAATATGCAACCTACCTTCGATATCACCCCAATCATACAGAGCATGTATCGACCAGAAGTAGTATTTGTCCTCCTCAGGAGCAAACCCCAGATTAAGGGTAGCCGTTGTGCTATGAGGTATAATCAGTTTGGCGCAGATCGTTCCCAGCACACCGCCTGTTACCTGGGCGCTGTTCACCGGGCCAAAAGAAATGGAGGAGGTACCATCTAATAGTGAACCGTACTTAACATTGTATGGAAGGGAATGGTAGACTTTTTTGACTAGTGTGCTTCGCAGTGGCCCCCATACAGAACTGGGACGTTCCTTTAAATTTGCTATATCCATGGTCCCGTCGTAAGAAATAGAATTTACGAAGATGTTCTCGCTGGGGGTTCCTATATATCTTAATTGATCAGCCACAACGGATGTTTCCTCATCAATGTCCACAGCGCTGTAAGACCTGCAATTGACCAGCATCACCGAAGATGCGATAGCCTTAAGTCGATCTCGTAGCATGCTTCCGGTGATCATCACACCTCGCAACTGCTCAAAATAATAATCATACACCTCGCCGTTTAGGTAATCATAGGTGATCCCATCTATGTTAGGATTGTTTCGTGCCGGAAGTTGTGCGACCAGATCACTTCCGGGCAACGAGCAGAAAACAACTACTTCATAATCACCTGCGAGAAGCGCAAGTGCCTGAGCGTTGGTAAATGGTAAGTACCCATCCCAGTTGCCTTGCTGGGTTAATGGAAAATTGGGAATCGCGACTATTTGGGTGCTTGATGCTATTTCTCTGATTTCGGCACCTGTCGCTACACCATTGGGGAACGAATATGAAATGTTCAGCCTCAGTTCAAGTGAGAGACCGTTCAATCGCCCGCCAATCCACCCCTCGGGGCGGCTCGTTGCCTGTGAGATCAGGTCAGAGCCATATAGTGGCATGGCATTCGCTTCAGTCCAGACATTACGCAGTTCAACTGCGGCAACAGGCATCCGGTTGACACTTTGGTCAGACAGTTTTACAAATATGCCAAACCCTGAGTTGGAATCAATTACCGTCCCATCGAGGATGAACTGTCCATACCCTTCATCTCCGCCAGCTACTACACATATGGCTGCCTGGAAATTTTGTATTAACGATCCGCCTTCAAATCTGTCACAGCCGGCATGCATTTCTCCGGTAGAGCTAAAATAACCCTCTGCATAGTAGCCAAACTGATTATTATGAAACCAGCATTCGCGGAAGACGTTCCCGAAATTGCCCTGTGGTTTATAAATTCCTCTATGACAACGTTTGATCCACACGTTTTCAAAAAGCCATCTGCCAGATAGCGAGGGGAAAGGAGGATTAACATCTTCAAACCTCACTCCATCACTGCCATAAATTCCTTGAACAGGAGAATAGCCGTCAATTACAATTTTGGCTATGGTAGGTTTATAAGCTGAATACGGATGTCCGTGTCCCAGGGTAAGTACCGGATCACCGGAATCATTAGCGCGAAGCACCGACCGCAGACCGTCACCGAGTATGCTGGTCCGTTTGTCGAACACGAAAGCGCCCACATAGGGCAGCTCATTGCCATCTGCATCGAAGGACTCCGGAAAGTAAATGGTGCCGCTTTTAGCCGCATCCCTTGCTGCATGCACCGCAGCCGTGTCATCCGTCAC
>JAEYQO010000041.1 GCA_023409975.1 Bacteroidota bacterium | reverse complement strand
TCAGCCTGAACATTCCCTCCGCTCAGCAGCATACTCACACTCACATCCTCTCCCTCCTCTGCATATACCAACATCTTCCCCGGAGCATCAGTTTCACTGATCGTGAACTCCAGTCCTGTCCCCTGCATCGGTACGAAAATGCCCATATCGGCCTGCGCCTTGAAATGTACATTGTTCACACTAATCTGCTGCTTGGTGAAGATGTTCCTCGTCACAGGCGTACACTGTTCCGATGCATCCTCGATATACCGGTTCGGCATCAGCATACCGAATGGATAATAATCATAAGCAGCAAACAGGGAGGCTCTGCGTATTCCAATAGTCGGCAATGTCGCATTTGGTGTCGCCGGTTCTTCCGTGATCTTATCTGTCACCACCGCCATCACATTACCCAGATGGTTGGTCAGCTCGTAACGCTTCTGTCCCAGAACCCAGTTGGAATACAACGGCATCTTGCTGACGTTACCGTATGGTGTGTGAGCCGCCTCGCCCACCAGCGCATAATCTCAATACGAATCTTCTATCAATCATTCCATGAATTAATCAAAAGGCGCACATTACTGCCCTTTGTATGGGTAAAATTTACGTTTCCATTCTTTATTGGGACATATTATTACTGGCGATGCAGCAGATATATCCTGGAACGCTACAGAGGAACGAGACCCAAACTTAGGGATCCTATAGAAGGAAAATTGGAATTTCGCATTTTTGACCCATACCTCTTTATCAACACTTAGGAAATATATACTATTTGCAGTTTTAACCATAAATGAAACTGCAGATTTAAGTCTCGATGAAATGCTATCCTGTATATCAGTCAGAACGAATTCGTACCTATCGATTTTTGGCACAAAAAGGGTATCGGTTCCGGTAATTAGATACAACTCCGCTCCATCTACATTATATAGTTTCTGCTCTTTAACCGTGTATATGTGACCTAGCTGTATCTTTTTTTCACAGTAACTGCTCAAGCTCACCAGAATAAAAAAAGTGGTTAGAGCAAACTTCCGCCAATATTTCATCGAAATACTATTTTCTTTTATCATAGTCCTTAAGTATGCTTTGGGCTTCTTTAACAGGAATTTTATGAGTAGGTTGGTCTTTATGCTCCCTATCATAAAAGTTAATCACATCAGATCGATTGTTTAATGGACGAGGCGAAATAGTGCCATCTATCCCTTGTCATTAACAATATCTACACCTTTATCTTTTCCAACAATTATCACCATTTCTGTCTGATCCATTACAACTTTATCCTCTGGACTGGGCTTACCCGCATTTGGTGAATATACCGTTGCTCCATCTACTTCATAACCCGTTCTATGTGAATGTATATCAACTTGCGATTGGGGATAATCAGGAGCTT
Source organism: Bacteroidota bacterium (assembly GCA_023409975.1). GTDB lineage: Bacteria > Bacteroidota > Bacteroidia > Chitinophagales > Chitinophagaceae > JAFIGV01. The sequence goes on along the minus strand of JAEYQO010000041.1, from coordinate 3,334 downwards.
GAGCGCTCGATTTAAAACTACTTTCGGGCTCTCCTTCTTTAATTCCTCCTTCCGTAGTTTGGTAGGTGCCGTTAGCGTCTTTATTCATTCCTACACCAAATTCACGGTCAGCCCCTTTACTGGTCATGGCATGGCTCAAAACCTTGTAAGCTGTCTGTAATACATCAGCATCAACGACGAAGGCATCAGTACTATTTGAGCCATTCTTCAACTCCTCAGGATACTTGTAGTCTCCTTTTTTCATCCGCTTCGCTATGTCTTTGGACTTTACAAGACCAATCAAATTGTTATCCTTGCCATCAGACCCTACCCATTTGCCTTGGAAATAGTATTCTGTATTCCCATCCGGATCGATAAAGATATTTGGGTTATTTTTTCCAAACTGATAAGATGATAAATAGCCCTTGTGAACTTTATCAGGGCTCAACCACCTCCCCAGTCTACTATCAAACATCCTTGCGCCAAAATCCAGACTGTTCCCTGTACCTTTCAACTCATTATCCTTGTGCATACCATTAAACCCAAACCTATAATCCTTCACCTCCGCATCCTGGTCGCGGTTGCACTCTATGTAGGTATAGCTATGGGTCACAACATCCAGAATGTAGTAATCCACACCGTGAACATCAAAAGAAGCATTCGAATAACCTCCCGCACTGAACACCAACTTAAACGGTGTGCTGTTGATCGCCGTGCCGGTCAGCTCTATGAAGCCTTCCCTGCTCATCTCCTGACTGGTGAGCACCTCCCATTCCTGGGTGTTCACGTTCTGCTGACGTAATTCTACGACCATCGGCATCTCGTAATTATGGTTTGACACCTGCGTCTGAATCCGCACCTCTGTCTCAGCCTGAACATTCCCTCCGCTCAGCAGCATACTCACACTCACTTCCTCTCCCTCCTCTGCATATACTAACATCTTTCCCGGAGCATCAGTTTCACTGATCGTGAACTCCAATCCTGTCCCCTGCACCGGTACGAAAATGCCCATATCGGCCTGCGCCTTGAAATGTACATTGTTCACACTAATCTGCTGCTTGGTGAAGATGTTTCTCGTCACAGGGGTACACTGTTCTGATTCATCCTCGATATACCGGTTCGGCATCAGCATACCGAATGGATAATAATCATAAGCTGCAAACAGGGAGGCTCTGCGTATTCCAATAGCCGGCAGTGTGGCATTCGGTGTCGCCGGTTCTTCCGTGATCTTATCAGTCACCACCGCCATCACATTACCCAGATGGTTGGTCAGCTCGTAACGCTTCTGTCCCAGAACACGGTTGGAATACAATGGCATCTTGCTGACGTTACCGTAGGGTATGTGAGCCGCCTCGCCCACCAGCGCATTATAGGCATGGGAATACCAGGGTCTCCTATAGTTAAACTGACTCAGCTCCACGGCTTCCTGGTTCTCAGCAACAGTCTTGGAAGCATCCCATACAAACTCGTACTGTGTGGGCAGGTACGATTTGATGCCCAGTCTGGAGCTGCCATAAATATGGTGTTCAGCAAGGAAGAACTTGTCATAATGCACCACCTCATCAAAGTCCAGATTCTGGTATTCATTAACCGTGGGGTTGTGATGTGCCAGCCGGTCCACAAAGACGATCGGGGTCATATGCGGTGCTGCATCCATGCTATTAGCCATGATGTTGGCGAACCCTGAAGTCGTTTTCAGTCCTGCTAAAAAAGACTCCGGTTCGTGCTGATAGATGATTCCTGTTAGTGCATGAAGATCAACATTACTTTGGATCAGATCCATACCATCCGAGCGGTCCTCGTCGTAATAGAGTCCGAGATCGGATTCATTATCCGTTTCGATGAGCTTTTCGCGCATAAACCGGTCTACAGTTACATAACTATATTCAGGGTGATCCATATAAAGATAAACAGAATCAGACAAAAGTCTGGAGGCCACATCCCAAAGTAATTCACCCGTTAATACCTCGGGGGAGCTGGTCTAATACCAGTTCCATTTCGTTGGCACGGACGTAATCGATAAAGACACTTACAAAGTTGTCCTGGTTATCCACCGGTTCCAGGCCCACCCCTCCATTTCAAGGCCTAACACCTCAGGCTAATAGTTGAAACCCTCTATAGACAAGGATTTCAAGAGCCAAACACACTAATGATACACTACCCGCTTTCAGGTCATAATTTTTCCGGTTTATTAAAGTCATAATTTGGAAAGTTACTTTTTGAAAATCAATCCGTAATCTAGCAGGAACGTCTCAACCTTTTCATTATACCTGTAAACTTTACCATCTATCAAACACCTTTGAAGATGAGACCAACAGATTGTCTTAGTTTCTCTGCCGTCCTTAACAAAAGCTATAGAAATCCGGAAATCTTCTATTGAAATAGAAGTGTCTAATTGGAAATTACTTTTTTCTTCAAAGACGTTATGACATCTCTCTATCTCCTTACGATCTTTTATTACCAACTTTTTTACATCGGCTATCTTTTTCACCCTGTCACAGGTAATAGAAACAAACGATGTTCTCAATGGGTACAAATGATGTATAACAATTTCATCAGGATACTCTCTTGAAAGCTTTGAAGCGACGCCACAACCTGTAAGAATCAGAAAAACAAAAACTAGCCGCACCATAAATATTTAGTTTAAAATAATTTCCTCCCCTTGGCCTAAATGTGCTTGGTCCGTCACGATTGGCCTGTTAGACGTAGGAGAGTTAGTTATGATTTCTTGGCCGCTCTTATGGTCCTTACGCTTCCATTCTCCACCATAACCTGCCACCCTGTGTTCAAATTCTGTCGCAAACCTCTCTTGGTAGTCTCCAAAATCTGGCTCAGGTATATTCCGAGTATTCAAGAACCCTCTAATAGCAAAAAAGGCACTGAAAACGTGGCTTAATTCATGAGACATAGCTGTAGCAGGACTAATGGACTCATTACCAGAATTATCTGACAAACCAGCGTTCGGATTAAATGGTAGACTTGCTTCATCCGCCATTGCGTTGTGAGGATTGATAGGTGTGCCCGGAGGTATTAAATTGCCATTTAAATCTTTAATTGGAATGTACGCAGCCATATTAAAAGCCCCACTCTTTGTCTCTAGAATATTCAAAGTCTTTGGTGTGCGTGTAAGATCAGTAACAACCTTCTGCGTAGTAGCGTCAACTTGTTTAATATAATCTAAAGAAGCAACAGTCTGTTGTACAAAGGCATTATTGGGAACCGCCAGTCTTGACCCGTACTCATAATAAGTATTATTCCCCTTTTCGTCAGTATAAAAAATGTAGATTTTCTTTCCGTCTCGGTCTACGAAAAAGGTTGGATTATTTCCGGCGAAATTATAGGGGCTAAGATTGGG
>JAEYQO010000022.1 GCA_023409975.1 Bacteroidota bacterium | reverse complement strand
GTCGCAGGCTCTCCGCTCAGATCCACCGTGTAGCTGATGCCATTGTCCACGGCATTGGCCTGCACCACCCAGCCATTAGGATGACTGCTCGCATCCAGCCAGTGATACACATACAGGACCTCCTCTGTGAAGGCTGTCGCTGTCGGCAACTGCCAGGGTGTGGGTGGGGCCGTCATCAGAAGCTCGTTTTTACCTCTCAAAATTGTAAATCTGCATAGGACGCCCACCGGGCTTCAAGGCTAAATACCTCAAGTTATTAGTTGAAATCCTCTATAGACAACGGTTTCAATAGCCAAACACCAATATTGATACGCTACCCACTACCCAGATGTGGTATATCGATCTTATAGGCAGTGGAGTCCTAAAACACAGTCTTTATGCAATTAGAGTACTCAGCCCGTACCGGATCAAGGTCGGGCTTTTCGGCTAACCATTCGTCACTAATCTTAAAAAGATTCACATTGGTGTAATCATACGAGAAACTAATATCAAAAACTATCTTACTCTCTAAAAGATGAAAGGTTATCAAATCACTGGTGGAGGCACCGTTTCTATCAACCTCAAAACCCTTACCTGTAATCGCTGTTGACCTGTCTGTGGTAAGACTATCACAAAAAATCACCTTCCCTCCCCTACTTACAATTACTCTTTCGTTCCATTCATTGAAAAACGAGAAATAAACTTTAGGGTACGAGATTTTCTCAATTTCCGGACATGAGCGATCCAATGAATACGCTACATTAACCGTCCTAAAATTTTCCTTTTCCACCTCCGGCAGTTTGCACGTGTTATTTGTTTCACAAGAGAGAAAAGCACTACACAAAGCTACTAAGCTAATTTTGTTCATTCTCAACTGTTTCGATAACATCTTTTTTTTGACCATCTGTTACGATTTTGGTATTCTCAAAATTGACATCACCATTTTCTGACGGTCTATCCTGTTCAGTGGGATTTGCTTCAGAATTCATCAAATTGTCGGTAACATGCGACCCTTGTTTAATTTGATGAATATCTACTCTTGCGTCCTTGGTACTCTTAGCCTCCCAAACATGATCTAATCCAGCGGTGTGCCCTAACTCATGGTTTACCATATTTGACAACGTTCTAATATTTCTCGAACCAGTAAATATTGGCACAGCGTTAGCTTGGGATCCACCATTGAACATATAAGTATGTCCGACGGAAAAAGTTCGTGATCCATCGGGATTAATTTTGGCTTTGCCCATACCATCGAATAATGCCACATAAATTGTTTTTTGTGGGTTAGCCATAAGTGCCGCTGCCTGCTTGGCAGTTGGGTGATTTATCACCTTAACATTGAGACACCTGCACATTACCCAGGTGATTGGTCAGCTCATAATGCCTGTTCCCCAGCACATGGGTCTGGATACCCATCTCGTAGGTGCCCATATTCGTCGTGCTCAGGGCATCGGAGAATATGGTGGGTTTGAACAGGTCGTTACCATACAGGGAATACCAGGGCTTCTCCTGGATTAGGCTGGGATAGGTACTGGAGGCCAGATTGCCCGCATGGGCCACCTGCAGGAGCGTGGGCAGGTATTTCTGCATACCGATCCGGGAGCTGCCATAGAGGTGATGCTCTGCCAGATGGGTCTTATCGCTCTTCAGAATCTGATTTGTCAACAGCCAGCCTGCTGGCAGTACATCCATATCGATGGCACTGATCGTATTCTTGATCGATGTCAGCAGCGTTGGTATCTGCCCATCGGTCTGTGCTGCGTTGATCACGTCTGCCGTATTGTTATTGATTACAAGGGCCAGTCCGCCCACATTACCCGGCGCCATCTGTGAGGCGATAGCTCGTTTTGCCTCTCAAATTAGTAAATCTGCATAGACGCCCACCTTATTTCAAGCACTAACACCTCAAGCTATTAGTTGAAACCCTCTATAGACAACGGTTTCAAGAGCCAAACACACTATTGATACACTACCGATACACTACCGCTTCTAGGCTTCAGGATCCACCCCTTACTATCCTTTTCAATAACTTGGTCTTTAAATCAAATGATAAAATCACTATGTCTACCCCATGTGGCCCTCGCCACGTGGAATCCATGGCGTCTGAATTGTAATAAATATACCTTAAATCCAAAATGCCTTTATAAGAAAATTCAACTGACACCGAAGGCTTTCCTAATAAAGTCAATGCGTCATTTAAGAAGACTGTATCAATATCACATGTAAGTAGCTCTCGATACATAATATATCGGTAACCATTATTAGCCAACGAATCACGTTTCCAGAAGTAACCAACCTTTTTGAACGCTTCGGAACAACTGCAGTTACTATCTTGGGCTTGTAAATTATCGCAGAAAATAAGCAGTGTTAAAAAGAAGGCTAATTTCAACATATGTGAAGTATTATCGTTGGAAGTTAGAACCAGTCTGAACATTTACGTTGTTGTCTGGCACAGAACCAATTCTCTGTTTACCATTATAAAAGTTGGCAGCTCCCTTACCTTTATTTATACGCTTGATATCAGTTGTAGTAACTCTTCTTTTCGAAAGATCGAGATGAGTTGATCCTAAAGGACGAGCCATGATTGATTTCTGTTCTGAAAGCCCATCAGCATGAAATTCGTCATCACGGACCTCTTTGTTTGATTGTTGAAGTGCTTCCTTACGAAAATATCCCAATAGGTGCCCATACTCATGAGCTCCGGTGGTGTTACCATTTAATTCCAGGTCTCGAATATCAAACCTCCCAGAATTTGTACCTGTAACTTGGGAGCCACTGCCGTCATCTACTATCTCCATAAAATTTACAGAATAATCCATGGCATCTTGATTCCTCTTTGCAAGCGATAAAGCTTCTTCTGGAGACACTGCCTCTACTTGAACATCAAAAACAATTGGAAGATTCTTTCCGTAAAACATAGTTGCTGTTGCCTCTTGTGTGATGTTTCCTGACCCGTCTATTTGCACAGGATTATTCCAATGATAATTTATATCGTTTTCTATCTTACTGGCATAGGCACTTACTTTATCCGCTCCCAACTGATTGCTATACACATATATTTTGGAAACCACCCGGATATACACCTCGCCATTTTCTCTGGTCTGTAGAAATGCAACCCCTCCTTTTCCCGTTGGATCAATAAAATACATCGGGCTATTATTCAATGCTGCATAGGTACTCGCGGATGGATACTTCGCCTCCCAAGGATCTGTACTAAGAAATTTCCCCAACCTGCTATCATATATCCTCGCTCCAAAATCCAACGAATTCCCTAAGCCCTTCGCCTCATTATCCTTCTCCATCCCATTAAACCCAAACCTATACTGGTCTTTCTCATCACAAACCGTCACTACCCTGTTCTCCGGAACCAGCGTGGTGTTCGTCAGCCAGGGCCGGTCGATGATGGGGGTGGTATTACGAGGGAAGGTCTGCTGACCTCGCGGTGGTAAGAACTTCACCTCCAGGATGGTCTTGCCCGCATTGGCTACTGCATTCTTGTCAACATTGATGGTCAGCGACTGCGCCCCTCCGGTAGTGATGTTCTGCCAGCTCACAATATCATAAAACAAGTCCTCTGAATTATTATAATACTGCCGCACCCGCATCTGCGCCTGGAAGCCATCGCCCAGCTCCAGGTTAAAGCCCACCTGCTGCTGCTCCATCGTTGTATCCATATGCAGATGATGGAACGCCAGCACACCTGTCGCAGGCTCTCCGCTCAGATCCACCGTGTAGCTGATGCCATTGTCCACTGCATTGGCCTGCACCACCCAGCCATTAGGATGACTGCTCGCATCCAGCCAGTGATATACATACAGGACTTCATCGGCAAACGCTGTCGCTGTCGGCAACTGC
>JAEYQO010000019.1 GCA_023409975.1 Bacteroidota bacterium | reverse complement strand
CATAGAATTAAGCATTACCCCCGGCTGATTCCCCGGATTGATAGGATTGGCAATATTGCTATTATCGATTTCCGGGTTGGCATCGTAATCACCATTATTACAGGATGTAAAGCCAAAGGCGGATAGGCCGGCTATGAGGGTGTAAAGAAAATACTTCTTCATTGATGAATAATTGATCGTATAAAGATACTGGTTTGATTCATAATTCAAAATACAGCACCTGTTTTGTACGATCAGGGTATGTTTTTTAAATTGTTTTGACAATGGCAGATCAACAACCGTATCTGGGCTCTCCTGATCATCCACGAACACCGGCACTTGTGTGTTACATGACACTCATCGGGTGGCTAGTTGCCCGGTTTGCGCTATATCCTGGCAATAAGAACGTTTTTGTAGCCATGCATTTGCGTCAGACTCTTCTGTTGCATATACTTTCTATCGCATTGAACCTTCTGGCAGGATTGGTGTACTGGCCCTTCAATGGAAATCCATGGTTTATAGGATTATTCGCGGCGCTCCTTATATTCCTCTGGATCAAAGGGATTCTGGACGTAGTAAACGGAAATGAAAAACCTCTACCAATTATTGGCGAGCTCGCACAAAAATTATTCAGAAATATTTAATGCAAAAAAGAAGGCCGCTGGGAGCGGCCAAAGTTATTTGTTCCAATAAATCTATTTCGGTCCATTCTGTCCAGGATCCAGGCTGGAGCCCCGGCCCCTACCTGTTCGTTCAGAGAGGTATTGGTCTATAAGATCCGGATTGTCGCCACAGAATTCATAGGCATCCATGACAATGTTGCGACCTACATTATACTTTTCACAAAGAAAATTCACCTCCATCCGCTGGTTTCCCCTTCTGTTGCGACCAGAATGCCGGCCGCTGTTCATCATATTCCTTTCCATAACTCTGTGTTTTTCGAAAATATGCCAGAAAAAACCATGCCCTACGCAAGACAATCAGAATCAACAGAATGCTAAAGAATTCCGGGGTGATCCTATTCCCCGGACTGTATTCCCAACAGCGAGAAAAGCAGATGGGCACCAGTCTCATCAACGTCCAATGCTGAGTTAGACAACAGCGTTACAACGATTTTTTTGTCCGGAACTATTGCCAGAAACGATCTGCTGCCATAGGTACCTCCGCTATGAGTATAAATGGTGACTCCGTCTTTTTCCAATATCATCCATCCCAGACCAATTTTCGCGAGTCCATCATGGCTCTTTGTTAGCACCAACTGGCGTGCTTTCTCAAATGACTCCCCCCTCGAAGGATCTAACATCGATACACCATAATTAACCATATCCGCCACATTAGAGCGAACAGCACCCGCAGGTGCCATGACCTGGAAGTCCCATGCTGGCGTCTCTTCGCCGTTTTCATTGTATACTCGAGTCATTCGTGTTTTTTGTGCGGAATCCAGACTCAGTGTGGTATTCTTTAGACTTAGAGGACCGGTAATGTAGCGTTCGAATAAATTTTGATAGTCAGAGCCTCCGGCTTTCTCCAGGATGTAGCCAAGAACTGCCATCCCAAGGTTTGAATACGAAAAGCTTTTACCCGGCTCGTTCTCCAGTTTCGCCTTCTTCAAATATGCCATCATTGCCTCGACCGGATAGTCCTTATACGGGTTTAGCGCATCCTTGACTACTACCAAAAAGTTACCTGGCATCCGCTGCAGTCCCGAGGTATGGTTGGCCAGCATTACAACTGAAATATTCTTCAGTGCCTCGTTTTCCGCAACGCTATCTGGCAGATACTTAACGATCGGATCCTTGAGGGCAAGCTTCCCTTCATTCACCAGATGGGCCAGTATCAACGAAGTAAAAGTCTTCGTGATCGATCCGATCTCGTAGAAGGTACTATCATCAGGCAATATTTCCCTTCCCTTAGCAATAGTTCCGTAATGGTAAAAACCGGACTTGCGATCCTTATAAATCCCTACACTCAGCCCCGCTGCAGGTTCCAATTGAATATACTTCCGGACGAGACTATCAACAGTATGATCCAATGGACTGGACATTCTGTTTGATGTTGCTACAGGTGTCGCTTTCAGGGCCGTCAGATCTTTCCACGGTCTGAATAAAAACGTGTGTATCCTGCCGGAAGAATCCAGCCCCAGCAACATTTCTAAAGTCACATCCTTTGTTGATAGTTTGTACGAACTTACTCCGCCCTTATGGCTCATCAATTGAGCATCTAAAATTTTACCAACCTGAAAAAGTCCTACACTTACTTGTTTGAACGCCTCAGGGCTGAGTTTACTTCTGAAAGCCTCTCCGGTCAGTGCGTAAAGCGAGTCAGGCTGCTTTAGATCAAAGAAAATCCGTACTTTCTTGAAAACACTATCTACTTGCTCCTGGCTCGACTGGCCATTTGATTTCAATGGTATCAGCGAGCATGCAAATAATGCTGGGATGATGAGGTATTTTGACATAGCCGCGAAATTACAAATTTCGACTACCTCAACAGATAATCCTGTGAACAGCCAATTCCAGCCGTCATTTCCCCGTTTCAACGAAGCAGTGATTTTGTCGTAGGTTTACCGGATGAAAAGTCCGCGGTCCCTGCCATTACTCATTGGACGCAAACCTGTATTAGAAGCCCTGGAACAAGGAAAATCCATAGAAAAGATATTTCTCCTTCGTTCAGCAACCGGCAATGACATCTCCGCATTAAAACAATTAGCCAGAGAGCGTAACATACCTGTGAGTCAGGTTCCCGTAGAAAAGCTAAATAACCTGACCCGAGCACAACATCAGGGTGTGGTGGCCTGGGCGAGCCTATTGCAGTATGTCGATCTTCAGGATGGAATATCACACGTTGTTGATCAGGGAAAGACGCCCCTGTTTATCCTGCTGGATGGTGTTACCGATGTGAGAAATGTAGGTGCCATTGCCAGATCTGCACTCTGTTGCGGAGCACACGGACTCATCCTTCCGACTTCGTCTTCTGCTTCACTTACTGAAGAAGCAATTAAGACCTCCGCTGGTGCCCTCCATCGTATTCTATTGTGCCGTACACCCTCTGTCCCGCAGGCAGTTGACGTGCTCAGGCTAAACGGCATCCAGGTTCTGGGTACACAGATGAAGGGAAGTATTCCGGTTTATGAAGCGGATTTGATGGCTCCGTCTTGTATTGTGATGGGCTCCGAAGAGTCCGGTATCAGCAAGGATGTCGTCCGAAGAGCCGATACCCTGATCCGGATACCTATGATGAACGAATTTGACTCGTTAAACGTTTCTGTGGCTGCCGGAATGATCTTATATGAAGCCCTCCGACAGCGGTTACACTCGTAAAATCAGCTATTGATAATTCCCAGTTGTTGCATCAGAATCGTTGCATTATTGGAAGTAGAGCCGCCTCTTTTTAGCTTATAGTCAAATACCAGTTCATTTTGTATTAACCGGCTTTCGAAGTGGAAGTTGCTGATCTTTTGCGGATAATCCTCTTCAAGTCCGCAAAGCACCGTATCATGTGTAGCTACGATGCCTATTGCCTTCAGACACAACAATTTTTCGATAATCGCTTTTGTACCCTGTTGTTTATCGGTAGTATTTGTTCCACGCAATGGTTCGTCCAGAAGCACCATAAATGGATGGTCATCAGTTGCAGCAGCGTTCATCATTCCACTGATCCTATTGAGTTCCGCCCGGAAGTAGGACACATCGTCCTGAACGGAGTCAGTTATCCGCATGGCGGTATAGAGCTTCAGTACTGGCAGAGAGACCCGATCCGAGGCAACAGGCAGACCGCAATAACCCAATATGAGGTTGACGCCTAAGGTTCTGATAAAGGTGCTCTTACCCGTCATGTTGGCACCAGTTAATAAATAAAACTGCTGCCTGTTACCGAGGGACATATCATTACCAATGGCTTGATCCCGTAGAAGTGGATGCCGGATATTTTCCGCCTCATAGGCAGTTGTATCACTGAAGGTGGGGTATCTGTACAATGGTCTGTCGAATGCGTATTGTGCCAGAGAAACATAAAGATCAACTTCTGCAACCACGTCAAGACCTTCTTCGACGGCCGCCTTAAAGCGCTTTCGCCAATTCTCCAGCCTGATTGCACAGTAAATATCAAAAAGAAAAAAGGTATTGACCAGCGGACCGACCAGCGGATTGAAACGAGCTTCGAATAGCTGTACAAGTTTTCTAAACTGAATGATACCATTGTAGGCATTCGCTGCCTGCCGTTGCCATTTTACCGTTTGGAATTCCTGAAGCTTCAATCGCTCCAGTAATGCTTCATATTTTCCGAGAAGCTTTGCACTTCGTCCGACATACAGACTCAATTCTTTAATAGCCTTGCTCATCGATCCCAGAATGATCCAGTTTACCACTGCAACGAGTATAAACCAGACACCGGGGACAAGTCCCATAAAATAGAGAACCGCCAATAAAACAGTAATGGGAGGTATGATGAGAACGTAAAGCCTCATCCAGGCTTTCGATCTGAACGCGTCCTTCTTCTGTAACCATTCCTTAATCCTTCCAGTATCTCCTGCCTGCTCAGCAAAACCAGCACCAGCTACACGGTACTCAATAAGAAACTCAGGCAGTAAGGAAAGTTCACTTATAATTTCCTGTCGCCGAAGATACTCTGAGGGAGATGCATACGGGCAGGAAAGTAAGAGCGCTAATTGGTGAGCACCATCTTCTGTGGTGGTTCTACAGATTAACTGGTATATCGAACGGCTACCAAACAGATCAAGATCCAGTGAATAGGGATGAAGAGCGTCGATGTAATCTGAGCCCGTTCTGAAGGCACTAAAATCACCTTCCAATGCCTTCAATTCCTGACGGATAAAATGAAGATAAAAATCATTCTTTTCCCCCTTCTCCTCCCAGCGGGAATGAAACCGGACCAGTATAAGAAATAGGGCAATCAAAGCCAGTAAAGTCCAGCCAGAACCGGGTAATCCTTCCCGAAATAGCAAGACAGCGGCCGCGAGAATAAGGAGACCGTTAAGAATTCTGATCCAACCAAAAAGTCTTAGACGGCTTTTAATTATTAACCCCTCTTTCTCTTTAACCTTAGATAGATCCTCATAGAACTGCCGGGGGGATGCTGCCATTATGCAGTGGGCTCTTCTATAGTAAAATAACTACTATTCAGCTCCGGATTCGCTGAAATTGCAGCTTCTATCGGACCAAAATCGGACAAAGCCTCTCCTTTTCCTTTCCGAACCAGCGTGGTATGTTCATAGTGAACCGACACCTTACTATCTGCAGTTACAACAGTCCAGTTATCATCCAGCGTAAATACCTTGTGTGTACCAAGATTGATCATGGGTTCAATGGCGAGAATCATTCCCTCTTTGAGACGCTTACCGTCTCCCCTGCGACCATAATTAGGAATTTGCGGATCCTCGTGGAGCTTTTTACCTACACCATGACCCACAAGTTCCCGAACGACTCCATAACCATATTTCTTCGCGGTGTTGTTCTCAACAGTGAAAGAAATATCACCAACCCGATTATTTTCTTTTGCTTCAGCAACCGCCAGCATCAAAGCCTCCCTGGTCGCCTTCATCAACTTCAGGGCGTCGGGCGCAGCGTTACCGATAGCAAAGGTATAGGCATGGTCACCGTGGTACCCATCTTTATAAAATCCGCAATCGACACTTACGACATCACCATCCTTTAACTCATAATCACCCGGAAAGCCATGAACTACAACCTCATTAACAGAAATGCACAGTGAGTAAGGGAAAGGAGACCAGGAAGGACCGTAACCTTTGAAAGAAGGTACGCCACCATTATCCCGGATGAACTGCTCCGCCATTTTATCGATGGATATTGTTGTGATTCCCGGTTTTAACAACTTTGCCACCTCTGTTAAGGTGGCGGTAACCATCAATGCATTTCTTCTGATTATTTCGATCTCGTCTTTCGTTCGGATATGAATCATTATTGCTGATATTAAAAAAGCCTTTTCCAAAGCTTTGGAGCTTTGGAAAAGGCCTGAAACAAAGCTTATTAAACAGAGGCTCCCGCGGCTGGCTGACGCCCAGAAATCCTTCCGGTTTTCATCAGACCATCGTACTGGCGCATCAGGAGGTGGCTTTCGATTTGCTGCAATGTATCGAGTATTACAGCTACACCGATCAGCATAGACGTACCACCAAAGAAAGTAGCAAATCCGCTTGTTACTCCAAGCAGAGCTGCTATACCTGGAAGAATACCCGCAATAGCCAGGAACACCGAACCAGGGAGCGTAATCCGATCCATGATGGTCGCAATGTAGTTGGCTGTTGGTTCGCCTGGTTTGATACCGGGAATGAAGCTATTGTTACGCTTCAGATTGTCTGCCATTTCTGTAGGGTTGAAGATCAGCGCCGTATAGAAATAGGTGAAAGCGATTACTAATACAGCGTATACCACATTGTACCAAAGCGAAGTGTGATCAGACATTGCTCTTACAAAACCCTGTGCTGATTCACTTTCTGCAAAGCCTGCGATAGTAGCCGGGATAAACATAATCGCCTGAGCGAAGATGATTGGCATTACCCCTGCAGAATTCACTTTCAAGGGAATAAAATCACGGCTTCCGGAAACTTCGCGAGCGGCATTGGATGAACCAATGATCCGGCGTGCAAAGTTCAGCGGGATCTTACGAACGCCCTGAGTCAGCAGGATCAGACCTACGATAATAGCGATGAACACAGCAATCTCGATCAGGAAGATCAGCAGACCGCCACCACCACTACCAGCAGCCGTAGTCGCATCAAACTCCTGGATCAAAGAATGTGGAAGACGAGCGAGAATACCCACCATGATCAGCATAGAAATACCGTTACCGATACCCTTATCGGTGATCTTTTCACCGAGCCACATTACGAACAATGTACCTGCGGTAAGTACCACTACGGTTGAAAGCCAGAACATAAATCCGCCCATTTCAGGAACCACTGCGGATCCTGTCTGAGTGCGGAGATAAGCAACATAGGCACTTGCCTGGAAGGCGGTTACCAGAACGGTGAGATACCTTGTGTACTGATTAATCTTTCTACGTCCGCTTTCTTCCTTCTGTAGCTTTGCAATCTGCGGTACAACGATACCTGCAAGCTGCATAAAGATGGAAGCAGAGATATAAGGCATTACACCAAGCGCGAAAATGGAGGCACGGTTAAAGGCGCCACCAGCGAATGCGTTGAGGATACCCAGCAGGCCACCCTGGTCGGAATCGAGCGTCAGCAGGTTTGGATTTATACCGGGAAGTGTGATATAACAGCCGACACGGTAGACCAGGATAAGCAATAGTGTGAACAGGATACGCTTACGGAGTTCCTCGATACTCCAGATATTCTTAAGCGTTGAAATGAGTTTCTTCACTGTGGGAACTGTTGTTAATCAGAAAAAAATGAATTGCGAATAAACAATAAAAGACGCATTTCTCCAAATGCGTCTTTTATCCGTTTTATGCTAGACCAGCTCTACGGAACCGCCTGCCGCTTCTATGGCTTCCTTGGCTTTAGCGCTTACAGCGTTCACCTTGAATGCCATTTTGGTTTTCAGTTCACCGTTACCGAGGATCTTAACCACATCTGTGCGGCTGATCAGTCCGTTCACGTAAAGATTGTCCGGAGTGAATTCAGTAATATTATATTTTTCGATCAGGAAGTCGAGCTGTCCGAGATTAAATACTTTATAATCAACGCGGTTGATGCTTTTGAAACCACGTTTAGGCATACGACGCTGAATTGGCATCTGACCACCTTCGTGACCTTTTTTAGACTGGTAACCGGTACGGGATTGCTGACCTTTGTTACCTTTTCCGGAAGTGGAACCACCACTACCTTCACCACGACCTACACGTTTCTTAGATTGAGTAGCACCCTGTGCTGGTTTGATATTATGCAGTTGCATGTTATTAGTTTTTGAACTTGCGCGGAACTATCTATTCGTCAGAAAAGAAACCGCTCGCAAATTGGTTATTTAATTAGTTAGCGTTTACCTCTTCTACTTTCACGAGGTGGTGTACGGCGTTCACCATACCCAGGATCTGAGCAGTTGCTTCTACTTCAACAGAGGCATTAACCTTGCGAAGTCCCAGGGCCTTCAGCGTACGCTTTTGACGCTCAGGGCGATCGATGCCGCTCTTTACCTGTGTGATCTTAATTTTAGCCATGGCTATTGTAGTCAGTTTATTTGTTTCAAATTACCTCAGGCTATGCCTCAGGCTTTTAGCACTCATCAGAGTAGCAATTATCCGTTGAATACCTTTTTGAGGCTTACATTACGTTGTTTTGCAACCGCGATAGGTTCACGGAGCATGCTCAAAGCAACGAAAGTAGCTTTAACCACGTTGTGGGGATTAGCAGAACCCTGGCTTTTTGAAAGTACGTCGGTAATACCTGCAGCTTCCAAAACAGCACGCATGCTGCCACCGGCGATTACACCAGTACCGTGAGCCGCTGGTTTGATCAGGACTTTAGCAGCACCTTCTTTAGCCATTTGGTCATGAGGTATGGTACCGTTCATTACAGGCACCTTGATCAGGTTCTTCTTAGCATCGTCAATGCCTTTGCTAATAGCCTCCTGAACTTCTTTAGCCTTACCCAGTCCATGACCAACAACACCATTGCCATTGCCTACTACTACCAGAGCAGAAAAGCTGAATGCACGGCCGCCTTTTGTAGTTTTCACTACGCGGTTGATCGCAACAACTTTCTCCTGCAGTTCCAGGTCTCCGGCTTTTACGCGATTTAAATGTTTAGTCGCCATTATCTATTGAAAAAGAAAAAGATTTAAAAAATTGATTTGTTTACAGTTTAAGACCACCCTCACGAGCACCGTCAGCGATTCCTTTTACGCGACCATGATAGAGGTAGCCACCACGATCAAATATGCAGGTTTCAATTCCAAGGCCCTTAGCTTTTTCAGCCAGCGCACGGCCGACCATTACAGCTTTTTCCACCTTGTTACCAGATTGTGCAGTGATATCTTTTGTACGTGAACTTGCTGCTGCCAGCGTAGTGCCGGTAGTATCATCGATCAGCTGGGCGTAGATATCCCTGTTGCTACGAAATACGGAAAGGCGAGGCTTCTGGGCAGTACCCTTTACCTTGCTACGAATACGCCAGCGAAGTTTCTGGCGGCGGATAACTTTAGGATCCAGTGACATTTTACCTTTGTTTTTTACGGACTTCCCAGTTGATGGGAGTTACCGGAGTTGTTAATTGATTAACGAGATAATCATCACCCCCAAAGGAGGTGATGATCAGAATTTATTATTTACCAGCAGCTTTACCAGCTTTACGACGTACAATTTCATCAGAGTAGCGAACACCTTTTCCTTTGTATGGTTCAGGTTTACGCAGGCTGCGAATCTTAGCGGCTACCTGGCCCAGCAATTGTTTGTCATTGCATTCCAGGATGATACGTGGATTCTGTCCTTTTTCAGAAACAGCAGTGGCTTTAATTTCTTTGGGTACTTCGAAGATGATGTTATGTGAAAAACCGAGGGCCATGTCGATCTGCTGACCAGTAACAGCTGCACGATAACCCACACCCACCAGTTCCAGTTCTCTTTTAAACCCGGTGGTAACGCCGGTTACCATATTTGCCAGCAGAGAGCGGTAAAGACCGTGAAGGGCGCGGTGACGGATCTGATCAGTGGGACGGGTAACGAGGATTTCGTTATCCTTAACTTCGATTTTGATATCGCGGTCCAGTGCTTCTTTAAGTTCACCTTTAGGACCTTTTACAGTTACTTCATTTGCAGGGGAAACGGTTACTGTGACACCGTTAGGCACTGCGATTGGTTTCTTACCGATACGAGACATTGTCTGTAGAATTTTGAGTGAAACCTTTCAACCGGTCAGCCTGGTAAGTCAGGGCTTAATGTATCGAAAGGTCAATAAATTGGGACGCAAAGGTACAATAAATTTGCATTCAAAGATAAAGAAGAGAATATTTTTTAAAAGATTCGTGCAATTAAGGTTTAAAGCTCTTGAAATAAATACTGGAGCCCCGAATAAAACGCGCTCTAAATCAAGCTGGCTATATCGTCGGTTAGAGCGGAAGTTCTCCTAGAGCAGAAGTAACCTAACATAAATAAAAAAGAGACTGCAACCTGTGCAATCTCTTTGAAAAATATTTGTCGAAACCGACGACCGGCGGAACCGGAAATGTATTAATAGATGTGGCAAAGAACTTCACCACCAACGTTGTTCGCTCTTGCTTCTTTGTCGGTCATTACACCTTTCGAAGTGGAGAGGATTGCGATACCCAGACCGTTCTTAACGCGACGGATATCAGCTGGTTTAGCATACTGGCGCAGACCCGGACGACTTACGCGCTCCAGTGCACGGATCGCTGGTTCTTTGGAGACGGCATCGTACTTAAGGGCGATCTTGATCAGGCCTTGTTTATTATCATCTTCAAACTTGTACTTCAGGATATAACCTTTATCGTAAAGGATCTCCGTCATACGTTTTTTCAAATTTGAAGCAGGAATTTCAACGATACGATGACGAGCCATTTGTGCGTTACGAATTCGCGTCAGGAAATCTGCTATAGGATCTGTTACCATTTTTGCTTAAAGTATTTTGTAAATAAAATTGTTACTGGTTTCAATACGGCGTATTGACCTGTTAACGTTAACGATTACCAGCTAGCTTTACGGACTCCTGGTATTTTTCCATCCAGCGCCATATCGCGGAAGACGTTACGGCAGATACCAAAGTGGCGCATATAACCACGAGGGCGGCCGGTCAGTTGGCAGCGATTCTTCAGGCGAACGGGTGAAGCATTTTTTGGAAGTTTATCCAAAGCAGCATAGTCACCGGCGGCCTTCAGAGCAGCGCGCTTTTCAGCGAACCTGGCTACCATCTTCTCGCGTTTGCGTTGGCGGGCTTTTACTGATTCTCTTGCCATTATTACTCTTTATAAAAGATTTATTGATTGTCCTTCTTTACATTTTTGAAAGGCATACCGAGTTCTTTCAGGAGCTCGTAAGCTTCTTCATTTGTTCTGGCGGTTGTCACGAAAGTGATATCCATACCAGAGATACGGTTAACCTTGTCGATATCTATTTCAGGGAAGATGATCTGTTCCGTAACACCCATTGTATAGTTGCCACGGCCGTCGAATGATTTTTCATTAATTCCCTTGAAATCACGTACACGAGGCAGGGAGATCGCTATGAAGCGGTCCAGGAACTCGTACATTCTGTTGCTGCGCAGTGTAACACGAGCACCGATCGGCATGTGTTTACGCAGTTTAAAGTTTGAGATATCCTTTCTGGACAATGTAGGAACTGCTTTCTGACCTGTAATAGTGGTCATCTCGTTCACTGCATCATCGATTAGTTTCTTATCGGAAACAGATCCTTTCACACCCTGGTTCAGGCAGACCTTAACAAGACGGGGGCACTGCATTACTGTCTTGTAGCCGAACTTTTTCATCAGAGCCGGAACAACTTCGTCTCTGTACTTCTTTTGCAGACGTGGCTGATATGTGGTTGACGTTGCCATTATTTAACCTCCTCCCCTGATTTTTTAGAGATACGTACAAAATTTCCTTCTTTACGCTCACGTGTGATACGTACAGGAGCTTTGGCTTTAGCATCCCAAAGCATCACATTAGAGATGTGAATGGGAGCTTCCTGCTGTACAATGCCACCCTGAGGGTTCTGGGCATTTGGTTTAAGGTGCCTGGTGATCATGTTTACACCTTCCACCAGTACACGGCTTTTCTGAGGATATACAGCCAGCACTTTGCGTGGTGCGCTGCGGTCCTTATCATCACCGGCGATAACGATTACGTTGTCGCCTTTCCTGATGTTAAACTTGGGTTGAAATCTCTGTTTCATCTGAAACTTATCTTACTTTTTCAATGGTCAGAAGGAAAGTACCCTCATAAGCCATTTAGTTTATATATTGTCGCTATCCTTTTACGAATCAGCGAATTGCTCTTTAAACCGCCGCTTTTTATCAAACGGGCTGCAAAGGTACAACTATTTTACAATACTTCAGGGGCAAGGGAAACAATTTTCATATATCCCTTATCACGAAGTTCACGGGCGACGGGGCCGAAGATACGGGTACCACGGGGCTCGTCTGAGTTATTCAGAAGTACTACAGCGTTGTCATCGAAGCTGATATAAGAGCCATCTCTGCGACGGAGCTTATTCTTTGTTCTTACGATAACTGCTTTAGAAACAGTTCCCTTTTTCATATTACCGCCGGGAATTGCATCTTTTACCGTCACAACGATTTTATCACCGATTCCGGCATAGTCCTGCCCGGAATTGCCCAACACACGGATACAAAGTACTTCCTTCGCACCACTGTTGTCGGCTACATTGAGCCGGGATTCTTGTTGTATCATTTCTTTAGATGTTGTTAGTTGTCAGGTGTTGCCTAACAGCCAGCTCCGGCAGGACCGGAAGCAGCCATCAACGAGCAACTATTTGGCTTTTTCAATAATTTCAACCAGGCGCCAGCGTTTTGTTCTGCTCAGCGGGCGGGTTTCCATGATGCGTACCATATCACCGATGCCGGCAGTATTGGTTTCGTCGTGAGCATGGAACTTGGTTGTTTTCTTCACGAACTTACCGTAGATCGGGTGTTTCACTTTACGTTCAACAGCTACAGTGATGGTTTTGGCCATCTTATTGCTGCTAACAATCCCGATACGGGTTTTCCTGCGTTTTCTTTCAGTCGTTGTTGACATCTGTAAATATTTATTAGAAACCTAAAGCTCTTCTGCGCTGTTCAGTCTTCAAAGTAGCGATTGTACGGCGCAACTGGCGTATAGAAAGCGGGTTCTCTATAGGATTCACTGCGTGGCTGAACTTCAGTTTCTTCAGACGCACTTCTTCTTCCTGAATTCTGGCATTCAAGGCCTCATTCTCCAGGGAGCGGATATCCTCAACCTTCGCTTTATTTGCTTTTGCCATTGTTATTAATATTTAGTTTATGTTAGAAGGAATTGGAATTACCTTCTGAATGCTTTTTTCAAAATCTCTGGTCCGGTCAGTTATTCCTGATCAGGCTCCAACATAATCGCGGCGTACCACGAATTTGGTTTTGATTGGAAGCTTCTGAGCTGCCAGTTCCAGGGCTTCACGAGCAACCTGCATGGGAACACCATCCAGTTCGAACATGATACGACCTGGCTTTACCACTGCAGCGTAATACTCCAGGTTACCTTTACCCTTACCCATACGTACCTCAAGAGGCTTTTTGGTAATTGGTTTATCAGGGAAGATGCGGATCCAGACATTACCTTCACGCTTCATATGGCGGGTCATAGCCTGGCGTGCAGCTTCGATCTGACGGTTAGTGATCCATTTAGGCTCCAGGGCTTTCAGACCGAAGGAACCGAAAGCGATCGTAGCACCTCTTTGAGCGTTGCCCTTGATCCTGCCTTTATGAGCTTTACGATGTTTACTTCTTTTAGGTTGTAACATTGTTACAAGTTTTTTGAATAGTACTCTGAAATATTATTTACGCTTTGCGGGTACCACGACCGCCACCGGTGTTTCCACCACGGCCTGCTCCGCCGCCACGACGATCTCCGCCACCTCTGCGATCACCACCACGGCCACCACGGTTATCAGGCAGACCTGCACCGGCGCGACCACCACGGTTATCTGCACCGGCAGAGAAATTCGGGTTCAGATCACGCTTACCCAGCACTTCACCTTTACAGATCCATACTTTGATACCGATCTTTCCGTAAACTGTCATAGAGTAAACGTTAGCGTAGTCGATATCCATACGGTAAGTATGAAGAGGAGTACGTCCCTGTTTGAATTCTTCGGTACGGGCGATTTCAGCACCGTTCAGACGACCGGCCGCTTTGATCTTGATACCTTCGGCGCCCATGCGCATAGCTGTAGAGATCGCCATTTTAATAGCTCTCTTATAGCTCACACGGCTTTCGATCTGGCGGGCGATGGTTTCACCGACGATCATCGCATCCAGTTCAGGACGACGGATCTCCATAATGTTGATCTGAACATCTTCCTTCTTAGTGAGCTTTTTGAGCTCTTCTTTGATACGATCAACCTCTGCACCACCCTTTCCTATGATAATACCAGGTTTGGAAGTGTGGATTGTAACGATCAGCTTACCTAGTGTACGCTCGATAACGATACGGGAAATACCGCCTTTATTGATGCGTGCATTAAGGTAAGTGCGGATTTTATGGTCTTCAACCAGTTTCTGACCAAAATCCTTTTTCTCACCATACCACATTGAGTCCCATCCGCGGATGATGCCCAACCTGTTACCTATAGGATTCGCTTTTTGACCCATTCTTTATGTTATTAGAATTGAATGTTTATTATTATGCTTCTGCGTTTACGTTTACTGCTGCACGGCTATCAACGACGATAGTAACGTGGTTGCTGCGTTTGCGGACACGATAAGCACGGCCCTGTGGTGCAGGACGCATACGTTTAAGTGTGCGGCCACCATCAACCATGATCGTTTTTACATACAGGTTTGCGCCTGCAACATCCACACCTTCGTTCTTTACTCTCCAGTTAGCGATTGCACTAAGCAACAGCTTTTCCAGCGCTACAGAAGGGTGCTTTGTACTGAACTTCAAGGTATTCAGCGCATTTTCTACATCCATGCCGCGAACCAGGTCAGCCAGAAGGCGCATTTTGCGCGGAGATGTAGGATAATTACGTAAGCGAGCTACAGCTTCCATTTTTCGTTGTATTTTCTAATTGCGACGCTGCCAGAAGACGAACGTCTATGTGTTTATTGATTACTTGTTACCGCTATGTCCTTTGAAGTTGCGGGTAGGAGCAAACTCTCCCAGTTTGTGACCGACCATATACTCGGTAACATAGACAGGGATGAATTTGTTACCATTATGCACTGCGAAGGTCTGACCAACAAAATCCGGTGTGATCGTAGAGCGGCGGCTCCAGGTTTTAATAACACCCTTCTTTGACTTTCCTTCGTTCATTGCCAGAACTTTACGCTCCAGCTTTGCTGCTACATAAGGACCTTTTCTAATTGAACGAGCCATTGGCTTTTTCTTTTATTGTTTTGACCGAAGTCTATTAATTGTTACTTAATTTTTTACCGTTGCTGCGCTGTATGATCAGCTTGTTCGAACCTTTGGTTCTGCTACGTGTTTTCTCACCCTTAGCGTATTTACCAGTACGGCTGCGTGGATGGCCACCAGAAGAGCGGCCTTCACCACCACCCATTGGGTGATCTACCGGGTTCATGGCAACACCACGGTTACGAGGACGAATACCTTTCCAGCGATTGCGGCCTGCTTTACCCATAGACTGGAGTGCATGGTCGCTGTTAGAAACGATTCCTACGGTTGCCATACAGGTACCGAGGACTTTACGAAGCTCACCGGAAGGCATCTTCAGAACCGCGTATCTTTCTTCTTTTGCATTCAGCTGAGCATAGGTGCCGGCTGAGCGGGCGAGCGCACCACCCTGACCGGGATGCATCTCTATATTGTGAACCACAGTACCCAGAGGCATATTCTTAAGCAACAAGGCATTACCCACTTCAGGAGCAACCGCTTCACCGCTAACGATCTGAGCACCGACTTCCAGGCCCTGTGGAGCCAGGATGTAGCGCTTTTCGCCATCTGCATAGTGCAGCAGTGCGATGAAAGCCGTACGGTTAGGATCGTACTCGATTGTTTTTACAGTAGCGGGAACATCTTTCTTGTTCCTCTTGAAATCGATCTTACGGTACATTTTCTTGTTACCGCCACCGATATAACGCATAGCGCGACGACCTTGTGCGTTACGGCCACCAGTGCCAGGCAGAGGTTCCAGAAGGCTCTTCTCGGGCTCATTAGTGGTAACTTCAGCATAAGCGTTACCGATTCTCCAACGTGTTCCGGCTGTAACCGGTTTGTATTTACGTAATGCCATTTTCTTTTTGTTAAGTTGTTAAGTTGTCAGTGGATTGGCAGATAGCCGTTCCAACTTTACACCTTTACATTTTCTACATTGAGAATAAATCAATAGAGTCTCCCTCAGCCAGTGTTACAACTGCCTTTTTGTAGGCGGGTTTCATACCTTTCAGGAAACCTGCCTTGGTATAGCGGGTCTTCTTCTTTCCTGGAACCACCACTGTATTCACATCAGTCACCTTCACGCCGTAAAATTCCTCTACAGCTTTTTTGATCTCCAGTTTATTGGCATTCCTGTCCACCTGGAACGTATACCTTCCGGAATTCTCCATCTGGAGGTTTACTTTTTCAGTGAGCACTGGTCTAACCAAAACGTCAGCGAGTTTCATTATTATTTTTGTTTGTCAATGGTGGTTCGGATTCTCACCCTACCCCATGTTGTTAGACAATTCTTTTGTTGTTACTAATTATGCTTCAGCTTCTACGGGTTCTTCGAACAATTTGGCTGCGCTTTCGGTGAAGATCAGCACGTTAGCGTTCATCAGATCGTAGGTATTCATATCGCTGAGGATCACAGTTTTGTTAGACTGCAGGTTCCTTCCGCTCAGGTACACATTGGTATCATACTCAGGGAGTACCACCAGTGATTTCCTGTTTTCACCTTTCAGAGCAGACAATATGTTGCTGAAATCTTTTGTTTTCGGAGCATCAAGGTTAAAGTCCTCAACGACTACGATTTTGTTCTCGCGAGCCTTGTGAGCCAGAGCAGACATCTTTGCCAGATCCTTCACTTTACGATTCAGCTTGAAATCGTAATCGTGTGGTTTAGGACCGTTGATGGTACCACCACCTTTATAGAGTGGGTTGCGGATGTTACCCTTACGTGAGCCACCGGTACCCTTCTGGCGGTGCAGCTTCTTGGAAGAACCATGAACCTCTGCACGGGTTTTCGTGCTATGGGTTCCCTGGCGCTTAGCTGCCAGGTATTGCTTTACGGCCAGGTAAATGCAATGATCGTTTGGCTCAATGTTGAAAATCTCATCCGGTAGTTCCAAGGAACGACCTGTCTTTTCACCTTTACTATTTAAAACGTCAACTTGCATGACTTAATTAATTCTGAATTAAAACAATAGAACCATTATGACCCGGAACAGACCCTGCAATCAGGATGTAGTTTTGCTCGGGGAATACTTTTACAACGCGTAGCGCCTTGATCTTAACGCGGTCTCCGCCCATACGGCCGGCCATGCGCATTCCTTTGAATACACGGCTGGGATAGGAGGAACCACCGATAGAACCCGGAGCGCGCTGACGATCATGCTGACCGTGGGAAGCCTCACCCACACCAGCGAAGCCATGGCGTTTTACAACACCCTGGAAACCTTTACCCTTGGTAGTACCAATAACGGATACTTTATCACCTTCGGCGAAGATCTCACAGGTGATGGATTCACCTACTTCTTTATCAATGGAACAATTACGAATTTCTTTTACTACAGATTTAGGCGTGGTATTTGCCTTTGCGAAGTGATTCTGGAGTGCCTTCGGAGTATTCTTTTCTTTGGCTTCTCCGTATGCGATCTGTAACGCACTATAACCGTCGGTATCTACGGTCTTCTTTTGGGTAACCACACAAGGACCAGCTTCGATGATGGTACAAGCGGTCTGCTTGCCATTCGGCTCAAACACACTGGTCATGCCGATTTTTCTACCAATAATACCTTTCATTTCTATATTTTTAAGTCTAGCGCCCGGTTGCCTGTTGTGTGGTCCGGGATAGACCGTTTAACTTTATCTGTTAAAGAACAAATGTCGCCTTACGGGGACGGTACTTATCAAGCCTTGATCTCTACTTCAACGCCACTGGGAAGATCCAGTTTAGAGAGCGCGTCTACAGTACGAGAAGAGGAAGTATAGATATCCAACAAGCGCTTGTGGGTGCAAAGTTGGAATTGCTCACGTGACTTCTTGTTGACGTGCGGTGAGCGTAATACCGTAAAGATCTTCTTGTCTGTAGGCAAAGGAATTGGTCCTGTTACTACCGCTCCCGTATTGCGCACAGTCTTAACAATTTTCTCTGCAGACTTATCAACCAGGTTGTGGTCGTAAGATTTCAGCTTGATTCTGATACGCTGTGACATACTTATAAATATCTTCTACCCCGTAAAAATTTGGGACTGCAAAGGTAAGCGGAGTTTTTTTATTCAACAAAATAAAATCGATTTTTTTTCAGTAACGGCGCTTTCCGAAAAATTCATCCTTAGTAAACCACCCTGTTAATTGATATTTTTGCAATAATCAGAGTCAAAATGAACGAAGAGGTAACGGCATTTATCGAAGGAGCACCTGCAGAACAGAAGACTATTATGGCTGCCATCCGCTCGCTCATCCACGAAACGGTCCCTGGAACCACAGAAGAGATGAAATGGAGCCGCCCCGTTTTCAGGAAGGGTCAGGATTTTGCCTATCTGAAATCTACGAAAGCATATGTCACGCTTGGTTTCTTCAGGTCAGACAAATTAGAGGATCCCAATCATCTACTGGAGGGAACAGGTAAGGATATGCGCCATATTAAAATCAGGAAGACTACCGACCTGGATCCAACCTTGTTGAAAGCATGGTTTCGCGCTGCCACCACGTCCTGAATACTCCGCAGGCAAATAATTTACACAAATCACCTCATATAATATTCAGATTTAAAGGATGCGGCTTAAGCCGGGATATCTCCGGCATATATACGCCTTATAAGCGCCTTACCATCAGAGTCATCAACAAATCACCAAAGTATCAGGTAAGAGGCATCTGCTTGTCATCGTACTGCCAGGCTACCGTCAGCTCAGAGTCAAAACTCATCCACTCGTCAGGCTTTTATGGATTTCTTTTGCTATTTGAGTCTATACTTCAAAACAAGCTATTATGAAAAGAATCATCATTGCTCTTGCATTAGGCATCTTCGTCACTGCACCCGATGTTGGCTTCGCACAAAACAGTTCCCAGAAAATGGTTTACACCTATGTAGACCAGATGCCTGAATTCGACGGCGAGGTCACGGAGTACCTACAGAACAACCTGAAATACCCAAAGGAAGCAGAGAAAAAAGGACTGGAGGGCAAGGTCATAGTTCGATTTACTATAGAGCAGGATGGCCAGGTCGGAGATATTGAAGTGGTCCGTTCTGTAAACCCACTTCTGGATGCAGAGGCAGAAAGGGTCATCAGAGAAATGCCCCGCTGGAAACCAGCAGTGGCGGATGGTAAAGCTGTAGCCGCATTATATACTGTTCCGGTTCTTTTCAAGCTGGACAAGAAGGCCTCTTCAGTAAAACCTGTTAAATAGTTTAATTATACTTCATTCGTTCACCGGTTTCGTACCTGCGAAACCGGTGAACCTGGCTTTTGCGTAAACAGCCCCACACATTTAGTCAAAGTGTAACGAGCTGATCATCAGCAAGAATACCGGCAGTGTATTGCTCAACAAAGTACATCGACAGCGTGCCCTTGTTTTTTGCCAGAATCTCTCCACGGCTCCTGCAGGGAAAGTGAGCTTTTACCAGATTGTAGGTGGTTTGAGAGATATTGATCTTCCCGGGCTCACTGGCCTGCTCCATCCTGGCGGCAGTATTGACCGTGTCTCCCCAGATATCGTAGGCGAACTTTTTCACCCCGACTATACCAGCTATCAACGGACCGGAATGGATACCTACCCGCAGACGGAAACAACGGTCGCCCAGTTGCTCCTTTCTTGTTTCCATAAAATTCAGGATCTCCATCGCTGCGCTGACCGCCTTACAGGCATGTTGCGGATCTGCCTCAGGTAAACCGGCTACCGCGAGGTAGGCGTCCCCGATCGTTTTTATCTTCTCTAGCCCGTGCCTGGTGACAATTTCATCAAAAGCTTTGAAGCAGGTGTGCAGTTCTTCTACCAGATTGCCGGGATCCATAACCTCTGCAGCCTGGGTGAAGTTGACGAAGTCAGTGAACAGCACCGATACCTGGTCATACAGACGTGCTTTCGTAGAACCCGTCTCCTTAAGTTCCATTGCTACCCCCTCAGGGAGAATATTCCTGAGTAGCTCATCTGTTTTCTGCTTTTCCTGTTTCAGCTCTTCATGCTGACGTTCAATCTGCTGCTTCTGAGCGAGTACTTCCATCGTACGGACCGCTACCTCCTGTTCTAGTTCTTCCCTCCGGTTTTCAAGCAACTGCTTCTTTTCCCGTTCCTGTTTGAGGGCCCTTTCCGAAAGATTTCGAACCTGTATCAGTTGGTTTGCCAGGTCGCGGTTCATATTGGAGAACCTCCAGGCCAGGTAGCGCGACATGGAAAAAGGAATACTGAGTATCGCTAAAACGATGATCAGTTCCACCAGTTTGCCGACGGGGGTAGAATCGTCAATATCCAAATGCTTGTTGAATAAACCGAATGTCACGAGGGAAAGAAAGAGCAGGGAAAAAAACATGAATCCCGTACCTATGATCCGGGAGCCGGGAACCTTTTGATAAATGGCCCTTCCAATGAGAATGATAGCTTCCAGTGTGACTACTGACATCAGTATTACATTCGCTATTAGTCCGGCTAAAGGATCTAAGAACCTTGTCACAACTATCAGAATGCTGGCGGCTGCTATGAGTTTAAAACGTAGTTTGACGGAGCCGAACAGACTATTGACAAAACCGCTGAGGGAGAAACAGGCCAGAGCGATAACCAGGGTACCGATGGAGAAAGCTGTCATCCTTAGTGTCGGGTTTGGGGTGAATCTTCCGATGTACGGGATCAGGAACCCTAGTGCGAGGCTCAGGCTGAAAAGGCTGAAGAACAGGTTCGATTTTTCGGCTTTATAGTAGAAATATAGAATTCCATGGGTAAATGACAGCGAGAGAAAAATGCCAAAAAGTAATACCAATGCAAAGGAAACAATCAGGCTTTGCAGGTGGTAACTGACAATAGTTCGATTTGCGTCGCTGATTATCATCTGAAACCCTGTCTGCCTTTCATTGAAATAGCTGAAGTTTCTGACAACATCGAAATTCGCATAGCGGATTGCCAGCACATGGTTTCCGGTGTCCTTAAGCGTGAACACAAACGGGATGTTCTGACGGTTGCGGTTTATAGAGCTACTATCATCTATCCGGCCGGTTTTGTGGAGTAAGGCCCCATCGAGATAGATTTCTGATGCGCCCATTTGCGTGTACTGGATTGCCAGCGGATGATCAACGAGCGTTGAATCGATGTTCAGATGAATGCGAAACCAGCCAATGCCCTCGAAACGCGGATACTTCCCGGTATCCGCCTGATCGTACCACATGCCCGACTGAACAGTTTTCCAATTCTTGTCATCAAAACCTACCTGAGCGAATGAAGCATTGTCCTCATTAGTATACAGCCAGCTATTTAAAGCTTCCGGAAGGCTGTCCTTCGACAGGATCAGAAAAGGTGAAGGGGATCTGGAAAAAGTATTAACAGCATAAAGCAATGACAACAGGAGGATCAACACACGAGGCATAGCACATACATTATACGCTTCAATATACGAAAAGAACGCCGATAGAGATTATCTGAAAGGTCACTCATGAAAAAAGCGGCGGGACACTGCCCGCCGCTTTTTTCATGAGTGTAATGATCTGTCTATTCCGTTTCCACAACAGCTTTATCATTTCTGACTACCACCACCCCATCGAAAACATCGATCATTACGGGTTTTGTTTTGTCGATTTCGCCAGCAATGATCTTTTTACTTAACAAATTGATGATATCTTTCTGAATCAGTCTTTTCAGCGGGCGGGCACCAAACTGAGGGTCGAAGCCTCTTTCGGACAGGTAGTCCAGCGCATAGTCTGTAAAACCCAGCTGTATGCCCTGTTGTTCCAGTTGCTGCTTCAGCTGTTGGAGCTGGATGCCGATAATACCTCTGATCTCTCTGCGCATAAGCGGGTGGAACATGATCACATCGTCGATCCTGTTGAGAAACTCCGGGCGTAGCATTTGACGCAGGAGATCCAGCACCTGGTCTCGGGTATTGTCAACCACCAAATCGACGTCCTTGCCTTCGATATCTGCAAAGTTTTCCTGAATGATATGACTTCCCATGTTGGAGGTCATGATGATAATCGTGTTCCTGAAGTTCACCACCCGGCCCTTGTTATCCGTGAGGCGACCGTCATCCAGCACCTGCAGGAGGACGTTGAAGGTATCGGGGTGGGCTTTTTCTATTTCATCCAGCAGGACGACAGAATAAGGTTTCCGACGAACGGCTTCGGTGAGCTGGCCACCTTCTTCGTAGCCAACGTAGCCCGGAGGAGCACCTACGAGGCGACTGACGCTGTGTTTTTCCTGGTACTCGCTCATGTCTATACGCGTCATCATGCTTTCATCATCAAACAAGACTTCAGCGAGCGCCTTGGCCAATTCTGTTTTACCCACGCCAGTCGTTCCAAGGAATATAAACGATCCGATCGGACGTTTAGGATCCTGCAGGCCTGCGCGGCCCCTGCGGATAGCATCAGCAACTGCTTCGATGGCTTCATTCTGACCTATCACCCTTTTGTGCAGTTCTTCTTCGAGATGGAGCAGTCGTTCGCGCTCACTCTGGAGCATTCTTGATACGGGAATTCCTGTAGCACGTGCTACATTTTCCGCTATGTCTTCAGCATCTACCTCTTCCTTCAGCAGGCGTTTATGCTGCGTATCCATTTCATCCAGTTGAGCGGAGAATGCCTTCACTTTTTCTTCTTCTTCCTTAATTCGGCCATATCTGATCTCGGCCACCTTTCCATAATCACCTTCCCTTTCAGCTTTTTCAGCTTCCAGCTTTAGTTGCTCGATAGCGTTCTTAGCCTGATTGATCTTATCAACAATATCTTTTTCTTCCAGCCATTTAGCCTTAAGCGTATCGCGCTCTACATTAAGAAGGGAGATATCCTGGCTGAGAAGTCGTAGTTTCTCTTCGTCATTCTCACGTTTGATCGCCTCCCTTTCAATTTCCTGCTGACGGATCCTGCGTTCCAGCTCATCCAGTTCCTCCGGCATAGAATTCATTTCCAGTTTCAGTTTGGCTGCACTTTCATCGATCAGGTCAATAGCCTTGTCCGGAAGGAACCTATCGGTAATATAGCGGTGCGATAGTTCGACCGCCGCGATGATAGCTTCGTCCTTGATCCTTACCTGGTGGTGGTGTTCGTAACGCTCCTTCAGGCCGCGAAGAATCGATACCGCATCTTCCGGAGTCGGTTCATCGACAAACACCTTCTGAAACCTGCGTTCGAGTGCTTTATCCTTTTCGAAGTACTTCTGGTATTCGTTCAGGGTAGTAGCACCGATGGCCCGTAGTTCACCCCTTGCGAGGGCGGGTTTAAGAATATTGGCTGCGTCCATAGCGCCTTCCATAGCACCTGCACCGATAAGCGTATGTATTTCATCGATGAAAAGAACGATCTCGCCATTGCTTTCCGTCACTTCTTTAATCACTCCTTTCAGTCGCTCTTCAAACTCTCCACGGTATTTGGCCCCTGCCATAAGAGCACCCATATCCAGTGCAAAAATCGTTTTGCTTTTCAGGTTGTCCGGGACATCTCCATTGATGATCCTGTGGGCCAGTCCTTCGATGATGGCTGTTTTACCCACGCCAGGTTCACCAACGAGGATCGGGTTGTTCTTTGACCGGCGCGAGAGAATATGAAGTGTCCTGCGTATCTCTTCATCCCTGCCGATTACAGGATCGAGCTTGCCATTGCGGGCCAGTTCATTAAGATTCTTAGCATAACGCTGCAGGGACTGGAACTGCTGTTCGGAGGTCTGAGAATTGACCGTGCTGCCCTTCCTCAGTTCTTTGATTGCAGCGATCAGCCCTTTTTCTGTGAGACCGGCATCCTTCAAAAGTTTTCCGGTTTCATCGTTGGTCTGAACGATACCGATGAGGAGGTGTTCGGGAGTAACGAATTCATCACCAAACTCTTTCAGGATCGCTCCGGCGCGAAGCACCACATTATTCACTTCCCGGGTGATGCTTTGAGCAGGTTCCCCGTTCTGAATTTTCGGAAGCGCTGCAATCCGTTCGTCGAGCTTCTTTTCTACAAAAGAGATATTTACGTTATTCTTTTTAAGCAGGTATTGAATAGGGCCTTCGGTATCCTGAAGGAGGGCTTTCAGCAAATGCGGTGTTTCAATGTTGGGGTTGCCATTATTAAACGCCGACTGTTGCGCCTGTTGAATGATTTCCTGTGCTTTGATTGTGAAATTATTGAGGTTCATTGGCTTGAATTTAGCTATTCAGGTTTGCTCAAATACCAATCCATCGAACACATTCCGCAATTATGGCATATAAATTTAGCCCGGGGTGTCATTCAGACCGGAGGTTTCTATCCCGACTGCATCCTTTTCATGACAATAAGCTTTCCACAGGCGAAATGGCAGAGTTTTCTAAAAAGAAAAGGCTGTTTCCCTGAGGAAACAGCCCGAACTGTGGGGACGCGAGCCTAACTTTCAGGTACCTCGATCTCGTAGGACTTCCCGCTTTTGACGGTAAGCTTTGTGGAAGTAAGCCAGGGATTCAGTTCTTTCAACTTCTTATAATTAGTGCCGTGTTGCAGGGCAAAATCCGCAAGATTAGGGATGGAGGAACTGACATTAACCTTCTTCGTTTTATAAGGCTTGTAAGACTCATGCTCTGAAACGAAATATCCATAATGTTCCGGCTGACCGATCAGGAGCTTGAAAGCCAGAATCCTGTGGACATACCGCATGGTTTCCTCGGGTAACTGTACACTATAATAATCTTTTACACCCTGAAAATCAGAACGCCTGTCGAATCCCCCCTGTCCCATATTATAGGTTGCGGCAGCAACTGTCCAGGATCCGAAACGGCTATGTGCCTGTTTAAGGTATTTGGCCGCAGCGATGGTAGATTTAATAATGTGGTTTCGCTCGTCTACATCATCACTCAATTCGAGCCCGAACTCAGGAGCGGTTTTCGGCATAAATTGCCAGAAGCCACCCGCTCCGACACGTGAGGTCTGGTTCTGGAGTGCGCTCTCAGCGACTGCCAGGTATTTAAAATCCTCCGGAATACCGTGCGCCTTCAGGATCGGTTCTATTATTGGGAAATAGCGGTTCGACAACTTCAGGATCCGGATGGTGCTGGACTGATTGAAGTAATTGTACAGCAGCTCCCGGTCCAGTGCTTCCCGGACATCCTCCCGATCCAGAGGGACTTTTTCTCCGGCAAATGAGAGAGACTTTGGCAAATCCGGAGCATGCCATTTATACTGCACTTTCCTCTCTTCTGTTATAGTATATGGAACTTCAGAGGATTCGGCAGAACGGAATGAGAGTGTGGATATGGTGGCCGCCCCAAGCACAAAAGCTGAGGCAAGATACACTGCTAAACGAAGATGTTGTTTCATATTACGATGGGTTAATGATCTCTTTCAAATCTACGAAATATGGGGGAGGAAAGGATGTAAGAAAAGGTTATTATTAGTCGTTTGGGATGAGCCGTTAGGGGTGAGTGGTTAGTTCACTCCAGTCCGGTTTTACCATTCGATTACTCCTATGAATTAATCCTCACTGCAAAAGAGGATGACAGATAGCGTTGTGGGAGGTCTATATACCTATAGATCAAAAACTTTAACTCTCAGAGCGTCCGGACCCTAAAAAGCTCGAACTTTGCGCCCCTTATAGGATGAATACAAGAGAAAAGATCATTTTACTACTGCTGGCGGCGCTGAACTTTACGCATATCATGGACTTCATGATCATGATGCCACTGGGAAACTACCTGATACCCCACTTCAATATCAGTTCAGGACAGTTCTCCATGCTGGTGGCCGCCTACACCTTCAGCGCGGGGAGTTCCGGATTTCTGGCGGCTTTTTTCGTCGACCATTTCGACAGAAAGAAAGTACTCCTTTTTGGTTATACCGGCTTTTTGGTGGGGACCTTCTTTTGTGCCCTTGCGCCCAGTTACCTGCTGCTCTTGTCATCCCGCATTGTCGCCGGGTTGTTTGGAGGTTTGATAGCCGCCCAGGTTCTATCCATCGTTGCAGATCTGATTCCTTACGAACGAAGAGGGATGGCCATGGGATGGATCATGGCTGCGTTTTCTGTTGCATCTGTTTTTGGCGTCCCTTTCGGACTCTACGTTGCTAATCGCTTTAACTGGCATGGCCCCTTCTTCTTTGTCGCGGGACTAGGGACCCTACTCGTACCACTGATCATTCGTTTTTTGCCCAGGATGGATGCTCACCTCAGGCATCAGGTCCGGTCGAGACCTCATCCGGTTGCACTCGTCAAAAACATTTTCACGAACAGTAACCAGTTGCTGGCCCTCGGGCTTTCAGCGACGCTCATGCTGGGACATTTCATGATCATCCCTTTCCTGAATCCCTTTATGGAGTTCAACATGGGATTCAGTAAGGAACAGACTCCTATGATCTACATGGTGGGTGGTGCATTGACGCTATTCAGTTCTCCCATACTGGGCCGGCTGGCGGACAAGATCGGGAAGCACCGGCTGTTTGTGATACTGGTTTTACTGGCGGTGATACCCATCGCCCTGATCACTAACCTCCCTGCCATCCCTTTTTATCAGGTACTTTTCATAACCGGATTCTGGTTTATCGTGTCCTCTGGGCGGAGCATTCCGGCTCAGGCAATGATCAGTAATGTGGTACCCCCGGAGACCAGAGGGAGCTTCATGAGCTTTAACTCCTCAGTGCAACAGATATTCGTAGGACTGGCATCCGTTACTGCAGGACTGATCGTGGTTACCACAACCGAGAATAAAGTACTCCATTATGAGGTGACCGGATACCTGAGTATTGGCATCATCCTCTGCAGTATTGTACTCGCAACTTTGTTAAACACAAAACTCCAGCAGAATAACAGGATCCTACCGGAGTATGGCGATGAGGAAGAAGACAAGGCCGCTTAGGGATACATCATCTTCATGCAGAATACACTGCCACCGGACTTCATAAACTCTGATGTTTCAAGTTCTATAACCCGAAACCCTTCATCCTGAAGTAACTTCTTTGTAACTGTACTTCCTTTCTGAAGTATGGCCACCTTTTTGCCCCCTGCCTCGAAAGCGTGAACGTTTAACGAGAAAAACTTTTCGGCTTCCTCTTCCGGTATGAGATGGACATGCCTGAACAATTTCGAAATCATTTCCAGACCTGTTTCATTGAAGGCCTCTTTACATAGCATGACACTATCAGTGGAGATCGGAACAAAGCAGGTGTCCAGGTGGTAAAACTTCGGATTGACCAGTTCGAGGGCAATTACCGGAACCTGTAGCATACCGGCTAGTTCTTCATAAGCTGCTGCAGAGGTTCTGTGACCGTAACCGCCATAAAGTAATCTTTTAGCTGGGTGCGGAATCACATCGCCCATACCCTCAAAATTGATCGCTGCATCGAAGTGAAGAGGCATAAAACCTTTCTTTTCATAGAACTCCTGAAAAAAAGGCACTTCCCTTTGCCGGGAGGGATGGCGCATTTTCGACATTACTACAACGCGGGTTCCATCCTCCATTACCCAGGGGAAACTTTGATTGGCGCAGAACACCATATCTTCACAACCCTCAGCTCCGGGCACTACACTCAATTCTTCCAGCACACCTTCTTCTTTCAGTGCGGCATAAGAGTCATAAAGCGACTGCCATTGCTGTTTGACTGCATTCTTATCAGATTTCCCGATCTGACCGGCCATGTGGACATTCTTCTCGTCTACGATATCGAAGTATTCCGGGGAGGACATTAATACCCTGGCAGGCTCCCTGCGGGAAGGGATATCGGTTATATCGAAGGAGAAATCTGCATTTTTGTAAACCCCTTTAAACATATTTAAATTGAATTAGGCGCCGAAAATAATACAATCATAGCTGAGGTTGAAAAGACTTGTCACGGTAACGTTGAAAAAATGCACGAAAGAAAAATCCCCGTTGTTTTATTAGTCTTTTTCCTAAATTTAATCTCCAACTTAAACATTAATCAGCTTAATAGCATTCCTTTATGAAGCGAATTTTATCCGCATTGGTTGCGGGAATAGGGCTTACTCTTTCCGCCGATGCACAACCCTGGCATAAAATGCCGACACAAAATGAATTGCAGTACCGACAGCAACATCCAAAATCTGGCGTGCAGTTTCTTAAGAAGGGAACTACCTCGACTGGAGAAATGCCTTCCGACGCAAGATTTCCCGGAGAATATGAAGAAGTGCAGGCGGTACTGGTATCGTGGCCATATGACTGGCCTGTGCCGAACATCGATGTCACCTCTTCCTACGCCGATCTCTGGGGACAGCTCACGGATGCTATCCAGCAGGAAGCCAAGGTGCTGATCCGGGTCGACAACTGGGCTGACTCCACGCCCATCAAAACCTTTATGACAAACCGCGGAACCCCACTCACGAATTATCAGTTCTACGCATTGGTGGGTGATGCCTGGTGGACCAGAGATTTTGGCCCCCTGGGATTCTATTATTCTCAGGACGATAGCGTAGGTTTTCTGGATCTCCACTACTATCCAGGAAGAGACTATGATGATGCTTTCGCTGAATATCTGGGTGACCAGATGAATTATAAGAATGTGAAGACCAACTTACATGCAGAGGGCGGTAATTTCATGACGGATGGTTTTGGCAACAGCTTTCATAGCTCTGTTATCTCTAACGTGAATACCTATTCACCCCCCACCTATCCTGGATGGACCGCTCAGCAGATCAAGGACAGTGTAAAATACTACTGGGCTTCTGAAAATGTGACAGTAACACAGCGCCTCAATTGTGACGGAGGAACGGGACATATAGATATGTATATGAAGATGATGGACGAGGAAACTTTCGCCATTATGGAATATCCTTCTGTAGTTACAGCAACAGATAAGAATACCATATTGAGGATGATTGATACGATCGCTTCAAGGACTTCTGTATATGGCCGGCCCTACAGGATCTTCAGGATGCCGATGCCGACCCGCGATGATGGAACGTACAGAACGACCTGCAATCAAATCACGAACGATGCACGGACGTTTGTCAATGGCCTTACTGTGAATAAGACCTATATCATGCCTGCCTACTCCAACAGCAACAATGGAAATGCGTCTTTAGACTCCACAGCCATAGAAATGTTCAAGAAGATCATCCCGGGATATAAGATCATCCCTATTGATGCAAGAGACCTGACGGTATTGGGTGGTGCGATTCACTGTGTGACCATGCAGATTCCTGCGGAAAACCCTGTGCGCTTCTGGCATCCTGCGGTTCGCGATTTGCAACCACTCCAGGCTGATTATTCCCTTGTTGCTGAGGTCACAAACAAGAGTGGTGTTGCTTCTGCAACCTGTTTCTGGAGGCTGGAGGGACAGACTAGCTGGAACACAGTAAATCTGACGGATAGTTCAGGTTACTGGATCGGCAAAATCCCAGGTGCCAACCTCACAGTGAATGACAAGGTAGAGTATTATATCAGTGCCACGACCAATAACGGCAAAACGGCTACAAAGCCGATTACGGCTCCTGATGGATACTTTTCTTTTTACTTCACCTTACCTCAGAGCACATCGACAATCGATCCGGATCAAAACTTTGTTCTGAATCCTGCTCCAAACCCAAGTCTGGGTGAATTTTTCCTCCCACTCTCACTCGATCAAACGAGGGAGATCCGCGCTGTGGTTACTGATATGATGGGGAAAGTGCTTCAGAACACGACATTCGGAAAACGTCAACGAGGTATGAGCAAGCTGGAATTCGATCTGGGCGCCGCTGCTCCTGGCCTGTATTTTGTGCAGATACTGGCAGACGGTCAGCACCTCAGCACGAAGAAAGTCGTAAAAGAGTAAAAATCTTTCCTGGTGTTAGTTCTCAGAGGGGTTGGCTGCGGTCAGCCCCTTTTGTATTGTAATAAGGAAGCTGATCATTACGTAACTTTAATCAAAATATCGGGGCAATGAAAAACCTCTTCCTACTGTTATCGCTGTTAGTGTGTGGAAAGGCAGTTATTGCACAGAACCACCAGATCAGATCTGAAAACCAACAGCCTGTAACATTATCACCATTTTCTGCAGGTTTAAGAACCGGAGCCATAGGATGGAAAGACATCGGGAATAAGAGTGGCACGCAATTCAGCTGGACCAGGGAAGTTTTTTTCAGAGCCCGCTGGAATCAACATATCGTATTTGACGCCGGATTGTCTTTTGACCATTTAACCGTGCAGGGAAGACCGCGCGCCGGGGGTGATGCACAGGGCTATTATCATACCGGTTTTGAGGAGCGACTACAGCATGTAGGACTCAACCTTTCCATGCAGTATGAAGTCACCTGTAGTTATTTAAGAAATACGCCAGGCTTGCAGGGACTCAGAAGCTACATCGGCCTCAGTGCCTCTCCGACAGTGACCATGACGACCTCCGAGCTGAGCTATAGAAAAATCGGTGAAGACCATATCAATACCAGGCTGAATACGAAAGACGCCTTGATCTTCTGGACCGGTGTCAACCAGACTTTTGAATATAATCTCAACAGAAACTGGAAGCTGGTGACGATGGCAAGACTGGAAATCGATCCTTATCGTATTTTTGAGAATAACACTGGATTGAGTACCACTCCCGATAGCAGATTCGGACTTTCCGTAGGAGTCGGTTACCAGTTCTAATGTAGTACCAGATTTAAATAATATCCATCTTCCCCAAAAACCAATTCAATAATTGTATTTCTCAGATTTTGATCTACATGACGATCTTCTGGATGGCATAGATGCCATGGGTTATGTAGAAGCCACCCCCGTTCAGGAACAGGTTATCCCCCACATACTGGATGGCAGAGACGTCATCGCGGCCGCTCAAACAGGAACGGGTAAAACTGCGGCCTTTCTGTTGCCTATCGTCAATAAGCTGCTGACAGAGCCACACCACCATAACAAGATCAATGCACTGATCATTGTACCTACCAGGGAGCTGGCTATTCAGATCAGCCAGATCCTGGAGGGCCTTTCCTACTACACCTCCGTCAGTTCCATAGCAGTGTATGGTGGTAACGATGGCGGTTTATTTGCCACAGAAAAAAAAGCCCTTACATCAGGCGTCGACATTGTAATCTGCACCCCGGGGCGGATGATTGCTCATATGAAAATGGGATATGTGCGTCTGGACGGCTTGAAATATCTGGTGTTGGACGAGGCCGACCGTATGCTGGACATGGGCTTTCATGATGACATCATGAAGATTATTTCTGCCGCTAACAAAGACCGACAAAATCTATTGTTCTCTGCGACAATGCCAGGTCCGATCCGGAAGCTGGCTAATTCGATACTTCGCAACCCGGTTGAAATCAATATTGCTATTTCCAGACCTCCGGATACCATCACACAAGGCATTTACCTCGTGCATGAAGAACAGAAGATCGGATTGGCAAGGGAAATACTCTCCGGCAAAACATTTAAAAGTGTTGTTGTCTTCTGCTCCAGCAAGAGCAGTGTGAAACAGCTCACTTTTGAGCTTAAGCGATTAAAGCTGCCGGTGAACCAGATCCATTCGGATCTGGAACAACAGGAAAGAGAACAGGTACTAGCCGACTTCAGGAGCGGAAGACTACAGGTATTGATTGCAACAGATATTATCAGCCGGGGTATCGATATAGAGGACATTGACCTTGTAATCAATTACGATGTCCCACATGATGGCGAGGATTATGTCCACCGGATCGGTAGAACTGCGAGAGCTGCGAGCAAAGGTACAGCCTACACTTTTGTAACAATTAAGGAGTGGCGGAAGCTGCAACAGATAGAGAAATTACTCGGGGAAGAGATTCCAAAGCTGAAAGCGCCTGAGGTGCTTGGCCCGGTTCCGGACATTCCACAGATGCAGGAAAGGAGCGGTAAAAAATCCCATAATAATAAACGAAAGTACCGGAAAAAGTAAGAAGCCTTAAGCTTCGGTGGCGTTAGGAGTTTCATCTTCCCTGGTTCGTGCGAGTGCCTGCTCGCCGATGCGACGAAACATATCCTGAACATTGACGGCCATTACATAGCGGCAAAACCGTCCATTGAGTCTTGTCTGATGAGAGTAGGTGCATACCTGTAGTACGGCTCCGCTGGCATGGATATGACGCCAGATGCCGGAGATTTGAGGTGGTTCGGCGACGTGGAGGTAAGATCTGAACTGGGATTGATCTTCCGGAAAGAGCAAATCGAAAATGGTGAGCCTGTCTATGAAATCATCTTCTGTGTAACCATAGGTTGTGAGACAGCTTTTGTTCACTGCCAGAAAACGAAATGTCTCATTGTCGTAGATCCAGCAAGGATTGGGATTGTCATGAAAAAAGAACTCCAATGCCATTTTACTCCTTGTACGTTTACATATCTGTTTGAGTCTGGATGGGATTCAAAGGACGTAAGAACACAAGATGTTATGAAACAAACTGAATACAATATACAAAATTTGTGGTTTGGGTGGGAATGGAATAAACCAAAGTTACCCTGGATAACACCAAAAGCAAGGGCAGCAGGCAATGGTTAAAAACAAAGCTTACTGAACCTTGCTTTCAAACCAGCGCCTGCTGCGAAGCTGATCTACCTAACTCAAAATTAATTAGACTGCTGCTGTGCCGACTCACGCATCTGCTCGTTAGCAACAATGGCAAACTCTACCCTTCTGTTACAAGCCCTGCCTTCTTCCGTGTCATTAGTACACTTAGGCGCACTTTCACCATAACCATAGGTGAGTATTCTGGCCCTTGTAATACCCCTGGAGGCCAGGTAATTCGCCACTGCCTGTGCCCGCCGTTCAGAAAGGCTCTGATTATAATTCTCAGATCCCTTGCTGTCCGTATGGCCATAGATTTTCAAATCCGTCTGGTTGTATTCCTTCAGCACATTCACGAGCTGATCAAGAGAAGTGTAGGCATTCGAATTCAAGGTCGCCTGATCGAAACCGAATAGTACTTTTTCATTGAAATTCACAATGATCCCCTCACCAACACGTTCTACCTCAGCACCGGG
This sequence comes from Bacteroidota bacterium, assembly GCA_023409975.1. GTDB lineage: Bacteria > Bacteroidota > Bacteroidia > Chitinophagales > Chitinophagaceae > JAFIGV01. The sequence goes on along the minus strand of JAEYQO010000019.1, from coordinate 137,993 downwards.
AACAGTTTGTTCAATTTGCTCTGCCTGTTTGTCCATCTGACGACCAATTACCGCACCGGCTGCACCACCGACAACAGTACCAATAACGGCCCCCAGAGCTGGATTATCTCCGGCTGCCTTACCAATAACTCCTCCTGCCACTGCACCACCTGCAGCACCGATGACAGCACCACGCTCCGTATTGCTGGCATTCCTGTAGGCAGAACAACTTCCGAGTAATCCTGCTGTTAGTACAATTGCTGTAAACGTCTTCAAATTTTTCATAATGATCGTATTTGGAATAGCCATGACAAAACTCATGCCTTTGACTCATCTGGATACCTTCACTATGGTATGCTTCCGCCACTGAATCCGCCCATAAAACAGACCTGCAAGGAATTAACCTATTTAAAATCAGCAACTCACAAAAAAAGCCCCCTGCTGTGCAGGGGGCGGATCAACTTCAGGTAACTACCGGATTAGCGTCACATTCCCCTTGTAAGTTTCAACAAAACCATCGGGGTAAGCAACGCGTATCTGATACTGATAAACGTTCATGTCCTGCGGGACCCCCTTCCAGGTACCATCCCATCCCCGGAGCGGATCAGTCGTATTAAACAGTTCCTGCCCCCATCTGTTAAACACCCTGAATTCAAGCAGCCGCTGGAAGGTGATGTTTGCCACCCTGAACTCATCATTCTTACCGTCACCGTTCGGAGTGAACGCCGAGGGTACAAATAACTGGTCTCTGTAATCGATATCGACCCGGACGGAATCGATATTCCTGCAGCCGTTCTCCGCCACACCATAAACAAAGAAGCGTGTAGGCTCTTTGGGGGCAGCAACAGGGTTCACCACGTTCGGATTGCTCAGGGAAGAAACCGGCTGCCAGCTATATAGATAGGCACCAGCAACAAGCAATTGAATCCTTTCTCCATACTTGATCACGGTGTCGTTGTTAAGAATATTCACCTCAGGCAATGGTTTTACGATAGCATCAACAGAAAATGTATCACTACAACCATCAGCGTCGGTCATAACAGCGAAATACCGGGTATTGACGCTGGGTTTTGCAACAGGCTCGAGGCAATCCTGACAATCGAGGGTTGCGGCAGGCTGGAACAGCGCTGGTTGCTGGTTGCCCGATGTATCTTCAAACCAGGAGATGCTTGCAAAATCCCCTGTTGCCCGCATCAGGAATTGCTCCCCCTCACAGATTGTGGTATCGGAAGGCCACAGACTGTATTCATGAACAGGAACACGGACATCCATAGAATCAATCACCTTACACCCATTTCTTCCATAGGTGGATACATAGAATCTCGTATCTGAACTAACAAAGGCAAGTGGATCCTTGCTGGTAGAGTCGGAAACAAAATCGCCCGGATACCAGGTATAGGGGAAGGGCAGTGTATCTGCAGGACAATAGTTCAGGCGAATATTGGGCCGGAAGCTTCGGAAAGCTGTCGTCACGCCCGGAAGAGAACTGTTCAGGCATATACTTCCACTACCGGTGTTCGTATAGCTGATCGCAGTCTGTGATTTTCCGGTCACCTGAGCCATGGAAAGATTCTGGCCGGTAACAAGTGCTGCAGTGCCAGCGACACTATTGCCGTAACAGATTTCTACGAGCAGATTCTTAGTACTATCCCAGCTATAGGGTTGATCCAGATCAAACTGCATCCAACCCGCTGGTACGTTGAACGGTGCGGGAGCTGTGTAGACCAAAGTCGCACCGTTTTCCATCCCACCATTATCCGGACTCAACTCATCAAATTCAGTACACTTCAAGGAGATCGTAAAATTGTGAAACTGGGTGTTTGTAGGAGTGCTCACCTCAAATGCCAGTGCCTTGATAGTACCGGAACGGACAAACTGTTTATAAAGATCAAACTTCGGAATAATGTACTGTATCCTTGCGGTGCGATGAGAAGGGAAAGGCGTAAACAAATTTTCCTGTGATGGGTTTGCCGGTGCCGCATTGTTATACTGGCTGCCGATAACCACAACATCGGGTTGTTGGCAATTGAGTACCTGCTGGGTGCCGCATGGCAGGTTTTGCAGAGGTGCCAGGCCCCTACCCTGAGCATCCAGTTGTACATAACCCGGACGACAGATCAGAATATCAGCTATCGCCTCCACAGAATTGGAATTATCTATGAAAACTGAAATCGTATCCTTGTTTTTACAGGCCGAAGTAAAATTGACAGCTTCTACAACATAAGTCATATCATACGGAGGCTTAGCAGTGGGATTCGGTATATTAGGGTCGCTGATACCTACAGGCGGTCCACCACCCAGTGCTGACCATTGCCACTGTGCTGTGGGCGGACCAGTAACATTGATCTGCCAGGGGACCGGATCTATATGACAGATGCGACCGTCGGGACCTGCATCGACACCAGGCAGGATCTTCAGAAACACAACGAAATAGTTTTTCAAAACGATCGGCTGATTGTTATTACAGGTCGAATCCATAGCCTCAAATATCAGGGTGTAGTCACCAATATCTGTCCCGAGGGGTGTCCAGGTGAAAGTACCTACAGGTGAAGCGGAGCCCTGACCTGCTACGGTAAAATTCGAGGTTGGAATAACAACGGTATTATTGCTTTTCAGGAACACAGAATTAGAAATGGTGTTGGACTGTCCTGTGATATCAAATTTTATAGGAACACCCGGACAGCCCACGTAGTAGGTTCCCATGGGGGATATGCCCGAGGAATTCTGCGGAGTATCGGAGACCGTAGGAGGCGATGCGTTGCAGGGTAGAACCGCTACCTGTACATCGCGCCTGATATAACTAAGTTCTGCTCCTGTATTCCGGTCATAGTCGCGACACTCAAAAGCCAGCACAAATTTTCCCTGTGTTGGCGGTAAAAAAGTTGCGGTTGCAGTATTCGGATCAACCGTATATGGATTGGTCACAGGTGAAGCAATAGGATTGGCCAGGCTATACCCAGCCATATAGTTGATGGGAATACCAGGTGCATTAGCCGCGCCGGACAAGGGAGTGGCATTAATGGTAACCATGGAATCGTTGTTCGGATCAATGGGACCGTTCAGAAAGAACGATGGCTGATTCTGACACAGATAAGGTATCGGATCCACCAGAAAGCGAGGAGTGCTGTTATTCCAACGGGCAACATTGTTGATACCAGCTTCGATAAACATCTCTTCCCCACCGGGATTTAACAGGTTATCTATCTGATTATTTCTGCAACAGAGGCTATAGCGAACCTTCCAGTCTGTGCAGGCCACCGGAAGCGTGATGGTATCCGTATACCGCACCCTTTCGAAAGCAGGCCAGGGCGAACCGGGAACCCTGCAGGAATTGGAGTCGGAATAGTTAGTACACAGCTGATCCAGCGTATCTCTCAGGCCTTCCTGAGTGAACTGCCTCGTAATAGAGGGGCCGCAGGAAGAGGAAAAAGTGATACCCTCCGTTACATTGCCACCAGCCGTATTGCCTAGTGTCGCATTGGGAGACCATCCAAAAGAAGTTTGCGTCCACTCACACGATCTATAGAGTACGAGTGTCACCTTGTACTTCAGATCATTAGGCCCTGTGCCGATATAATCCATGTACAGATCCGCGGCGGCAACATGCGAAGCCCTGACATTGCCCGCAGCAGAAAACAAAAACAAGAAGAACAGTACTAGCTGACGGTAAGTCCGTTGCTGTAATGGTTGGGGTACTGACATACTGTTTATGGTTTAAAATGAAGAATTGGTTTTGAGGCATAGACGGCGAGGCAGAGCAGAAAGAAAGGGCAGAAAGAGAAATAAATTTAAATTGGCATTTTTAGCCAACCATCTATATCAACAGTGCTGTCTTAGCGCTGACTAAACCTGCGGACGGGAGAAACGCGGGTGAAATCTTTCGAGTGTATCTCTTAGGTATTCCCTATCGAGATGCGCATAGATTTCTGTCGTGGTGATACTGCTGTGACCCAGCATTTCCTGAATGGCCCGGAGGTCAGCTCCGGCCTGAACAAGGTGAGTGGCAAAGGAATGCCTTAGAACATGTGGATGGATATTCTTTTCAATTCCGGCAGTGGCAGCCAGGTCTTTTATGATCAGGAAGATCATCACTCTTGAAAGGCTGGCACCCCTTCTGTTGAGAAACAAAACGTCTTCAAATCCAGGCTTTATCCGCAGGAACTTCCGGGTGTGCTCCAGGTATAGACGGATCTGTCGGATGGCTGCCCCACCGATAGGAACGAGTCTTTCTTTATCACCCTTTCCGATAACCCTCACAAAGCCAATATCAAGATATAGATGCGAAATCCGTAGACCGATGAGTTCAGACACGCGAAGTCCGCAACTATAAAGCGTCTCGATCATCGCCCGGTTTCGCTGGCCTTCTGCTTTGCTATGGTCTATCGCAGCAATCAATTGTTCCACCTCTTCGGCAGTCAGAACCACCGGCAGTTTCCTGGAACGTTTCGGCGCCTGAAGCAGCTCTGTAGGGTCCTGCTCTATCACCTCTTCCAGTTGCAGGAACCGAAAAAAAGAACGAACTCCACTCAGAACCCTTGCCTGCGATGCAGACGCAAATTCAAGTTGGTTAACGTACCCAATAAAATCCTGAAGATGATCCAACCGGACTTCCGCGAGCGGCAGCTCACCAACGGAATGATGCAGGTAACTGGCAAAAAGACTAATATCATGGAGATAGGCTTCGACCGTATTTGCAGCCATACTGCGCTCCAGCTTAAGATAGGCCCTGAAGCCTGCTATGTATGATTCCCACATGGTGCCAGGGCAAAATTAGTCTTATCTTGTCCGAAATTATGAAGCGTCTGGCAATCATCAACGGGCCTAATCTGAATCTGATTGGGATCAGAGAACCGGAGATCTATGGCAATGTCTCTCTGGAAGCATACCTTTCACAGTTAACCGCTTCCTATCCAGCGGCCGATTTCGAATGTTACCAGAGCAATGTGGAAGGGGAGCTGATTAACTTCCTGCAGCGTTGCAGGGAAACGAAGGATGGGATTATTCTGAATGCAGGTGCTTACACGCATACCAGTATCGCAATTGCGGATACCATCAGTGCAATTTCGATACCGGTAATAGAAGTGCATATTTCGAATGTTTTGTCCAGGGAAGATTTCAGGAAAACGTCCTTTATATCCAGCCGTTGTATCGGCTCCATCAGCGGGCTGGGATTGGATGGTTATCGCCTCGCGATTGAACATTTTCTAAAAAAACCCTAATCAGGCTCTGAAGCCCCTCAGGAACGCCTCCGTCTCCATTTTCTTCTTCCCTTCCTGCTGGAGTTCTTCAATATAAACCCAGGAATCTGCTGCCGCAAACCGGAGCCAGTTCTTGTGGTCGGTTTCCATCGTGCCGGAAGGTGCTGTAGTCGCTTCCCCCACCCTTGTCTTGAAGACCTTCAATTGTTTTTCGGACACAATCGTGAAAGCAGCAGGATAAGGCGACAGCCCTCTGACGAGGTTGTGTATGCTTTCTGCCGGCTGATCCCAACTGATGCGACAATCTTCTTTGAAGATTTTTGGCGCATGCTTCAGTTGGGTGCTATCGCTACCGGTCTGAGGTTGCTCTTTCAGCCTTCCTTCAGCCAGACCTTTGATGGTTTCCACCAGTAGTGCCGCGCCTGCCCCCATCAGTTTATCCTGGAGCACCCCTGCATTATCTGCAGGCGCGATAGTAACTTTCTGTTGCAGCAGAATATCGCCGGTATCAATCTCGTGTTTCAGTTTAAAGGTCGTTACGCCTGTTACATCTTCTCCATTGATGATCGCCCAGTTGATGGGTGCTGCACCTCTGTATTGAGGAAGAAGTGATGCGTGGACATTGATGGTACCCATGGGGGGCATATTCCAGACCAGTTCCGGCAGCATCCGGAAGGCTACGACCACCTGCAGATCTGCATGAAGTGACCGGAGTTCGTCGAGGAAAACTGGATCCTTGAGCTTCGGTGGCTGCAGGAGGTGGAGCCCTTTTTCGAGTGCATATTTTTTTACAGCTGTATGCTGTACCTGCATACCCCTGCCAGCCGGCTTATCCGGCGCTGTTACAACGCCAACCACCTGAGCCCCTGCAACTATTAGCGCATTGAGAGATGCTACTGCAAAATCGGGCGTACCCAGGAAAATGATACGCAAGTCTTTAAAATCTTTCATGAAGCCTTAGGTAGCCCGCAAAGCTACTAAAGCCATCCAGTTAATCATCGGTGATCGCCCGGCCAATATTCTCAATCATCCGACTCCAGGTCCACATAGTCACTCTTCACCCATTCCGGACCATTGCTGATCTGGTACCAGTCGCGGTCCTGATTGTAGATAGCCAGTGCGGTCCCTCTTCTGAGTACTTTCACCACCGGAAACTGGGTTCCGGGTCCTTTACGTACGTTCAGCGCACTGACTCTGATCACACCGGTTGGCAGTCTTTCAGAATTGATCACATTCACAGGAGCAATTGACGTACCCGAAAGAGCCGTTTGCACCAGAGGTATAAAGTTCACCCTGCAGGCTTCAACAGAATTGCCGCCAAAGAAGGCTGTTCCCGGACAGGTCTTGGTGGTGCCTGAACCATTCGTCCGAAGACCTGTGTTGAGATCATACCAATGGTGATATACGATGCTATCAGTGTTGACCGGCAGATTGAATTTTCTGCAGAGCAGAGCGTTCAGTTTGACAATCGTTTCCCGATGTTGTGGTGACATCTGATCGCCGCCTTCATCAAAATAGCCGACATGCTCAATACAGATCCCATACCTGTTAGCCCCTTTGATGCCAGCGGGTATCTTTTCAAAGCTCCTGCAAATTGCCAGGCTGCCGTCCGGAAAGGTGGTGATGTTCTGGGCAATTTCCGCGAAACCACGGTCGAGATGACTTCGCTCCATGCCCTGTAGCAATGAAAGATGGTTATTGCCTTTGAAATGAGCATAGCCAGGCTTATAGGTATGGTGGTTCTGTATAAGTCGAACTACCCGGTTGAAGCTACGGGTCATCAGCCAGCCCTCAAAGCCTGCAAGGCTGCAAAGAAGAAATTTACCGAAGGTTTGCGTTGCGATCGTTGACATTGGTAATAGTTTAAGTTTAACCTACTGGTTGTGCCTCGGCATCTTCGATAGGTACGGCTTCCTGTGAAGATGCCTCAACTGGTTTTGCTGCAGGTTGCTCTGCCGCCTGCTTCATATTCTCTGTTGCTTTCAGACCCACATAGGCACCCGCACTAATACCCATCAGCTCCAGCAATTGGGTTGTAATCACAGTTTCGTCCGGGAGCCTGGTGTTTGCGGCAACAAATTTTATATAGATAACGGCAACGATGATTGTCCAGATAACCTGCTGGAGCCTGTGGATACTTATGCCCTTTTCATCGGAAAGTATATCAGTTATGAAGCCCTGAGAGGGCGTATCCTGGTGTCTGGGACCCGTTTGGGTACCGTCAATCACCTGGGCCACAACAGTGGTGCCGATGCTAATGCTCAAAAGGATCAGATTCACCTCGTCAAGATGTGGCGGCACGTATCCATTTTCCAGATAGAGGAAAATGTAGGACCCGATGATGATAATTGTCCAGAGTGTAAGCTGCGACCGTCCAAGACTATAGGGGGCCTTTGGAGTCAGGCCCGGTGTTTCGGCAGCTCTGGCCTCAAACCTGTTCCTGTCGGTGATCACATCCCTCAGGAGGTTGGATCGTTTGGCCAGCATGGTGACTGCGACCAGCATTAGGATCAGTATTAAACCGTATAACATATTCCTGCGATTTTATGCTCAATAGTACGGAGTATTCATTAAAAATCCCACTCATACAACCATTGACTTTAAGGTATCTAATATCAATGCTGTCCGGTAAAAATTAGAAGTTGAGTGTAACTTCAACATGCAGATCAATCCTGTCCAGCAGCGGATCGGAGATCTTTTTCAGATCCGGAATTTACATGCACCATCACTCGTGTGAAACTACAATTAGTCTCCACCTAGGAATTCTTTAGAAATTTAGAAAGTCAAAACGAACCGATGCTTTAAAATTTCAGTACTAGTCGGTTTTGGCCAGGAAACCAATGTAATCTACTATAGAAGGTACTATATGCACAAACATAACAGTTAGCGAAACAATACCATATAATAAATAAAATTAAAGCTTTGGAAAAATGAATTCATGTTTTATTTTAGCTTCACACTTATACCTTATGAAAAGACAGCTTTTCTCGATTCTCGCCATTGCTGCGATTACCGCAACTCATTCAGTCAAAGCTGAAAAGACAGTCACTACAACGACGAAGGTTCCTGTAACCGCGAAGTCAGTTACGATTTCGGGAGGTACCACTACTGTTGATTGTGACCCACAAGGGCCCAGATGTTTTGAACAAACGGTTACGACTACTACCGAAGCGATGATTATGCCTGGCTATCTTATGTATAGAATCGAAACGGCTGCAGGAAGGTGCCAAAGTTGAATTAAGAGGCTGTGTGGATGGAGAGAATTTTTATATTCTTGGAGGCTATATTGAAAAAAGTAGCGCTCATACTGAAGACGGTTCTATTTCTTACCATTATGTTCTTTCACCAACTTGGACTGATTGAATTTATTTATTAGGTCACTAACAAGCTGTCATCATTGGCAGCTTGTATTTATTTTTTTTCAAAACGCACGCCCTATAAAAAGTGTTGTCATTACCGCAAATCTTATATATGATAAAATACCTCCTCGCTGTAGTTTCGTTATTCCTTTGTGCACCATATGTGAAAGCCCAACAGGTTAAAAATGTCCAAACATCCGCCTTTAATTGTCGCTGCTTTATTTTGACATTGCCGTCTACAGATTGTATTAATTGCAAAGCCTCAGCCATAGATATCCTGCATTTTTACAAAGAATCAAAATTTTCCGACAGTTTATTTATTCTCACAGACAATGATGCTGGGGCATTTCATGCAGAACAAGTTGTATCATCAAGTGACTTACAAATAAAAGTTGTCATTAACGAACAACTTGCCCAGCTTTTTTCAATGAATGGGAAAGCAACATTAGCGTTTTCTGACAGTCTTTCTGTAAGAGTAGTAGAGATAAAGGGAAACCCCGAAATTGCTTTCCAGAAACTTATCGAAAGAGAAAGCAATGATCAAATCGAGATAAATGCTTTCCGAGTAGATTCTGTAAACCTAAAATATAATATATTTTCTGCTTATGGAAATTCTATTGTTTCGACAGGTGCAGATAATATTATGTTGTTTTCTAAAACGAATAACATCGGTTGTTTGCTTCGTAGTTCAGAGAGTGATTCGCTATCCTCTCTTTTTCCAGTATATGTGTCTGAAGGCTATTATGATACCCTTTTTAGGCGTTTTAATGCTTTCGAATATTCTGATGTCCCTCAAGAAGAAATACGAGCGTTTTCCAGAAGGACCACGATTCCACTTGCCCGTATTTATCAACTAGCTCAAACTGAAAATAGTTCATTCGCCTTTTTTAGTTTCTTCACTGCTAATTCAGATACCTTGAGATCAGACAGTATTGTAATGAACCTAATTTACAATATCGGGGTTGGAAAGACACCTACAAAAAATGCAGACATACCAACAGATCTGTCAGAGTATTCAACGGTCATGCCTATAACTTCCCTAGATTACGAGGGTAACAGATTTCAACTCACAACTATTCCGTTAGCACTTGTAGCGAAGGATGATCGAATTTTTCTACCCTTTTCACCAGCTGAAGAAGGCGAATCAGTAAAGGATAGTTTATTTTATTTAGCGGAAATACAGTTTTTACCGAATCAGAAAGCTAGTGCGAGTAAAATGTATAGGTATGTTCATGCTAATTTTTCTGAAGAATGTGTAGCCAAGGAAGGGCCTGGCAGTATTCCGGTTGTATTAAATCGTGTTCGACATATTTTTGATTTTGGTCCCGGTAAATCGCCGATTAACTATCAGAAATATGTAATTAATACGAATGTAAATGATACGCTCACCTATATATTTGATTTCAGGGTAACTTCCGATACTATTTTAAAAGTTATCGCCCTAACCAAAAGTGGCAAAACAGTAATCGCCCATGTTCATACAAAGGGTGCTGAATTACAGGAGACGTTAGCCATCAACGAAGCGCCAATAGCGGCTGCATTTTTGCAAGGTAATCGCGTAATTACAGTAAATAGCAGTGATAAAACTTTAATTTCCCATCATTTTGTATTGCCTGATTGACTTTACACATTTTAAAGACACATGATTCTTAAAAGGAACTTTTCGGAAAATGGGGTTTGTGCTACGGGTATGTTTTCTCCTGTGTTATGTGGTTTTGTTCTCGAGTGAGTGCGCGGCGCAGGAAACTAAATTAGGCGGTGTTATTCTGTTTGAAAATGGACAACCTTTTGACGGAGAAATCGCAATCGCAATAGGCTCTGATACACTTAAAACATTGAATGACTCAGCAGGGTTTTTTGAGTTTATATCTTTGCCAAATGATTCGCTAGTTCCTATCGTAAGCAGATACGTATTCATTGAACATTCTAAAACGATTTGTACAAAATCAAGTAAAGAAAAAGCAATCAAAATCGATACACTCTTTCTGTACGACCGTTTTGTCCTAGATGAGGTAGTACACCGACAAACTCCGATTGAAGTTAAAGAAGACACTGTTCAGTTCAACATTTCTGCCTTTAGGGAGTAAAGTCCAGGCTGGAGCAATATCCGGATCCTTCTTCTGCTCAGATGCATGACTGGCTCAAAGAACATTACCCCGACCTGCCTGCCGTATCAGTTAAGACAGTCTTCAACGATGTATCGCGTGTCCGCCGTAAATATGAGTTGACCAAAACTTTGGCAGGGCGCGACCTCGGGAGTGTGCCGGATATACCCTACGGATCGCAGGCTCAGGTGTACTTTCAGCGTTGGAATCTCTTTAGTCACAAACATTTAATTAATCTTGTTCATCTTTTTCAACCTGCAAAAATCAAGGTTCAGACAATGGTAACATCTCTAACAAATCCCTATAATTCCCGTACCGCTTTTTCCTAAACTCGGTAAATGGCCGCCCTGCTCCATCTTTCTAAGTTGATACCGTTGCTGTTGAGTTAATCTTTTCTTCACTAAGGGGCTCCCGGAATACTGCACTCAGCAAAAACCACAGGAGTCGCCAGGCGTCGTAGAGACGCACTTTTGGAAAAAATGTTCAGCAAAATTAAAGTTGTGCTACAGGAGATTTCACATCATGGTAGAAAAGGAATTGCCACTGCTCCACACGCCCCTTTTCCGCATATTCTTCTCTGAGCTGCATGGCTTTTTTTCCATCATAATCATACTTCGCCACATATTTCATCTTCATCTGCTTCAACTGCGGAGCCTCGTCCCCCCCGAAGAATATCTTATCTCCGTTGTCTTCGATCAGGAAAACTATATGCTCTCTGCTATGGCCCCCTGAATGGAAATAATGGATGTCGCCACCAATAGTTCCCGAACCTTGCTCAAGCCATTCAACCTGTCCCGACTGGAATAATGGTTCCAGCTCTTCAGGCATGTAGGAGGGATACCCGGTTGCCAGTGCAGCCTCAGCTTCCGGTCTGTAAATATAATACACAGCATTCGGGAGGCTTGCCTGGAACACACCTGCGGCATTCCTATGCGTAACACCCCCTGCATGATCCTTATGTAGATGTGACAGCAATACGCGGGTGATGTCTCCAGGCTCGAAGCCATGCTGCCGAAGATTATGGTGAAGCTGCATTTCACCACCCTCAAGGTTAAATCCCAGGCCTGTATCCAACAGGATCAGATCATTCCCTTTCTGCACAAGAAAAGGCTGAACTTCGACCAGAAGCGAACCTGTAGGTCGGTCGGTCAATACGTCTTTTGAAGATTCAAAAGGAACAAACAGCTTATCATGTCCGATTGTAAACGTCCCTTCAGATAGAGGAAAAATCCTGGCCATAGCTTGCAAAGTTAGCGGATCATCACCTGACGATCAGTATCCAGCCTGAGTAGTATGAAAATCAGAATACTGAATGAAAGCAGTGAAGACCCTCCATAACTCAAAAAAGGCAGTGTGATGCCGATCACCGGTGCGAGGCCAACTGTCATAGAGATATTGATCGCAAAGTGAAAGAACAGGACAGAAGCCACACAATACGCATATATCCGGCTGAAATCGGATCGCTGTCGTTCTGCCAGGTGAAGTATCCTCAGCATCAGGGCTATATAGATGATGATAAGAGCGGCACTACCCACGAATCCAAACTGTTCACCGATGGCACAGAATATAAAGTCCGTGTTCTGTTCGGGTACAAAATCATTTTTTGTCGAGGTTCCGTTCAGAAACCCTTTTCCAAGCAAGCCACCTGAGCCAATAGCTATCTTCGACTGCATTACATTATAATCCGAAACATTGGCTCTTTTCTCAGGTTCCGCATCCGGCGACAACCCTAAATACTCCTGCGGTACTTCCTGTCCGAGCATGGAATAAATCCGGTCGATCTGGTAGGATTTCAGCACATTGGTGAATACAAATGGAACAATCCATTGGGAGAAGGAGATGGCGACAGCCACTGAAAGCACCAGAACCACTCTGGCACCGACGTATTTCCGGAGTGACCGGCGATTCAAAACCGCTAGGACCAACGCCAAACCAATGATGATATAGAGCAGGGCATATCGCTCTATCATCAAGGTGGCAAGCGTCAACGCAATTACCGAAAACGCAATGATCAATACACTGTTAGGTAACCCGGCACGGTACATTGCGAGAAAAAATGACAGGTAAACAAGGGCAAGTCCTGTTTCCGACTGCAGTATGATCATGGCGCAGGGCACCAGGGCCATTGCTACACCAATCATTCTGTGCTTAAGCGTCTTGAAGTTGATCTCAGGACTGGAGAGAAATTTTGCCAGCGCCAGCGAGGTGAATATCTTACAGACTTCACCCGGTTGAAACTGGAAACCTCCCACACCGAGCCAGGAATTGGAGCCTTTGACACCCTGTCCGGCAAATATGGTAATGAGGAGCAGAGCCAGTCCGATGGCATAGCTCAGATAAGCAACTGAGGAGAAAAACTTGCTCTCTGTCCATAGGATCAACAAACCCACAAACAGTGAAATACCCAGCCACATGGTTTGCTTCATATGGCTTTTGGACATATCGAAGGGTGTGGGGTCCGTACTTCGGTATTCTACTGAGAATACGGTCAGCAGCCCGATCAAAACCAGCGTGAGATACAGGAAAAAGGTCACCCCGTCGATTCTGCTTAATACCGGTTTGTTCTTATTGCTCATCCCTCCTCAAAAAAAATGGTGACATACTTGTGAATGATGTGGGTTTTCCTTTTTCTGAAAACTGTTCTATCCAGTACCAGAAGTGCAGAGGATTGGTTTTACGATCGATACTATCCCGGATCCTTTTCTCTTCCATCCTGCGCTCATATCGTTCGCGGTCCCGCTGCCGCTGGAATGAATCGATAAGATAAGTGTATTCGCTGATCAGATTGGCATTCAGCAGGCGGTCTTCCAAATGCTTTCTTTTGACTGAAACACTGTCGAAAAGGTATTTCTCCATCATCAGACTGGCAATAGGTCCAGCCCAGGTAGCCCCGTAACCGGCATTCTCTACAGCCACAGCGATGGCAATTTTCGGGTTTTCCCTGGGTGCATAGGCCACAAACATGGAATGGTCTTTCATCTTTACGGCTACACCATTGATCCTGGCCTTATTTTCTACCGTACCTGTCTTGGCCGCGACATTGACTCCCTCCAGCATCGCTACCCTACCCGTACCTCTTTCTACCACATCCTGCATACCGAGCCCTACAATGTCAAAAGTCGACTCCGGAATATTGGTAACCACATGTTTTTCTTTGTATTTTCTAAGAAGCGGGTCTTTATCATTACTATCAATAGACCTGACCAGATGGGGGGTGTAGAAAAAGCCCTTATTAGCAATAATACACATGGCGTTAGCCAACTGCAGCGGCGTCAGTGCAATTTCACCCTGCCCCATTCCTACAAAAAGATTCGTACAGGAATTCCAGGAACCGTTATACATCCTGTTATACAGATTGGTATCCGGCAGCAGGCCCTGGCCTTCGAAGGGCAGATCTACGCCGGTCGGATGGCCAAATCCAAATTCATAGAAGTAATCATGCCATTTCTGAAGACCATTTTTTACCCCGCCGAACTTCTTGAGATCTACAATAAGTCGGAAAATATGGACGAAATAGGAGTTGCAGGAATTTGCGATGGCTGCCCTCAGATTGGCCGAGTGCCCACCGCCCGAGTGCGTACAACCGATCCTGCGGCCACAATTATAGTAGCCGCCCCCACAGGGGATACCAAAACCGGGTGTGATTGCTCCCACATCCAGGGCTACCAGAGCAGTCAGCGGCTTGAGGGTAGACCCTGGGTTATAGGAAGCCTGTGTTCCCCGGTTAAGCAGGGGCTTGGTAGCATCGGAATAGAGCCTGGCAAAATTCCTCGCACGCTCCTTGCCCTGTAAAAGATTGGGATCATAGGAAGGACTGGAAACCAGCGCCAGTATGCCACCCGTTTGCGGATCAATGGCTACTGCGCTCCCTATCTTGTTGACGAACAGCTTCTCAGCATATTCCTGCAGTTCTGCATCCAGATAAAGCTGCAGGCTCCGTCCTGCGATGGCCGGCGTATCGAGAGCGCCCCGTCTGTAGGGTTCTCGTGGACGATTGTAATTATCTCTTTCAAAAAAATAAACCCCTCGCTGACCTCTCAAGACCTCCTCATAAGTACGTTCCAGACCGTGCATCCCGGTATAGTCACCCTGGCGGTAGGATTGGTAGCGTTGTTGTTTCAGCATAGCAGGTGAAACCTCCCCCGTATAGCCGAGGATCAGCCCTCCACTGGCGCGGGGATAGACCCGGTTATAACGTTGCACGAGGTCAAACCCCTGGAACATATACATGTTCTCCTGAAAGCGCGCTGTCTGGGCAGCGGTCATCTGTTCAATAAAGACCCCCTGACGCATGGGACCATTACGCACACGTGCCCGGTGCAGCAGTTCCTCAAATCGCTTTCTGGTGAGGCCAAGGGCTTTACATAACTCCGTAGTATCCAGAGATGCGGTAACCTTTGTAGGGGTTACCATTAGATCGTACACCACCTGGTTATAAAGCATGACCCTACCCTTCCGGTCATAAATGACACCCCGGGGAGGATAGACCACCTTTCTATAGATGGCCAGGTCATCTGCAAGAATCTTGTACTTATCCTCAAAAACCTGAAGCATCAAAAGTTTGACCAGCATTGCGATGGCAACGCCAATGAATATGATCTTGATAACGAATTGACGCGGATTCGCCGCTAAAGACATAGATCTTAGAGGAATTAAAAGATGGTACCAGCTCTCTGCAAACCTAAATTAATTTGGCGAATGGTTGGTGGTTGATGGTTGACGGTTGACTGGCCCGGTAAATGTTAAAAGGGTTGATGATTGAGGATTGGGTGAAACGTAAAGATCAGACAACAATAAAAGCTTAATGAGCGCGGAAAATATAAAAAGGTAATATTATGGTTCCTAAACTGTAAAGCTCTTTCAAGTCAAGACAATTATTGGATTGCGGCTTGGCTGTAGCTCCCTTCTCAGTTACAACTCAGTTATGCCTCCGTCATACCTCCGCCGTACCTCCGTTACTACCCGACCGGCCTGCTACCGCCCCTGGACCGCGTATCCACCGTTCACACCATTTTTTTTATCATCTATTTTCTAATCGAACAATCGTCGAAAGTCCTGCAATTTGCGAAATCAGGATGAACCGGGCGAACTTATCAGGAATAATTTTTTGTGTGAAAGATTTTGGCTTTTTCAGTTGAGGCTGTACATTTGCATCCCGCAAGACAGACAGTCCGATGGTGTAACGGTAGCACTACAGATTTTGGTTCTGTCTGTCCAGGTTCGAATCCTGGTCGGACTACAAAGTGAACAGCTTCACTGTCTTGCAAAAGCCCCTTCAAAGGGGCTTTTTTAGTTTCAGGCCAAACCTGACTGCTTAAACGAAAAAAGAGCCCTTCCGAATGGAAAGACTCTCTTTCAATATCTGACACTGCTTTATCAGCTTCGCATTTCAAGTCCTAATTCATCAAGCTGGTTCTGATCGACGGAAGAAGGTGCATCTAACATCACATCGCGACCGGCATTATTCTTGGGGAAGGCGATGAAATCACGAATCGTTTCCTGGCCACCCAACAAAGCGCACAGCCGGTCGAAGCCGAAGGCAATTCCACCGTGAGGAGGAGCACCATATTCAAACGCCCCTAACAGGAACCCAAATTTCTCGTCCGCCTCTTCCCGGGACAGTCCGAGTGCAGCAAACATTTTTTCCTGCAGATCACGCTGGAAGATCCTGATGGAGCCGCCTCCAATCTCTGTTCCATTCAGTACTATATCATACGCGTTAGCTTTGATCTCCCCAAAACGGGAACGGTCAGCCATCAGCGGAATCTGTTCTGGCTTTGGTGCCGTAAAAGGATGGTGTCTGGCCACCCAGCGATCTTCTTCCTCATCATATTCGAACAGCGGAAAATCTACTACCCACAGAGGCCTGAAGACCTCAGGGTTCCGAAGGCCCAGCCTATTACCCAACTCCAGCCTGAGCTCACTCATCGCCTTCCTTGTTCGCGATTCCTTACCCGCCAGCATCAGAATGAGATCACCGCCCTGCGCATTACAAAAAGCCGCTATCTTCTGCAGCTTCTCTGCACTGAAGAATTTATCGACTGTGCTCTTAAACGAACCATCTGTATTACATCGCACCACCAGCAAACCGGTCATCCCGATCTGGGGCCGCTTCACCCATTCCGTCAGCTCATCAACCTGTTTGCGGGTAAACTCGCTGGCACCTGGAACCGCAATCGCCAGAACGGTCTCTGCTTCATTCGTAACCTTGAATTCAACTTCCTTCAATGCCGCACAATGAACCTCATGACTGACTTTCAGGTTCTGAATCTTCATATCGAACCTGATATCAGGCTTGTCATTACCATAGTTCCACATCGCCTCTTCCCAGGTCAGCCTCGGGAAGTCTTCCGTGATCTCCACTCCCTTTATTTCTTTAAAAACGTGCTTAAACAAACCCTCAAAAGTCTGAAGTACATCTTCCTGTTCTACAAAGCTCATCTCACAGTCGATCTGCGTAAACTCTGGTTGACGGTCTGCCCTCAGGTCTTCATCTCTGAAGCACTTCACGATCTGGTAATACCGGTCGTAACCACTCACCATTAGCAGTTGCTTAAAAGTCTGCGGACTCTGGGGCAACGCGTAGAACTGCCCCTCATTCATTCTGGAGGGTACAATAAAGTCCCGGGCCCCTTCTGGCGTAGACTTGATCAGGAAAGGCGTTTCAATATCCCAGAAACCCTGGCTATCCAGATAGTTCCGGACAGAACGATTCACTTTATAGCGCAGCTCGAGATTTCTACGCAGCGCTGGCCTTCTCAAATCCAGATAACGATATTTCATCCGGAGCTCGTCACCGCCATCGGTTTCTTCTTCGATGGTGAAAGGAGGCGTGCTGGCTACATTCATGATCGCAAAATCCACTACCTGCACCTCAATGTCACCCGTTTGGATTTTTGGGTTCTTATTGCTCCTTTCGATCACAGTCCCTGCTACCTGAAGTACGTATTCCCTGCCCAGGGGCGTTTGGTCCAGACGCTCATTAAGTGACTCATGAAACAGGAGCTGGGTGATCCCATAGCGGTCGCGAAGATCAACAAAGGTGATGCTCCCAAATTTGCGGACTGTCTGGACCCAGCCAGCCAGCTTCACTTCTTTGCCTGCATCCGAAATTCGCAGGTCTCCACAGGTATGTGTACGATACATAATTTTTGTTTGAAAACTGGTGCAAGATAGTTATTAGACTGCTGTACTGTAAAACCAACCTTCACCGGGCTTAACGATTTACTAACAGGGGCAGAGCTGGTGCTGGTATGGTTTCATTCGGTAAGGCTTCAAACCAAATTCATAAACATGGAATACGCTCAGTTTGAACAGAACGTTTGCAAGTATGTTCCCGGATATCTGTATAAACAATTTAGGCATATACTGCGGTTTATACCGAAACAGGCCAGGTATCATTTCATTAGCCTGATCAGAAAAGGCTGTGATTTCAGTTACGCCATACTCTCGACCTCAAATAGTACCCCGGAAAAGAACCGGGTACTGACTGATCTGGTGCACCAAAGAATGCAGGATAACATGTCTGAGATACAAGGTTAACAAAGAGCTGCTTCGGCAGCTTTTTTTATTGATACGAGTGAAATCCCCCCGGTATCTTTGCAGCAATGAGCGAAGCACTGGAGCTCAAAGGTGAAACGATTGAGTTATTACCGGAAAGGGCAATATGGTGGGAGAAGGAAAAAACGCTGGTCGTCGCAGATCTGCATTGGGGTAAATCAGGACATTTTCGCCGGCACGGCATTCCCATACCCTCCCGTACACAGGAAACTGATGAGCTCAGACTTGCAGCCTTACTTCAGCAAAAGAAGGCACAGCGTCTGGTTATCGCGGGCGATCTGTTTCACAGCAAATCCAACCAACAAGTGACTACCTTCAGGCACTTCAGGAACCAGCATCCAAAGGTCCGGTTTGATCTGGTAGTGGGCAATCACGATATCCTTCCTGCCGCCGATTATGAAACATATCAGCTGGAACAACATACCAGCTGCCTGAATATTGGACCGTTTTGCATTGCGCACGACTGGCTTAAAACAGATGCGTTTCTGATTCACGGGCATATACACCCCGCGCTGCGTATCAAGTCTCCCGGAAAGCATCAGCCTACGCTGAAGCTTTGTTGTTTCGCACTGCAGAACAACCGGATGATTCTACCTGCCTTCGGCGAGTTTACCGGCACACATCTGCTGGACCAGGATGATTTCTCAGGGCTTTATATCATAGGCGACGGTAAGGTGATCCGCTGGAAGTGAAACGCGTACATTTTTCGAAGAGCGCGAGCGATAATAATGATTATCAATCATGTGTAGTTTTCGTTCATTTACTCCTTTAAAACCTTTTTCCTTAGGTTTGCAACCTAATTTTCAAATTGATGCAACAGTCTGTTTTTGATTATATGCAGCAGATGGAACATGAGCAGGTCGTCTTCTGTCATGATCCACATTCCGGCCTCAACGCCATAATTGCCATCCACAATACCACACTCGGCCCCGCACTTGGTGGCACCCGCCTCTGGAAGTATGACAGCCATGGAGATGCCGTGGTAGATGCCCTGCGACTCAGCCGTGGCATGACCTATAAAGCTGCCATCAGCGGACTTAACCTGGGTGGCGGAAAGGCGGTAATCGTAGCCGATCCTTCTATGAAATCTGAAGCGCTGTGGCGCCGTTATGGAAAATTTGTCGATAGCCTGAATGGTAAATACATCACTGCTGAAGATGTCAACACTTCTGCCCGCGACATGGAGTATATCGCCCTGGAAACAGACCACGTAACCGGCGTTCCGGAATATATGGGTGGTAGCGGCGACCCTTCACCCTTCACAGCATATGGTGTGTTCATGGGAATGAAGGCATCTGCTAAAAAAATGTGGGGAAGCGACCAGTTGGCAGGCAGGAAAGTTGTAGTACAGGGTGTGGGCCATGTCGGTCAGTACCTCGTCGGACACCTGGTGGAAGAAGGAGCCAAAGTATATATTACAGATATCAACACCGCCAAACTGAAAGAGTGTACTGATAAGTTTCGTACGGTTGAAGTGATTGAGGGCAAAGATCTATTTGATATGGAAATGGACATTTATGCCCCTTGTGCCCTCGGAGCTACCCTGAACAATGACAGTATCAGCAGGATGAAATGTCCGATAGTAGCCGGTGCCGCCAACAATCAGTTAGCTGATGAAAATATCCACGGACCTATGCTGATAGAAAAAGGTGTACTATATGCGCCGGACTTCCTGATCAATGCTGGAGGTCTGATCAATGTTGCCGCGGAACTTGACGGTTATAACCGTGAGCGCGTCATGGGCAATGTGGAGAAGATCTACGAGCGCACGCTGGATATCTATAAACTTGCAGAAACAGAAAATATCCATACCCAGGCCGCAGCTATGAAGATCGCCGAACGCAGACTCCGGGATATCGCGAATGTGAAAGCCAGATTGTAATAACGCCGTTTTAAGAGATGTTCGACTCCCCGCAGGTTTCCCTGACGGGGAGTTTTATTTCTGGCACCGGCCCTTCTTCATCTAATGAGGCATCAATGATTCGTGACGGAAACCTATGCCATTTTCCAACTCAGTCCAATCGTCAACCACTTCAGCTCCAGACTATCGGAACTAACCCCTGGCATCACTTATCTTTGCCCTCTAATTTTCTATAATGCTGCAACTTCCGAACCAAACGGGCTTTTATAAAGGCAAAGTGCGTGACGTCTACTTTATCGGAACACAACACCTCGCCATGATTGTCAGCGACCGGATATCTGCTTTCGATGTCGTTCTCCCGCGCCCAATTCCTTTCAAGGGTCAGGTGCTCAATCAGATCGCTGCAGAATTCCTGGACGCGACAGCAGATATCGTTCCTAACTGGAAGATCAGCACACCGCTGCCCAATGCGACCGTTGGTTATAAGTGTGAAACCTACGCCGTAGAAATGGTTGTACGCGGTAATCTTACCGGACATGCCTGGAGAACTTACAAAACCGGCAAACGGGAGCTATGTGGTGTAACCCTTCCGGACGGTATGAAGGAAAACCAGCCCTTCAATTCCCCGATCATTACACCGACGACCAAAGCTCATGAAGGTCACGACGAAGATATTTCCCGTGAGGAGATCATCAATAGAGGAATCGTTTCCGAACACGAATATGAACAACTGGAGCGCTATTCACTGGCTCTTTTTGAACGTGGTCGTGAGCTGGCCCGCAAGCGGGGACTAATCCTCGTAGACACGAAATATGAGTTTGGAAGGATTGGAAACACCATCTATTTAATTGATGAAATCCATACCCCGGACTCCTCAAGATACTTCTATGCAGAAGGGTTTCAGGAACGCCTGGAAGCGGATGAACCCCAAAAACAACTCTCAAAGGAATTTGTACGGGAATGGCTGATGGAACATGGCTTTCAGGGAAAAGAAGGTCAGCGGGTACCTGAAATGACGGACGAGGTGGTAGAGGGTATATCCACCAGATACATTGAGCTCTATGAACAAGTGACCGGTAAAAGATTCGTCAGAGAATCGATATCCGAGACGGAGGCGCTCGAGCGACTGTCAACTGCCGTAAGCAATCTGCCTCCTGTGCCTGATACCATGGGAACACTTTAATGAAATAATCACCATCCTGGTTAACAATAAAGCCAAAAACAGCATATGTCAACAATAACCACACCCAGAATCATTCGCGCCCCAAGGGGTAGCGAGTTGACTTGTAAAAACTGGGTAGCAGAAGCTGCCTTCCGTATGATTCAGAATAATCTGGACCCGGAAGTAGCAGAAAGACCTGAAGATCTGGTCGTATATGGCGGCATCGGAAAGGCTGCCCGCGACTGGAAAAGCTTTGACAAGATCCTTGACTGCCTTACGAATCTCGATGAGGACCAAACGCTTATGGTTCAGTCAGGAAAACCCGTTGCCGTCCTTCGTTCTCATAAGGATGCACCCAGGGTGCTGATTGCTAACTCCAACCTCGTTGGTCGCTGGGCAAACTGGGAACATTTTCGTGAACTGGAAGCCAAAGGTCTGATGATGTACGGTCAGATGACAGCAGGCAGCTGGATCTATATCGGCTCACAGGGAATTGTCCAGGGCACTTACGAAACCTACCTTTCTCTGGCTAATCAGCACTATAATGGATCACTCAAAGGAACATTGAATGTAACCGCCGGACTTGGAGGGATGGGCGGCGCTCAGCCGCTGGCTATTACAATGAATGAGGGTGTTGCGCTGGTTGCTGAAATAGAAGAGTGGCGGATCAAAAAACGCCTGGAAACTCGTTATCTCGATAAATCTTCGAATGATATAGATGAAGCCATCGACTGGGCCCTGGAAGCAAAAAAGAATGGCGAGGCGGTCTCCATCGGAGTCTGCTGCAATGTCGTTGATCTCCTGCAAAGGCTGATCGATCGGGATATCACCCCCGATACCTTAACAGACCAAACCTCCGCCCACGATGAACTAATCGGTTATTTTCCCGAAGGTCTTACCGTAGTAGAAGCAAATGCGTTAAGGAGTAGTAGCCCCCAGGAATATATGAGCCGGTCCCTCGACACCATGGCCCGGCATGTTAAACAGATGCTGGAACTGCAGAAAAGAGGTGCGGTCACTTTCGATTATGGCAACAACCTCAGAGGTCAGGCTCATGACAAACGCGGCATCAAAAACGCTTTCGATTTTCCCGGGTTCGTTCCTGCCTACATACGCCCCCTGTTTTGTGAGGGTAAAGGACCTTTCCGCTGGGTAGCACTGAGTGGCGACCCGGAAGATATCTATACGACCGACCAGGCATTAATGGATCTGTTTCCAGATAATAAAGGCCTGCACAGATGGCTGAAAATGGCGCGCGAAAAGATTGCGTTTCAGGGACTGCCCTCCCGCATCTGCTGGCTGGGCATGGGAGAACGTGAAAAAGCCGGACAATTGTTCAATGAACTGGTTAGATCCGGAAAAGTAAAAGCACCCATTGTGATCGGGCGCGACCATCTTGATACCGGATCGGTAGCTTCACCCAACAGAGAGACAGAAGCCATGAAAGATGGATCCGATGCTGTGGCAGACTGGCCGATCCTTAACGCTTTAATCAATACAGCGGGTGGTGCCAGTTGGGTTTCTTTTCACCACGGCGGAGGCGTAGGTATGGGTTACTCCCTGCATGCCGGGATGGTGATCGTCGCAGATGGGACCGATGATGCAGCCCGTCGACTTCAGCGGGTCCTTTATAATGACCCTGGAATGGGAGTTGTTCGACACGCAGACGCCGGATATGATCTCGCAGTTAAGACAGCGAAAGACAATGATCTGAATATCTGGTAGCTAACTTTAAGATTATCAAAAAGTCATGGTTCCAGCCATGACTTTTTTTGTTGGCCTGAACACTGCATCTTTGCAGCGTATCAAATATTCTTTTTATGTCATTCAGGATCGGTCAGGGAATTGATTTCCATCAGCTTGCAGAGGGCAGGGCTTTTTGGTTAGGTGGTGTACAGATCCCTCATCACAAAGGCTGTATTGGTCACTCTGATGCCGATGTTTTATTACACGCAATCTGCGATGCATTACTGGGCGCAGTCGGGCTGGGTGACATCGGGAAACATTTCCCTGATACAGACGAGGCTTACAAAGGCATTGATAGCAAAGTGTTGCTCAGACGAAGCTATAATATGGTACGTGAAAGGGGATTCTGGCTGGTGAACATCGATTCAACGATACTGCTTCAGGAGCCAAAGATTAAACCATATATATCACAGATGCAGGAAGCCATTTCCAGAATCGTTCATCTATCGCCGGAAGATGTATCGATCAAAGCAACCACTACTGAACAAATGAGTTTCGTAGGCCGGGAGGAGGGCGTCGTTGCACTGGCGAACGTGCTGATACAGAAATATTAAAACCACGGCCGGATTTATCGAATACGGGGACTGCAGAAAAATATGCAGTCCCCGTACCTATTTTATAGAATACCGGCTCTAACCGGCGCCATTGCTGTAATTCGTATTTCCGGAACCCTGTGTTGAGCCCACCCCGGAAATCGTTGGCTCGGAGGGATTATAAGCCATCTCCTCGGCCTCACTCAATATGGTAAGCATCCGGGTACGGACATCCTCAGTCACCCCGTCGATGTTGCGATTCAGGAAGGAGCGGAGCTCATCAATACCTCTTCTGCCTGCAAGTCTGTTTAGCCGCTGTTTCCATCTGGAAGCAGTAAATGCCAGGTTGTCTCTCGTAGTTTCCCCTTTTTCAGGTGCCAGCAGTACACCGGCAACAAAACCGACAATAGCACCAGCCAGGAATTTAGTCATGTGTATATGGTTTTTATAGTGATGGTTTCAGTCTGAAGCTTAAAAAATCTTCCTGATCAGCCAGATAATTATGGCAACGATCGCTATTACAAGGATAACTCCAACCCAGATCCCCGCGTAAAAAATATCAGCGATCAGTTCGCAACTGCTCAGGCTCAAAAGCACACTGAACATGGCTATAATTGGCAGAATTGAGATACGTTTCATCTTTAAAATTTTGTGACATTAATCCCCGTTTGAAAATCATGCCAAAGCAGAGCTGGCTGCGTCTTTACCTGACCTGTTAAACTCCGGACATGGATGCTACAAAATCGTACCTTTGCGCACTTATTGAATATATGCAAAACATTAGGAACTTTTGTATCATAGCCCATATTGACCATGGAAAGAGTACCCTGGCGGACCGGCTCCTGGAATTTACCAAGACCATCTCCGACCGGGATATGCAGGCACAGGTGCTGGATGATATGGATCTGGAGCGCGAAAAAGGCATTACCATCAAGAGCCACGCCATCCAGATGGATTATGAATATGAAGGTGAAAAATATACCCTGAACCTCATTGACACTCCCGGCCACGTCGACTTCTCCTATGAGGTCTCCCGTGCCCTCGCGGCCTGTGAAGGCGCCCTGCTCCTAGTCGATGCTTCCCAGGGAATCCAGGCTCAGACGATCTCCAATCTCTACCTGGCGCTGGACAACGATCTCGAAATCATTCCTGTGATCAACAAGATTGATATGGAAGGTGCTATGATCCCAGAGGTTACCGATCAGATCGTGGATCTCATAGGATGTAAACCCGATGAGATCATTCTCGCCTCCGGTAAATCGGGCATCGGGATTGAGGAAATAATGTCCGCGATCATCAATAGAATTCCGGCACCTAAAGGAGATCCGGATGCTCCGCTGCAGGCATTGATCTTTGACTCGGTTTTCAATTCCTTCCGGGGTATCATTGCCTACTACAGGATCTTTAATGGCTCCCTAAAAAAGAACGATAAGGTGCGGTTCTTCCACACCGATAATGACTACACCGCAGATGAGGTAGGCATTCTGAAAATGGGGCTCGCACCCAGAAAAGAAGTCAGAACCGGCGACGTGGGTTATATCATCACGGGCATCAAGGACGCCAAGGAAGTCAAGGTGGGTGATACCATCACACTTATCAATAACCCCAGTCCAGAGCCTATTCACGGTTTCGAAGAAGTAAAACCGATGGTATTTGCCGGAATCTTCCCTGTCGTCACTGACGATTTTGAAGAACTTCGGGAATGTATGGAGAAGCTCCAGTTGAATGATGCTTCCCTGACCTTCGAGCCAGAAACTTCTCAGGCGCTGGGCTTTGGTTTCCGTTGCGGATTCCTCGGAATGCTTCACATGGAGATCATACAGGAACGTTTGGAACGCGAGTTTAACCAGACAGTGATCACCACGGTACCGAATGTGAGCTTCAAAGCTTACCTTACCCGGGAAAAAGACACTCCGATCATCGTTAATAATCCAAGTGAACTCCCCGACCCCAGCAGAACCGATCGTATTGAAGAACCATTTATCAGAGCACAGATCATCACGCTGCCTGATTACATCGGAAACATCATGAGTCTTTGCCTCGGGAAACGAGGTATACTGATCAACCAGCATTATCTGACTCCTACTCGTGTGGAGCTGATATTTGAAATGCCATTGGCAGAAATCGTATTCGATTTCTATGACAAGCTGAAAAGCTGCACCCGTGGCTATGCCTCCTTCGACTATCACCCGCTCGACTACCGGGAGTCTGATATTGTCAAAATGGACATTCTCCTGAATGCCGAAAAAGTGGATGCTTTAAGTGCATTGATCCACAGGAGCAGAGCACAGGATTTCGGACGTAAGCTTTGTGCTAAACTGAAAGACCTGTTGCCTCGTCAACAATTCCTCATCGCCATTCAGGCTACTATCGGGGCAAAAATCATCGCAAGGGAAAACATTTCAGCTATGCGTAAAGACGTTACAGCGAAATGTTATGGTGGTGACATCAGCCGTAAGCGGAAGCTACTTGAAAAGCAAAAGGAAGGTAAGAAACGTATGCGCCAGATAGGGAGCGTAGAAGTGCCACAGGAGGCCTTCCTCGCCGTCCTGAAGCTCGATGAGTAAACGTTAGAACTTTGTTAAGAAACCTAAGGAAAGCAGGCCGTTGCATAAATGGCTTGCTTTTTGGTTTTAACAACTCATGAGAAACCTGACTCCTGCTCTTATTCTACTCTTAGCTATAAGTTTTCTTTTCACAGGCTGTATTCAGACTGACCGCTATGTGGTTGAACCGCAACCACCTCATCCTCCCGCTTTTCAATACGGATTTGAAGAGGAATTCACCCATGATGTCCGGGGCTGGGCCTTCGACGACCAGTTTGACTCTGCCTATGCGCTGGTTCAAAATGGACTTTACAAGTTTGTGGATTATTCCTGGACCGGCGGGTATCATATAGCTTCAGTACCTACAGGTATTCCCGTGCATCGCGACTTTCTGATAGAAACGCGCTTCAGATCGGATAATGCTATGGCGCTCGTATTTGGTGCTTCGGTGAGCGACTACGGCTATTCAATATTTATAGACGACCAGGGCTACTATGCGCTCTACAAAGAAGGACTGTATCCTGAAGCTCTTATTGACTGGGAATTCACGGAGGCCATACGGGTAGGTAATAATGATCTGGAACTGGAGCAAAGCGGCAGCCACTGGTATGGATATATCAATGGTATTCAGGTATTCCGGCTACCGGCCAGACAGCTAAGTGGTAATGAAACAGGTTTCATGGTATTGGCGGGCACCACAGGCTACGCAGATTTTTTAAGGGCAAAATGGTAACTTTGAACTGTTTTTGTTTTGTTTTGATTTAATAAGCGCCTTTTCTAAGGTGCTTTATTTTTTTTACCGGGCTCACCCTGTCCTGATCACTGCTGAGGCATCAATTTTGAAGAATCCATTTAAACCGGGCTGCGCTCCAAAATGGATTTATTCACTATAGCAATTTCGCTCTCAGGTATCGCCTTGCTCAGCATTGTTTGCTTACCGTTTATCATCCGGAGGTCCGGTATTATCTACCCCCTGGTCTTTCTCCTGGCTGGTCTGGCCTGGGGCTTTTTCCGTCCGGATACGGTCCCGTTTGATACGAGTCACCAGTTCAACTTTTCTCACAGACTCCCCGAAGCCTATCTAGCCTTGGCCCTGATGAGCAGCGGACTATCGATCAATAAGCCCTTTTCATTGCGGGGCTGGAAAATCCCCCTCAGACTTTCCTCCCTGACACTTTTGCTGAGCACGGCCATCATCGCCATCATAGGATTCACATTTCTTGGAATGGACCCTGCCCTGGCGATACTGGTTGGAGCAGCGCTTTCCCCTACCGATCCACTTTTGTCAAATGACCTGCAAATAGCCCTGGCAGATGAAGCAACATCAGATGAATCCTTGTTTTCCATCAGTGGGGAGGCCGCTATCAACAATGGTCTTTGTCTGGCTCTCGTGAGTCTTGCAGTACTGCTAAGCCAGAATTCCGGCGTTCGTGACGGCACACTGCTGCAATGGCTGGCCTATGACCTGCTCTACAGGATCTTAGCCGCGATAATCACGGGATACGGGCTCGCCAGAGCCATTTACTTTCTCTACTTCCGGCTTTTTCCGGAAAGAATTCAACCCGCTATTCAGGACGGACTGTTAGCTGTAGCCACAACCTTTCTGGTATACGCCCTCGCAGAAGCCTTTCAGGGATACGGACTTCTGGCAGTATTCATCGCAGCAATCACGGTTCGTAACCAGGAACTACGGCAGCAAAGAGCCACACTGTTCTTCAGCTCGATGCAGCAATTGGAAAGGATTGTCTGGGTCGCGCTGCTCATATATATTGGGTTTCAGTTGCTCCGGTTTGATTTCCGGTCACTACCAACAGCTTATTGGATGGCTGCAATTGCGATAGTCCTCCTGATAAGGCCGGTTACTGCCTTTATGGGATTGACAGGTGTTTCTATGCAGTTCAGGAGAAAAGCGTTCATCAGTCTGGTCGGCATCAAAGGCTTTGGCTCTGTCTATTTTCTGACCCTAGGAATGAAACAAGGCGTAGAAGAGTCTTCAAACTCCTTAACCTGGGTAACGCTCGTAGTACTGATGTCACTTCTTTATCATGGGATTATTTGCAAACCGCTGAAGGTCCTTCTCCTCGATCGTAACTGAATCCGGGATTTGGCAGGTTAGGGCCTTCAGGGTTTGTTGAGCTGAAGAATCTCCAGGAGTCCTGGAAACTGATTAACATCTTCGGCAAGAACCACAAGGCTATCCCCCGCCTTCAGCTCTGTCGATCCCCGGGGCACGATATACTTCTCATTACGGATGATCATTGTGATCATTGCATTCCTGGGAAACCGCAGATCGACAATTCTTTTTCCGACAAATGGATTATCATCAGGCAGTGTCACTTCCATCATCTCCGATCGCACCCCTTCTGAGAGCTCCAGCCCGAAGCGGTTTTCCGGTGTGCTGGCTTCAGGTCGGGCCACTCCCAGCCACCGGGCAACAATAGGAAGCGTGGTGCCCTGAATGATCACCGAAGTAACCGAAATGAAGAACACGATATTGAAGATCATGGGGGCCTTTTCAATGCCTGCTATAATAGGAAATGTAGCAAAGACTATCGGAACGGCACCTCTCAGTCCCACCCAGGAAACATAGGTTTTTACCCTTGTACCAAGTTTAAACGGTAATAAGGTCAGAAATACGGTAAGAGGTCTAGCAATGAACATCAGAAAAAGACCAATCAACAAACCAACACCAAGAATATCCAGTAACTGATTTGGAAATACTAAAAGACCAAGGGTGATAAACAGAACGATTTGCATCAACCAGGCCATCCCATCGAAGAATTTGACCAGCGAGTTTTTATGTATAAGCTTTTGATTGCCCAGAAAGATCCCCATTAAGTACGTTGCAAGAAAGCCATTTCCACCAATGGAATCTGTTACAGAAAAGCTCAGAAACAGCAGCGCAATGACCAAAACGGGATACAACCCTTCGTAGCTGAGATTGATCCTGTTAATAATCCATTTGGAAATTCTTGCAAAACCCAGCCCCAGGGCAGCTCCCAGAAACAATTGCTGCAACAGCAACGGGATGCTGCTCCAGATCGTCTGATCCTGATTTACGACCAATCCGGTGAAAACGATGGTAAGAATATAGGCCATAGGATCATTACTGCCACTCTCCAGCTCAAGTGTTGGTCGCAGATTGTACTTCAGGTGCAATCCCTTCGAACGGAGAATCGAAAAAACAGCAGCGGCATCCGTAGATGATACGATCGAGCCAAGCAATAAACCTTCATAGATCGTAAAATCAGTAATGGCATAAATAAAAAATCCGAGTATGAGGGCAGTTAATAAAACACCAATCGTTGAAAGGACGATACCCTGCCGGAGCACAGGTCTTATCTCCTCCCATTTTGTGTCAAAGCCACCTGAAAAAAGGATAAAATTGAGTGCCACTACACCGACAAATTGCGCGACCTGTGCATCCGCAAAATAGATTCCACCAAATCCCTGAGACCCTGCCAGCATTCCCACGACAAGAAAGAACACAAGGGTGGGCATTCCGAATCTATAGGAAGTCTTCCCCAGGAGAACACTCAGGAGTAAGAGCACCGACGAGATCATTAATACATTGTCAACTGTTACATTCATAATATTCTTCTAACAACGATCGAACCAATACCAATTATACGAATTAGGAAGCTGAGATTAAAAAAATCGACACGACACCCCAATGATAATGGCATAGAGTTTTAGAATTGGTTGAAAACTGTTTCAATGCCACACAAACTTTACGCCATCTTCTTCAATAATCAGGAGTGCCTTCTTCATATAGACTACAATGAACGGCAAATAGATGTTCGGTTTCTGAGCGAGGAGATGACCAAAGTACTACAAATTAACAGGATCGTCCTGAGCAGAGACGGAGCCTTGCTTTCACCACCATTCTTGCGTTCCGACGCTTTAGACCTTGAAGCTATAAAGGACCTGCATGGGGCATTACTGGAATCTGATGCCACACTTGCCTTACCCAAACCAGGCAATAAACTTTCCGCAGCCTGATCAGGATTTGCTCTTTAGTGACAGTCCAAGTCTTTTGGCCCAGAGGCTTCCGATTCCGGTCGTTACGAGGACAATAGAAAGGGTACTTGCCGGCATCAGGATGGCCGCAATGAGCGGACTCATTTTAGCCTGCATGGAAATAGCTACACCGACTATATTGTACAACAGAGAGATCACAAAGGCGATATTGATGATCTTCTTTCCTGCTTTGGACAGCCGCATCAGGGCCGGGAGCCTGGAAATTTGCTGAGCATCCAGAATGGCATCACAGGAGGGCGTGAAATTGTTCACATCGTCTGTCAGGGCAATTCCAACATCGCTTTGCTGTAAAGCTCCCGCATCATTAAGTCCGTCACCAATCATCATCGCCCTGCCACGAGCCAGCTGGAGTTGTTCGACAAACTGAAGTTTGTCAACCGGCTTTTGCCTGAAGCGAAGTTCGCTATTCGCTCCAAAGACCTTTTCCATGATGCCTCTTTGCGAGTCGTTATCACCTGAGAGCAGTGCCAGTCGGTATTCTGGTTTCAGTGTGGCCAGCACTTCCGGTATCCCCGGACGAAACTCAGAAAAGAATTGAAAGGCCGTTAGTTTTTCACCAATTCTGACATATACAGATGCCCTACCGGAATCTTTTGACACCATCCCAACATGTTCAGCATTCCCCACAAGGATCCTTATACCCCGTACACTTGCGGTCAGCCCCCTGCCTTCCGTTTCCTTCCATTCGGCCAGCTTCACAGCTTCTGAACAACCCGTCCACGACGCCAGCGCCTTACTGTATGGATGCTTACTATGAACCACCACACTATAGAGTAAAGCTTTCTCCTTGTCATTTAAAATGTCGCCAGCTACCTCGACCTGTCTGCTGTTATCCGTAAGCGTACCTGTTTTGTCGAATACGATATGATCAATCTTTCCAAGCTGCTCTATCACGGATGCATCTCTAAGAAACAACCCATTATTACTGAAAATCCTTAAAAGGTTGCCATTGGTATAAGTTGCTGCCAGCAGCAGTGCACAGGGGCAGGCTACGATCAGCATGGCAGATACTGCAGGAATGATATTGTCAGGATTGAAATAGGCCCAGTAGGCTGCGGTCAAAGCTGCAAGAATGAACAGGACATACGTGAAGTACCTTGCCATTGTGTGTACCACACTTGCCCTTCTGTTCTCCTCCACTTTGTTCTTGCTGAACGCATAGTGGTTCCAGAGGCTCGTCAGATAACTACCGGCTACCGGCTTCACAACACGGATCAGTATCTGTTCTCCGATTTGCTTTCCGCCAGCATACACCCGTTGTCCCTGCCTGACGGTAACGGGTTCGGTTTCACCTGTAACGAAACTGTAGTCGATCCTGGCCGTACCTTCCAGCAGCACAGCATCAGCGGGGATGATCTCTTCATGGTGCAACTGCACCAGGTCATTCTGCCTTAGGTCTTTCAGATCAGTGGCTTTAACGCCATCTTCGGTCACCACGTTTACCGCGATCGGAAAATAAGACTTATAGTCACGATGAAATGAGATCGAGCGGTAGGTTCTGTCCTGTACGACCCTGCCTACCAGCATGAAAAATGTTATTCCGCTTAATGTGTCGAGGTAACCCGCACCGGTCCCGGTAAGGATTTCGTAAAGACTGCGGGCAAAGGTGATTACCAGAGCGAGAACAATCGGTGCATCTATATTGAGCATTCTCTGACGGATGCCTGCCCAGGCGGAACTGTAGAATTCTGTAGCACTATAAAAGAAAACCGGCAGCGCTAGCAGCAAGTTCAGATACCTGAAAAGTTGTACGTACTGATGCTCCAATGCGGCATCACTGCTCAGGTATTCCGGAAAACTGAGAAGCATTATATTCCCAAAACAAAAACCTGCGACACCGAGTTTATAGATCTTCTTTCTGTCTGTTCTCTTTTCCTTTTTACCATTATCATCCAGGCTGATGTAAGGCTCATAGCCAATCATCGCCAGTAACTCAACGATCTTCCGGAGGGTCGTCTTTTCGGTGATGAAACGAACGGTTACCTCTTTTGCACTAAAGTTGAGCCGGCTCTCAGTGATTCCTTCGTCGAGTTTATGTAAATGTTCCAGAAGCCACATGCAGGAACTGCAGTGCACTCCGGGAATATAGAGTGTCACCATGGAATTACGTCCGTCAGTAAACTGCAGAAGCTTTTCTGCGATATCTGTATTATCCAGGTAGGCGTATTTTTCCTTCCTGAGGGCTTTTATCTGCGTCAGCCCGGGGTGATCCTGAATTTTGTAATAATCACAGAGATCATTCTCGTTCAGAATCTCGTAAACCAGTTTGCAGCCCTCACAGCAAAATACCTTTTCTTCCTTCGTGATGGAATTAGTGATGCAGTGCGTACCGCAATGGTAGCAAACCATATTTTCTCCGACAGGTCGTTCAATAACGATTGTCTGTTTCTGAAGCTTATCTGACTGGAGCATGGATCTTCTGTTCAGCGTCAAGAATTTTTGGAATAAGGGTTGACTCTTCCAGATAACAGAGTTCTGAAATGGCTGTATCCAGAATTACAATCTCATTTCTGAGAATTTTCCAGGGAAGTGGCTGACGGGACTCCAGGTACAGCGGCTTGCCTGTATGCTGCAGTCTGAGTTGCAGCATCCTTAATTGATCATGATGGCGCAGGAGTTCAGCTATGGAAGACTCCTGCTCCCATGGGCACTGCCCACCGCATTCGTTGCAATTGAAGCCACCTTCTGCCTTTTGTGCCAGATCGAGTACATATGGGATCAGACTGGCCACGGAAAACCTGACATGCTGGGAAATCGATTCAATAAACTCAGCACAGATTTCCAGGTACTTTTTACGGGATGTCTCCACCTTATCCTGAAGGAGCTCTTTGATGTGTACTGCCGCGTCCCTGGTAAGCTCATAAAGCACCATATAATAGTCTCGCTTCAGTCGCTCAGCAACCTCAGGCAGTTGTTCCTTCTGATATTGTGAAAAAAGTAGCCGCGCCATACCCCGTCTTTAAAAACAAAAGTAGACAGGCGGGCGGGGTCATTTTATGACGCCAACTGCTGAATACGATGATTTTAGTCAGCATCCGAATTTCGGCGCTTATTCTTCAGAGAACATCTTCAGTTGGCCGGGAACATGCATCTGAAGTCTGGCAATTTCGTCCAGCACCATCCTGCTGGCTTCCACCTCGTTACTGGCGTTTACTATGGCAAATATGAGCCGACCCTGGTCCTGCTCCAGATACATTTTTCCTTCAAAATGAATCTTTTGTTCCGCTTCCCGTATGGAGAAGATCTGTGTACCCAGAAATGAAAGCTTGTAAACTGGCATTGGCCGTACCTTCCTGCGAATATAAGCAATCAATCATGAATGTTTATTCCCGGAAAATCAGGGCAGTTCCGGCAGGTTAACCCTCATTCTGAACTTGTTCATGCTGGTAGGTGCTCAGCACTTCTTCATAGAGTTCCTCATAGAGCGGGATGATTCTGGACTTTTCAAAGCTGCGAGAGTGCTCTATTGCAGCCTTTTTAAAGGTTTCAAGTCGCTGATCATCAGAAAGAATATGCAGGGATTTCTGAGCCATATCTTCAATATTTCCCACTCCACTGAGAAAACCTGTCGTGCCTTCAATATTGATTTCAGGCAAGCCTCCGACATTTGTCGATATCACGGGCACACCACAGGCCATTGCTTCCAGGGCAGACAACCCGAAACTCTCGTATTCAGAAGGAAGGATAAACAAATCAGCGATCGAGAGGATCTCGTCCATTTGTTCCTGTTTGCCAAGGAAACGGATATCATTACAGATCCCCAGAACCCTGCACAGCTCTTCTGCATGCTGCCGTTCCGGACCGTCTCCAATCATAAGCAGTTTCGCCGGAATCTCCTTCCGGACCTTTTCAAACACCCTGATGACATCCTCCACCCTTTTAACTTTGCGAAAATTGGAAACATGGGCGAGGATTCGCTCTCCACTCGGCGCCAGCATCTTTTTGAAATGATCCTTGTCCGTTTGAAAAAACCTGGATGTATCCACGAAGTTGGGAATGACGCGGATATCTTTCCTGATGTCGAAATGTTTGAATGTTTCCTCCCGCAGGTTGTTCGAGACGGCGGTGATAGCATCGGATTCGTTGATGGAAAAAGTCACTACCGGCGCATATGTCTGATCACGGCCTACGAGTGTGATATCAGTCCCGTGCAATGTAGTAATGAAAGGAATGTCCCTCCCCTCCTTCTTAAGAATCTCCCGCGCGAAAAAAGCAGCAGACGCATGCGGAATGGCATAGTGGACATGCAGCAGATCCAGATGGTTATTTATAATCACGTTCACCAGCGTACTGGTAAGGGCTGTTTCGTAAGGAGGGAAGTCAAACAGCGGATAATTCTGTACCGTTACTTCGTGGTAATATATATTGGGATGAAAACTCAGCCGCACCGGTTGCTGGTAACTGATGAAATGAACTTCATGTCCTTTTCCAGATAGTGCCATCCCCAATTCTGTGGCGAGCACTCCGCTTCCTCCGAAGGTAGGATAGCAAACAATTCCTATTCTCATGGATTTTGAATCACTGCAAATATCCGCTATTCATCAGAAACGTTAGGTAATGCCCGAATAACTAAATACGATAGGACTCGCACCCGACATATTTTCATAATTGCTTGATAGGGTTTCCCTAATGGAAATTAGAAAAAAATCTTTTTGCAATTTTTCACAAAACATTTAGAAACGGAAGCTTTTTATATAATTTTAATGTTGATCCCAACTGTCGGAATTGTTCCTGTTCGACGCTGATCAGGAATACATTCCAGACATAAACTCTGTCATTTCTATACGTTCATTAAAGGAGGTAAGCCGAAAATCCATTTAGAGTAGGCAAAAATTTTTATGGCATGGTAACGAACCATCTACACAAATTTGCATTCCTGTTGTTCTGCTTTCTTGCTGGCCTATCAGCTCCACTGAAAGCGCAGATTGTACTCTCTACTACTTCTCAGTATCTGAACAACAACGGATCCGGCACGGTAACATTTAACCTTGAGAACACTAACGCATTTGATGTCATCGTTACTGATATTTCTGGTGTTACCGGCACAACGGGATCCGTAAATGTCGAATTCTACTACAACCCCACTCCTGTTAGTGGTGCGCCGGGCGCTATCTCCGCCGCCAATGGATGGAATCTGGTAACCTCAGCTACAATTACAGGCATAGGTAACTCCTCGACCACCACAACACAACCGTTTCTTTCAGGGATGAATTTTATCATACCTGCCAATACAACTTATGGCATTGCCATTTTTGCCACCGGCCAGAGGTACTTTACCATGCCCGCCGGCCCAACTACTATTTCTGCTGGTGGTGTGAATATGCTGGCGGGTACCAATATTAGTTTTGCAGGTGGTACTCCTCCAGCTTCACCGACAAATTCACCCAGAGGTTGGATCGGAACGATTACAATGATTCCCGCTATTCCCTGCGGTGGAATCCCAACTGCCGGGACTGCAACTGCTCTAACCAGTACTGCCTGCCCTAACGGTCCGGTAAACCTTACCCTGAGCGGCTACACACTTGCCAGTGGAATTACCATACAGTGGGAAGAAACACCTTCTGGTTTAGGAATGTGGACGCCGATTATGAACGCGAATGCGCCAAATCTTGTGCACACACAGTCCATGCCCATGGATTACCGGGCGGTTGTCACGTGTAGCAACGGTGGAGCCTCAGATATCTCGAATCCAGTAAGCGTAGGGGCTAGCCCCTTCTATCTTTGCTATTGCTCACCAAATAGCGGTGTCGCCCTACACACAACTACTGGGAACTATATAACAGGGGTCTCCATTCCTTCGACTACGCTTGCCGCAACAACAGCAACAGTCGGTGCCGGCGGCTACACTCAGCACGACCCAAATATTTCTTCGAATACAGCCATCCTTACCCAGGGACAGTTTTACGATATCAATGCAACCATTGCCAGCGCAAGCTATCATACAGAATTGTGGATCGACTGGGACCAGAGTGGCATTTTTGATCCAGGTGAATATTACGCCCTGGGACAGGGAACAGCACTCAGTTCTCAGATTCAGGTGCCGGCAACTGCAGTTCCCGGCCTCACTGGAATGAGACTGAGAAGCACTCTGAATGCTACAACCATTTATGGTCCCTCTGGTGCTTGTGCCAGCATCACGAACGGTAGGGAGACGGAAGATTTCGTTATCACTATCGCCCCGGCCGTACAATGCTCTGGAGCACCCTCCAGTGGTGGCACGGCTTCCATTTCAATGGATACAATCTGCGTAGGCGGTCAGGTAACACTCGACCTGTCGAGTCTTCCCACAGAGCTGGGACTGGCATTTCAGTGGCAGGAGTCGCCCGCCGGACAAAACATCTGGAATAATATTACCGGCGCCAACACCATCAGCTATACAGTTAGCAATATCAACCAAAGCATGGATTACAGGATGGAAATTACCTGTACCAATCCGGGTGGATCTACCGCGTACTCAAACACTGTTTCCGTGCATGCAAACAACCCTCAGGTCATAGGTACCACCCCGGGTAGCAGGTGTGGTGTTGGAACAGTCAACCTGGCTGCCGTGGCTGATCCCGGAAATACCATTAACTGGTATGATGTTGCCACCGGTGGAGCTCCCCTGGTCATGGGAAGTACGACCTTCACGACACCTACCATTTCCACCACGACCACCTATTACGCTGAAGCCGTAGCTGGCGGTGGTAATGTCGATTCAGTGAATATCCCGCTCAACATCGGGTCTACAACTGGTGTATATCACCATATGTTCATGGTAAGTGCTACAAATACACTTACTCTTGATGAACTGGGTATTAAATGCAATAATGCAGCATCTTCAATGACCAGCTGGGATATCTATTACCGGCCGGACAATTACCAGTCTATCCCCGGAGCGAATGCCTCATCCACTGGCTGGACCCTGCTAGCCAGCACAAATGTCCCTTCGCTTGGTCCTAATTTTTACACACCAATCGCTACGGGACTTAGCCTGACAATACCTGCGGGTCAGACCTATTCGTTTTATGTAGCGCCCGGAACAGGGGTTACCCATCAATACAATACAAGTGCGCTCGGTACTGTTGTAAGTTCCAATGCTGACGCTTCATTGATCGCAGGGAACAGAGGCAGCAGTCTTTTCAGTGTCACAACAAACGGAGGCATGGCGACAGTCAACCTGAAATACAGCACAGGATGCCCTGGCCTCCGTGTACCCGTTGTTGCTACGATCACCCCTCCGCCTGCAATGACGGTTTCCACTACTGATGATACACTGTGCCTGGGACAGACAGCGACTTTGAGCGTAAGCTCTGCAAATGCTTATAGTTATACCTGGACTCCAGGAGGCTCCGGAAGTTCTATAAATGTTTCGCCTACTGCCACAACAACGTATTATCTCGACGCTGTAGATGGAAGCAACTGTACAAATGCGGATACCATCGAAATTGCTGTAGTCGCAGCACCCGCAGCCGTGACAACCGTCGCCAGTTCCACTACTGTTTGCGTAAGTGATACTGTCGTTTTCTCCCTGGATCCTCAGCCAATGGCCGGTCTTACCTATCAGTGGCAAATTGACATTGGAACAGGTTTCACCGATATCCCGGGCGCAACTTCTGCCACTTATTCCGAGTCGATTACACAGGATGCAGATTACAGAGTTC
Source organism: Bacteroidota bacterium (assembly GCA_023409975.1). GTDB lineage: Bacteria > Bacteroidota > Bacteroidia > Chitinophagales > Chitinophagaceae > JAFIGV01. The sequence goes on along the minus strand of JAEYQO010000019.1, from coordinate 100,260 downwards.
AGATCTTCTGCGACAACGTACTGGCGGTATCATCGACTCCTGTCACAATCGACTATAGCAACCCGTCTGTACTGAATACAACACCAGCCTCGCGTTGCGGTTCCGGTACCGTTACCCTGAATGCAACCGGTACACCTGGGGATGTCATTAGCTGGTATGATGCTGCAACCGGTGGGGTCGCTCTGGATACGGGCAACATGTTTGAAACTCCTGTAATCAGTACGAGCACCACATACTACGTGGCAGCAGGATCAGCAGGGGCCTTGATGGATTCAATTCCCTTGCCTGCGCATGGATCCAATTACTCTGGAAACGTACGCGGTTTCTATTTCACAGCCCCTGTCAACTTTACGATAACCGGGCTGAAAGCATTGGCACAAACCACTGGCAATCAAAGTCTCGCAGTGATTAAATTCGACAACAATACACCACCCCCTATATACGGTCTCACCACCAACGCCTTCACTGTTCTCTACCTGAATCAGAACGATCCGAATAACGGTGTAATACCTGTGAACATTCCGGTTAATGCCGGTGAAGTCATCGGTATTTTAGGGCAGATTGGCAGCAGCTCTTCTTATGCGACTCCTACAGGACCATATGTCACTAACATAGCAGGACAGCCTGTAACGCTCACCAGAATGGGTATGCAGTATCAACTGGGAACTTCTGCACCTCAGGATATCTGGGAAGAAACAGGAGCCGCCATCGGTCGTGTACATATCGATTACCAGATCGGTTGTGAATCCGCCAGGGTTCCTGTAATAGCGACGGTGACTCCTCCTCCTGGAATCGTCACTGCTTCTGCTTCGCCTGACACAATTTGTGCAGGAACTTCAACGACTCTTACAGCGACATCGGGCTTTGGCGGCTACAACTATAGCTGGTCGCCTGGTGGTGCAACTACCGCCGTAACAACCGAAACACCACCTTTCTCGACCTCTTATGTAGTGACAGCAACTGATCCAATTTCAGGTTGTCAGGAACTGGACACTGTTGATGTTGTAGTAAAAGCCGCTCCTGCGACGGCTACGACCATTGCGACTCCCGAACAGGTATGTATGAGTGGAACTGCAGGTCTGTCGCTTGACACCTTGGCACCTTTTGGGATCAACTATCAATGGCAGCACAACACGGGCTCCGGCTTCGTTGATATTCCCGGTGCTACTTCACCCACCCATTCTGAGCCGATCACTACTACAACTATTTATCAGGCAAAGATTCTTTGCGATAACACGGTTGTTGGCACGTCTGCCCCCGACACGGTTAGAGTCAGCAATCCAACAATCGTTCAGACGATTCCAGGTTCCCGTTGTGACGCTGGTCCGGTTACCCTCGCTGCAATACCCAGCCAGGGAGCAACGGTACACTGGTATGATGTTCCAACAGGTGGCTCTCCCCTAAGCATGGGTAACGCCTATACCACACCTGCTATTAATAGCACGACTACCTACTACGCTGCAGCTGTTGAAGGTAACGGCGGCGATGATTCCGTAAACGTTCCCATAACCACATCAGCCACCACGGGTGTCTACTATCATATGTTTATGGTAAGTACCACTACGGGTATGACCCTGAATGAGATCGGTATCAAATGTAACAACACCGTTGGAAGTCCCACAGGCTGGGATGTATACTACCGTCCGGACAACTACCAGTCAATTCCCGGCGCTAACACGTCCTCTTCCGGCTGGACGCTGGTTTCCTCCGTGACTGGGGTTCCTTCAATGGGTACGACTATGTACACTACTATCGCGACGAATCTGAACATAGTAATGCCTCCGGGATCTACTTACTCGTTCCACATCGCACCGGCAAGTGGCACCACCCACCAGTATGGAACAATGGCTTTAGGTACGGTTACCGCTTCCAATGCAAATGCATCGATCATTGCCGGAAATCGTGGATCTTCCCTGTTTAATTGTACTACCAACGGCGGAATGGCCGTAGTTAATATTGGATATAGTCTTGGTTGCATCGGCAACAGGGTTCCGGTAGATGCCACTATCAATGGCACTACCTCTGGCACAGGTCTTTCCACTGGCGGAACGACCACAGGCAGTATGCATGCTGACGGTTCAACGGTGAACTATACTGATGGTTGCGGCGATATGGTAGCTACCGTTGCTGATGCTCCTGGTGGAAATACGCTGGGCCTCACAACAGCTGTTGTAATAACACCGCAGTCTATTCTCACACACAATGGAATACCCTATGTTTCACGTGTATTCGACCTGGCACCATCCAGCCCTGGGCCTGCCACAGTAACACTCTATGCGCTACAATCAGAATTCAATGACTACAACAGTTTTGTAACAGCAAACAGCCTGTCACTGCCTCTACTTCCTACCGGACCGTCAGACGCAGCAGGGATGGCTAATATCGTTGTCACACAGTTCCATGGTAGCCCGTTAGATAGCAACACGGGCCCAGGCGGGCTTTATAATGATGCTAATGCCAGCTTCATTCCAAATAGCGCGATCAACGTTACCTGGGCGGGTGGCTACTGGGCAATGACGTTCCCTGTGACTGGCTTCTCCGGCTTCTTCATCCATTCCGGTTCTACACCCTTGCAGCTCCAACTTGCAGATTTTACAGCAAGGAATTTTGGTAGCAGGAATAGGATTGACTGGACTACTTTGTCTGAACGCGAAGGTGATATCTTCTATGTGGAGCACAGTGCTGATGGTAAAGTTTTCACGGAATTGGGTAGTGTTTCAGGCAAAGGCGCTGCCTCTACCTATAGTTTCTGGGATGAACATCCTGTTCAGGGAGAGAATCATTACAGACTAAAATCGAAAGATGTCAGGGGTAGCCTTTCCTACTCAAAGATTGTCAAGGTCTGGGTAGACGGACAGGGCGCATTTGATGTGACAGCCTTCCCGAACCCAGTATCTGACGAACTCAATATCAGATTAATGGGCGAACCTGGCCCCAACTCCAGGATCCTGATTACTGACGTTGCAGGAAAGCTGATACAGGTGGTAGAGATGAACACCACTACTGCTACCATCCAGATGAACGGACTGGCACAGGGTGTCTACTTGCTCCAGTATTCAGATGACCATCGTAAGAAAACGCTCAAGATCAACAAGAAATAGCGATTTCTTTAAAACTTTGAAAGGCCGTCCCCCGGGACGGCCTTTCTTGTATTTCCGAATGTTGAAACTGGTTGTAGTATCAACTCAACATTCACTAAGACTTAATGGAATATTGGCAGCAAGACCTCCTTCTGCTGTCTCTTTATATTTATGATTCATATCGAGCGCTGTTTGCCACATCGTGTTCACAACAGCATCCAGGGACACACGGGCATTATCCGGGTTACTTTGTAATGCAAGCTGAGAGGCTGTGATCGCTTTGATCGCACCCATCGTATTCCTTTCGATACAGGGAACCTGTACTAGTCCCGCAACAGGATCGCAGGTCAGACCAAGATGATGCTCCATGGCGATTTCTGCAGCCATCATCGCCTGACGCACACTACCTCCGAGGCTCTCAGTTAGTGCAGCAGCGGCCATCGAGGATGAAACTCCGATCTCCGCCTGGCAACCCCCCATAGCAGCTGAAAGCGTAGCGCCTTTCTTGAAAATACTTCCAATCTCGGATGCGGTTAGCAAAAAGCTAACGATCTTCTGTTCATCGTATCCATCGCAGAAAGTGATAAAATACTGCAGTACCGCAGGCACTACCCCTGCCGCACCATTAGTTGGTGCGGTTACTACCCGGCTGAATGAGGCATTTTCTTCGTTTACAGCCAGCGCAAAGCAGGCTACCCAATCAAGGATATACTGGAAGCCCTGACCGCCGCTTCGAATGGCATCTACCCACTCTTCATAATTAGAATATGTTTTCCCTTTCAGCAATCGTTTGTTCAGCGCAGCCGCCCGACGGGTAACGTGCAATCCTCCCGGCAATTCCCCTCCGATATGACATCCGCGATAGATACAATCCCGCATGACCTGCCAGATCTGAAGTACACCCTCCCGGGTTTCTGTTTCGGTTCTCCAGCTATGTTCATTCTCCATGACCACTTCTGAGATGCTCAGTCCGGTCTTCAGGCACCAGTGCAGCAGGTCTGCTGCTTTCTCCACCGGGAAAGCCAATTCAACCGTATTCCCGGTCAGCCCTTCCTCACCTTCCTGAACGACAAAGCCTCCACCGACGGAGTACCAGGTCTGCGCTATTTCCTCGCCATCTTCAAAGCTGCATAGAAAAGTGAGTGCATTCGGATGGTAAGGCAGTGCGTCCTGCATCAAAAACACCACGTCTTCCTTCGGGTCAAAATATATCTCACTCTGACCAGCTAGATTGATTGTCTTTGAATCAACTATGCTTTTTATCCGCGGGTTAATCTGGTTGACATCGAACGTTACCGGATCTTCCCCACAAAGGCCGAGAATGACTGCCACATCTGTTCCATGCCCCTTCCCTGTCTTTGCCAAAGACCCATACAGCAAGACTCTGACCGCCTTTACCTTATCAAAACCTTTCTTTTCGACTGTCTGTAAAAAAAGTCGGGCGGCTCGCCAGGGTCCGAGCGTATGGGAACTGCTTGGACCAACGCCAATCTTGAAAATATCGAATACCGAAATGCTCTCTTTCACTTTATACTAGCTGAATAACCCATAAAGTTAGGACTAAGCCTTCACATAAAAAGCTGTCCCCGAAACGGAGACAGCTACTTCATTTTCTATACTACATATTACCGGATAACAGGCTGAACAGGCATTAAGGCTTGTACAGTACCATTTATCTTCTGAAGCGCCCTGATGTTTCGCACCAACCGGGCAGTTGTTCCTGATTCGGAATTGATTGCCTGTTTCAGTGCTTCTTCTGAAACGCTGCTTCCTTTGAAGCGATTCATCAGCATTTGAAATTTATCCACCGGATCAGGATAGGTAACGATGGAGTATTTTTCGAGCTTAGCTTTTGCCGCAGCACTTTCTATGGCTCGGTTTAGGCCGCCAAGACCATCGACAAGTCCTATGCTCAAGGCATCTGTTCCAGACCACACTCTTCCCTGGGCAAAGCTGTCCACCATCGCCACGTCCATGTTCCTGCCTGTAGCCACCCGGCGCTTGAAGACTTCGTAGATCGTATCGACCATTGCCTGCATCTTCCTCCCCTCCTCAGCAGTGAGGGGTCGCGTTCCGGTTGGAAAATCGGCATACGGAGCATTTTTGACTTCATCGAAGGTGATGCCTAACTTATTCTTCATGAGGTTTTCAACATTGAACATCATGGCAAATACACCGATACTCCCGGTTATTGTCGTCGGCATTGCGAAAATACTATCAGCCTGACAGGCAATATAATACCCGCCCGAAGCAGCAACATCACCCATAGAGACTACCAGAGGTTTTTTCTCCCGGAGCAATTGCAGCTCTCTTAAAATGACTTCTGAGGCCAACGCGCTACCGCCAGGGGAATTAACCCGGAGTACCACAGCTTTTACTTTCTCATTCTTTTTGACCTTACGGATTGCCTCAATGAAATCCTTTGATGCTATTTCATAGTCATCACTCTTCTCTCCATCCGTGATGCCGCCTTCTGCAACCAGGACAGCAACCCTGGAATCTTCTGATTTTCTTTTGGACCTCGCATGACGTACATAGTCTTCCAGTTCCGTGAACCGGATTTTATCATCTTCCTTTCGGTCCGTGCGAGCTTTTAACTTTTCCTCTACCTGGTCCTGATAAAGCAAGCCCTCTACCAAACCCTGCTTCAAAGCGTCCTGTGGGAACTGGACCGAACCTTCTACAGCCAATTGGTGCAGGCTTACAGCATCTTTACCAGTATGTTCCGCCGCCGCTCCGAGGAAAGCCGACCACAGATCTGATTGGATATCAGCTATCTGCCGGCGATTTTCTTCACTCATGTGATCGGCACGGAAGGGTTCGGTAGCGCTCTTGAACTTTCCCGCATAGAAAATTTCCGGCTGTATCTCCAGTTTTTCAAGCGTCCCTTTGAAGAACGGTACCTCTGAGGCGAGTCCCTTGAATTCCGCCATTCCCATTGGATTGAGGAAAATACTGTCTGCTATACTCGCCAGATAGTATGTGTTTTGCGGGATAAACTCACCGTAGGCATAGATGAACTTCCCACTTTTCTTAAAGCCTTCCAGCGACTGACGCAGCTGCTGAAGTGTGGCCCAGCCGTTTGGTGTATAGGACAGCTTGAGATAGATTCCTTTGATCTGATCATCCGTAGCAGCAAACTCAATAGCCCTGCAGATATCGAAAAGACTAGGTGAATATCCCGCATCACTACTGAACATAGCCAGCGAATTCGTTTCGCCCAGTTCATGAATGATCCTGTCCGTTTCAAGAACCAGCACCGAATTAGAGGCCACCTCTTTCTTATCGTCGTCGGAACCCAAAGAGCTGGCTAAGCCGACTACGAGTCCGATCAAAATGAAAAAACCCGCTATCCATGCTACGATCACTGCCAGGAACGAAGCAAAGAACATCTTGAAGAATTGCCTCATGAATTTGAATGTTTATTATGAGCAACAAAGATACATGTGTGCAGGCAACTAATACAGGCGTCCTGACGTGAATTCTGAGGGGAATTCCCCTCACCACTTATATTTGCAGCTCATGAATCAGGTCTTCCTCCTTCTGGGTAGTAATGAAGGGAACCGTTTGGAGTGGCTGGCAAAAGCCAGAAATGCCATTTTTGATCGTATAGGAGACAGCCTTTCAGTTTCTTCGATCTATAGCACTGCAGCCTGGGGCATTGAAGAACAACCCGATTTTCTGAATCAGGTAATCAAAGTGAACACGGGGTTAGACCCCATTGAATTGCTGTCAGTAATTCAGGAGATCGAACACTCGCTTGGACGCCAGCGAAAGATTCGGTGGGGACAGAGGACACTCGATATCGATATTTTATTCTATGAAGACCTTATAATCCAGACACCAACGCTGCACATCCCTCATCCCGAATTGCAGAACCGGAGATTTACCCTCGTACCTCTGGCTGAAATAGCGGACGACTGGATGCATCCTGTGTTGAAAATGACCGTCAGACAGCTCCTGGAGAACTGTGAAGATCCGCTTGAGGCGAGTTTAATAAACTGATACGCAAACCGGGAACACGAAGTTTTTAAACGTAGTTCCTAGCTGCGCAGTTATCTTTGCGCACTTTTATGAATTACCGGTACATAGCGATAGAGGGAAATATAGGAGCAGGCAAGAGTACACTGGCGGATCTTCTGGCTCAGCGGTTCGATGCCAGATTAATTATGGAGGAATTTGCCGATAACAATTTTCTTCCGAAATTCTACCAGGAACCCGAACGTTACGCTTTTCCTCTGGAGCTATCTTTTTTGGCCGACCGGTATAAGCAATTAAAGCAGTCCCTTCTCCCTACCGACATCTTTCAAAAAACCATCGTATCCGACTACGTTTTTCCCAAAAGCAAACTATTCGCACGAGTCAACCTGAAAGATGATGAATATGATCTTTTTCAAAAGCTGTTTGATATTATCGATGATCACCTCCCCACGCCCGATCTGTTAATCTATCTGCACGCGCCGGTTGGAAAACTTCAGAAAAACATTCAGAAAAGAGGTAGGAGCTACGAACAGAATATCACTGATGAATACCTCGAGAGGGTTCAGGGAGTTTATCAGCAGTTTCTAAAGCAGGAAATGCTGCAGACCCTTATCATTGACATGACCGATGTCGACTTTCTGGAAAAACCTGAACAACTGGACCAATTGGTCAGCTTTCTGGATAAAGATTACAATTATAAAACTCACTATCTTTCTCTTCAGTAGCCTGTATTTCACTGAATACATGCAAAAAACACCTTGCATGTTTATTTTATTTTTTTTAACTTCCAAGTCGTAAATTCGCGGACCGAAACTCAAAGCGTTAGTTTCAATCCTCATATAATTGCTGCGGATGAATTGAAATTTACTTTGGTAAAACTTAGTGTATGGATGCAGGTACTGTTACCGCAAAAGCAAAATTAAACCTCAAGAAGGCACTCCTCGAAAATTTTGGATTCAATAAATTCAAAGGCGATCAGGAAAAAATAATTAAAAGCATTTTATCCGGCAGGGATACATTCGTGATCATGCCTACGGGTGGTGGAAAATCGCTGTGCTATCAGCTACCCGCACTACTCAGTGATGGTGTAGCACTTATTGTATCACCTCTGATCGCTCTGATGAAGAATCAGGTGGACCTGATCAGAGGCTATAGCAGCAAGGACAATATTGCTCACTTCCTGAACTCCACTCTGAGTAAAGCACAACAGAAAAAGGTAAAAACAGACCTTCTGGAAGGGACCACCAAAATGTTATATGTGGCTCCTGAAACGCTGACTAAGCAAGAAAACATAGACTTCTTCGCAGATATTAACATTTCCTTTATCGCTGTTGATGAAGCGCATTGTATTTCTGAATGGGGTCACGACTTCCGTCCGGAATACCGGAAACTGAGAGATATGATCGACCAGATCAATCCTGAGCTACCGATCATTGCTCTGACGGCAACGGCCACACCGAAGGTTCAGGATGATATCCTCAAAAACCTGGCATTAAGGAAGCCCCAGGTATTTATTTCCTCTTTTAATCGCCCCAATCTTTATTACGAGATTGTTCCCAAAGGAAGAAAAGACACCGTTCTCAAGCACATGGTGAAGTTCATTCACTCTATGAAAGGCAAGAGCGGGATCATTTACACACTAAACAGGAAGACCACAGAAGAACTGGCTCAGACGCTCCAGGCAAATGGCATCTCTGCCGTAGCCTACCATGCAGGATTGGAGGGGAATATCAGGGCACAGCGTCAGGACCAGTTCCTGATGGAGAAAGTAGATGTAATCGTAGCGACCATAGCCTTCGGAATGGGCATTGATAAGCCGGACGTTCGTTTCGTGATCCACTGGAATATCCCCAAATCGCTGGAGAATTACTACCAGGAAACAGGAAGAGCCGGGCGCGATGGCCTGGAAGGTAAATGTATCCTCTATTACTCCTACAAAGATGTCCAGAAGCTGGAACATCTGATGCGCGACAAGCCCCTGAGCGAACGCGAGATGGGTGCTCAGTTGATCGCTGAAACCGTAGCATATGTGGAAAGTGGCGTCTGCCGCAGAAAACTTCTTTTGCATTACTTCGGTGAAGAGCTGAAAGATGACAACTGCGGAAGTTGTGACAACTGCCTAAATCCAAAAGAAAAACTGGAAGTTCGGGATAGCTCAAAGATTGTGCTGGACGCGATCAATGAACTGGATGAACGATTCAATATTGAATACGTAGTGAATGTCATTCTTGGAAAGACAAATCCGAGAATACTCACCTACAAGCACGATAAACTGAAGTCTTTCGGCTCAGGCCTGGTAATGGAAATGGAAGCCAATTTCTGGTACTCCCTGATCCGTCAGATGATGCTGGAAGGCCTCGTTCGAAAAGACATCGAAGAATACGGTTTGTTGAAGATCACCGAAAAGGGCTGGAAGTTCCTGAAGAAGCCTTTCTCCATTATGGTGGTCTTAAATCATAATTACGAAGATGCTGAAGGCGACGACGAAGAGAACGGAAATACAACCGGGACCTCTGCCGTAGATCCTGTGTTGTTCGACATGTTAAAAGACCTGCGCAGGCAGGTCGCACAGGAAAAAGGCCTGCCACCATTCGTCATCTTCATGGAGAATTCCCTCGAAGATATGGCCATCAGCTACCCTACATCTATTGAAGAACTGGAAAGAATCCAGGGGGTTAGCAAAGGAAAGGCCATGAAATTCGGCCGCAAGTTCATCGATCTCATCGCCCGCTACGTTGAGGAAAACGATATCGTAAAACCTGACGATTTCGTTATGAAAAGTGTCGTGAATAAAAGTGGAATGAAGGTGTTTATCATTCAGAATATTGATAAAAAGATCCCACTGGAAACTATCGCCAAAAACAAATCACTCACCCTGCAGGATCTTCTCACTGAAATGGAAACTATCGTTTCCAGTGGCACACGACTCAATCTGGATTATTGCCTGGAACAGGAACTGGATGAGTACGAACAGGAAGACATTTTCGACTATTTCAGAAATAGTATGGACGGTAATCTTCAGGCAGCCTATGAGGAATTCAGAGACCGGGATGTTAGTTTAGAGCAACTCCAGATGATGCGCATCAAATTCCTGAGTGAATTTGGCAATTAATCAGACAGAGAAGTATCGATAATTTTTAAAAGCTCCGGTTTCGGAGCTTTTTTATTCCTGGAAGTTACCTTCAATACATCCTGCAGGTAAAAGCTTTTACCGACGCTCTCCTGCTGTTTACCGACATACCCCGTCACTCTGCCTATATATACCCTCCCCGAATTCCATGATGAACTAGTTTTGAATCTGGAATAAAATTATCAGATATGTACAGAGATTCGTCTAACCATTCCAACCGTAGTCATCAACGACGTGACCGGGCCGCATTGGGTTTCTTTATACTTCTTGTCGGTGTATTGTTGTTGGTACGCCGGCTTGATCTGTTCTGGTTCGATATTAAGCTCTGGCCCTTAGTGTTAATCGGTGTGGGAATCTATACAGGAAGCCAGAACCGGTTTCAGAATTTCACCTCCTGGCTGTTGATTGGTTTGGGTGTCGCTTTCCTTCTGCCCTGGAGCTGGATCAGGGACTTTTTCTCAACCCTATACGTTGCTCCGGTGTCATTAATCCTGTTGGGGCTTTATCTGATGTTCAGGAGAGGGCACCCAAAACAAGAAACTGTTCCTCCCCTTGTTGAGAAGGATACGCTGGATCTTAATGTACAGTTTCAGGAAAAGCAGACAATGGTCACTTCGAAAAACTTCAAGGGGGGACGCATCCATTGTAGCTTCGGAGAGGCAGAAGTGAATCTCCTACAGGTGGAACCGGAACACCATACAACGCTGGATGTCAGCGTATCATTTGGTTCGCTCACGATTCTGGTTCCACGTCACTGGGAGGTGGAACTCCGGGTTTCAAATAGCTTCTCCAGTGTTGAAGACAAAAGAATGTTGTCTACGGGCACTCTACTGGAAAGAAAACTGCTTGTAATCGAAGGGAGCTGTCACTTTGGTAGTATCAATGTAAAATCCGTTTAAGTCTGCTGTTCATCCCTCCATTTCCTTAACTTTAAATCAAACTCTGCGATATGAAAAGGTATCGTTGTTATCTCAGAACCATCCTTCTTTCCGTATTAGCGGCTCTGGTAATTGATGCCATTATCAATTTTGAGGATTATAAACAGGGCTGGCAGGCAGGACTGCAACAGGAACCGAAAAACACGGTTGCTTCGGGAAACTTTTCCAATGCGATCGGAAAACTAACGGGTATCACCGTTTACCTCATACTTAGAAATTAGAAGCGCAAATAAGTAAAGAGTTATAAAAAAGGTCGTTGAGCCAAACAATTGTTCTGAACTCAACGACCTTTTGACATTAAAGTGGTCTATGCCGAACCTTTGGGGGTTGCGTTATCAGCACCTTGTTTGGGCCGCTGTTGGTTAGGGCGATTTCTATTAGGATTGGGCCCCTGCCTGTTGGGTGGCTTCGGACCCGAAGGCCTTGGCTGTTGCCCCTGCTTCTGCTGAGACTGCGGTTTTGCCTGTTGCTGTCCCTGCTTTTGCTGGGGTTTTGGCTGGTTGCCACTGCCCTGCCCCTGCTGAGGTCTTTGCCTGTTTTGCTGGGAACCTCCTTTTTGTGCATTCGGCCTTTGCTGCTGACCTCCGCCACCACCTTTTCTCTTTTTCGGCTTTTCCAGTGCCTTAAGGCTGATCTGCCCGACATCGTTCACAAATCCCATCTCCACCTTTACTCCAGCCTTGTTCGCCTTTGTTTCCAGCTCTACTGGCTGCAGTTCATCCGGCTTCTTTCCATCTTTATTCAGTCGCTGGATCTCCTTCACCCTCTCAATAGAAAGTGGATATTGCCTGTTACTCTCCTTGAAGCTATACCACATCAGGTTCTTGAAGATATCCCGCTTCTGGAGGTAGGCAACACCATTGGCGGTCTGCAATTCCTCAGCCTGGTCCGGGAACACCCTCAAAGCATCCATATAGGTATCCAGCTCGTAATTGAGGCAGCATTTGAGACGACCACACTGACCGGAAAGCTTGGTTTGATTGATTGAAAGATTCTGGTATCTGGCTGCTGTTGTATTGACCGATTTGAAATCAGAGAGCCACGTGGAGCAACACAGTTCTCTTCCACAAGACCCAATTCCACCCACCTTTCCGCTCTCCTGGCGGGCGCCGATCTGACGCATTTCAACCTTTACTTTGAACTCCGACGCATATATCTTAATCAGTTCCCTGAAGTCCACCCTGCCGTCAGCAGTATAGAAAAATGTAGCTTTCTTTCCGTCCGCCTGGATTTCAACCTCGCAAATCTTCATTTCGAGATTGAGCTGTTTGGCAATGGCACGGCTGCGGACCATGACTTCCTGTTCACGGTCCTTATTCTTATAATAACCGTTAAGTTCTTCTTCGGAAGCCAGTCGCAGAACCCTTTTCATCTGTGGGTCCTCCCTGGCGCCGTGCTTCTTCATCTGAAGCTTCACCAGCTCACCGGTGAGACTCACCATTCCAATATCGTATCCACTGACTCCTTCGACACAGATCATCTGGCCTTTCTCAAGAATCAGTGAGGTATTATTTCTAAAATAGTCTTTCCGGCTTCCTTTATTGAATGATACTTCAACGACAGGGTATATTTTCGCATGATCATAGAGGGGCAAAGCGCTCAGCCAATCAAAAACATTCATTCTGTTACATCCACCGGTACTACACCCTCCATTGCTTTTGCAACCCGCAGGTTTGCCATTTGCGCCTGTCCCACAATTGCCACATCCCATTTATTTCTTTGTTTATATATGATGGACAGCAGTCGGGCGACACCCCAGTATTGAAAAAGACAGTTATCATCATTTTCTTGTCACATTTTCTGAATTCCACTTGTAACCTTTCTGCCGAATGTTGAAAAATAATAAAATAAACAGCAAATTTAGCAGTTCCAGACAGATAATGATCAAATATAAACAGCTCATGTATAAACGGATTACCATTGTCACTATCCTTACGCTGCTCTTTACCAGTTGTGAAAAGGATGAAAAGACACCGAAGTGTGATAACAAGGGATATCTGCATTTCACGAATCAGGACGTCAATCAGACCTTTACGATCTTTATTAACGAAGATACTCTGGCAAGTCTTACCAGTTTTGCCCCGGCTATGCACCAGGTAGACACTGGCTGGCATTCGGTGAAAATCGTCGGTAATGCTGTGGTTTACGACCGGGATGAGTATGTTCAGGATTGCCAGACCCTTTTTATTACAGTGCCCTGATTAGCGCTCCACAAAGTCAAGATCTTTGCCAAACGTCTCCTCTGTGCCAACGGCGGCGAGGATACTGACCACCATGACGATGATTCCAGTGGTTGCTGCGGCTCCGGCATAGCCCTGGTAAGGCTGTAGCGATTCGAACAGGATAGCGATCAGCGGTAATGATCCTCTAACCATATTCGGAACAGTCGTGGCTGCCGTAGCCCGGAGGTTGGTGCCAAAGTGCTCCGCCGCCATGGTGACAAATATGGCCCAGAATCCTGTTCCAAATCCCAGTAAGGCACAGATGAAGTACATATGAGCTGCAGAAGTGCCATCCTGTCTGAAATAGAGGAAAATACCCAAAGCTGTAATTCCGTAGAAAATATACAGCGCCTTTTTCCGACTGCGAAGGGCCTGGGAAAGTAACCCTATAGCGATATCCCCGATAGAGATCGCCAAATAGGCAAACATGACTGCTTTTCCGGGATCAATGGGTTCCGTGATACCAAAGGCTTTGCCAAATTCCCGGGAGAAGGAAACGAGGATGCCTATAGCATACCAGGTGGGCAGGCCAATCAAAATACTGAGCAGGTACTTCCTGAATCGCGTCCGGTTATTAAAGAACATCAGGAAATTACCTCTTGAGACATCTGAATTCCTGAGACTCTTAAACATCCCGGACTCAAAAACACTTACCCTTAGTGCCAGCAGGGAAATACCCAATCCGCCGCCGATAAAATAACAGGTCCTCCAATCGAACACCTGAGCGATAAAATACGCTGCAACAGCGCCTGTGAGCCCGATACCGGCGACAAATGAGGTGGCAACCCCTCGCTTCTCCCGGGAGATCAACTCGCTGACTAGCGTGATACCCGCGCCCAGCTCACCCGCCAATCCTATGCCTGCTATGAACCGGCACCAGGCATACTGCTCCGGTGTCTGAACAAAACCATTCACAATATTTGCCACAGAGTAAAGCAGGATCGATCCGAATAATACGCTCAGCCTCCCTCTTTTATCGCCCAGCATCCCCCAAAGAATTCCTCCGATCAGCAGGCCCGTCATCTGGAAATTGGCAATTCTTAGACCCACATTCCGCATTTCTTCATCCGTCAGGCCAAGAGAAGACAGGCTTGGAACCCGGACGATAAAGAACAGTAACAAATCATATATGTCTACAAAATAGCCAAGCGCAGCAACGATAACCGGTATGCTGAAAAGAGAGTAGCTTCTTTCTGAAGTCATGTATTACAACGAGTTAATAATTAAACACAAGAAAGGAAAAAACCGAGGAAAGTGAAAATGGGCCAGTTTCAATCATCAATGCCTTAACATTTCCTTGCTGGCAGTGGTCTGAATTTTTTTGCAGATAAACCGATAATCAAATGAACAACTTTAAACACTTGAGCTATGGAAATGACGAAGAATCTGAGGTCGCTCAGAAAGAATATCAGCAACGGTAATTGGAACCAGATATTCAACAGGAAACCAGACAACACCAGAAAATATCTGATGATTGCAGGTGTAATCGTAGGGTCGATCGCCCTTCTATCCTATCCGGCAATGCTTCTATACAGACGCTTTAAGAACCGTAATCAGGAAAGCGAACAATCTCAGACCAAGAGCTTCGCACCTTCCTACCGCGGTAGCCATAAGCCACACCATAGAAAGGCGGAAGCGAATGGTCATCTCTCCAAATAGGTGGGGGAACAGAATTTCCCCGAATACCTGAAATATGCTTAAAGGGCCGGAGCTTCACGCTCCGGCCCTCTTTTATAGCAGGCTTAAATAGATATGGCCCTCTTTAAGGGTAAATCACCTCTGTTGGACCTTCCTGTCTACCGACATGGCAGCAGTCGGCCCCTATTTTGAAGGGCACCGAAAGCACCTGTTCGCCGTCAATAACTCCAATAAAGGTGAAACTGTCGGTCTGCTGCCTCAGTTTTGCGAGGTAGCCATCATCCAGCACTACATAATTTCCTACCACGTCCATTTGCTGTTCCGGCCGGATAGGGGTAGCGTCCTTTCCTCTTAACGTATAAAAATCCTGAAGTGCAACCGGCTCGCCCTGAGGATTTTTCACCTCCAGTTGGATCATTGCAAACATCATAGTACAGGCTATTCCTTCACAGTTTTGGACCACCTCTTCATTATTGCAACTACCTGCCCAGATCAGCGGAATCGTAAGACAAAGGCCTATCAAAGCTGCTGCTTTTTTCATAGACTCGATTTTTGAATACAAGATACAAAGTTTGGTGTTACCGGTTGTTTTCCTGCCAGTGCTCCAGCTCATGGATAAAAAGCTGCAGGTGATCCAGCTCTACGTGATCCATTACAACAATCTTGTACCATCCGGGGTCGCCTTCATGTTTATCAGGGACCAGACCGAACTTCCAGGCCAGTTTCCGGGGTATCTCTGTGGCTTTAATCGTGATAATGTTCATTTCCGGATGCCTGTAATATCGCTTTCCGAGTCGATTCAACTGCTCACAGCACCAGTTTGTACGGTACAGCAGCTTATTGATCTTTTCCAGCCAACCGAAGGGGCCGTAGGTGAAAAGAATCATCCAAACCGCGATGGCGTTGGCGCCCGACCTGCTCCCGCTCAGGGTAAGGTCCATCCCGTGCACATACCGGGCTTCTTTTGTGTAGGCGTAAGGCATTAAGCCTTTTCTGGCAATGAAAATGCCCGTCCCGTAGGGAGCCTGAAGCATTTTATGGGCATCCAGGGTGACGGAAGAGACCTGCGGATTATTGAAGTCCAGCCTGCTGGCTGCCGCGCTTACAGGGTAAATAAATCCACCAAATGCGCCGTCCACGTGCATTCTGAACTGAAATCCGTGCCTGTCAAGTGCTTTAACATAAACATCAGGATCATCCACACTCCCAAACATGGTAGTGGCCATATTTGCGATTACAATGAAATATTTCACCCCTTTCTCCTTTGCCTGTCTGAGCAGGGTATCCAGTTCTTCGGGCAGTATCGTCCGGGTTTCTTCCTCTACCGGAACGCTGTACCAATCAATGTGGAGCAGATTGGCGGCTTTCGCTATCGAATAGTGCGTGTCCTGTGATCCCAGCAGGGCTATTTCAGATTGCTCAGCCTGATGGTCACGCAGGAAAAGATTCCTATAGATCCATGCAGCCTGAATATTGGCCTCTGTGCCCCCTGCGGCTATATAACCGTCTGTACTCTGCTCCCCGGCATGAAGCATGTCTACACTCAGTAATTCGATCACCTCCCGCTCCAATTGCTGCGTGCCGCGGAAGAAAAACTCCGATTCGCCGAGGGTATGGCAACCAATGTGATTGGGATTCTGAACATAGGTGCGCAGCAAGGGTGCATCTTTCAGAAAGGAAGCCTGATCATAAAACACCTGTGGATCGAGCTTCGAAGCTGGTATCCCCAGGCTGACTTTCCTGTTATAATCGACATTCTCTTTCAGAGCAGCGGTAATTTTCTCATCCATCACCTGATGAGATAGCTTTTTCCAGTAGCGCATGGCTGCAAAGTTATTATCTTGGGTTTTGTGCGAGCATGATGTAGATCATGGCATTGACCGTTGCCAGTCGCCGGTTGCCAGTCGTAAGAATTAGTAAAACTCGACCCTTTAAAAGAAACGGCACTGTGCTCTTCACATGGGGCTTCTGACTCATATTCAATACAGCAGGCCTGACCTGCTATCAAAATTCATCGTTCAACAGGGTGTAACTACTCCTCTATACTCCCTGTATACTCCCTATACCCTCCCTATATACTCCCTATATATTCCCTACTTCCTTTACTGTTCCTTTACTGTTCCCTTACTGTTCCTTTACTACACCGCTACGGTTCCGTTACTGCAGACTTACTAACTGTCTATCCAGAAATGGATCGACAATCGACAATTTTCAGTTAGATTCGTAAGAAACTAATCAGTTGGCAATGGAGATTAAGCATGAAGAGCAGAACGGGAATGGTCGGTTCTACCGTTCGGACGAGCTGGGAGAAATCAATTATAGCAGGGAAGACGACAGAATCACCGTGCATCATACCAGCGTTGATGAGTCCTTGAAAGGTAAGGGAGTTGGCAATCAATTGGTGGAAGCAATTGTGGCCTTTGCCAGAGAAGAACAGTTGAGGGTTTACCCGTTATGCCCATTTGCGAAAGCCGTCATGACCAGAAAGGAAGCGTATCATGATGTGCTGGATGCGGATAAAATTTAGTCAGCACTTAGAAAAAGGATTCAGAAATTATATATTGCGGTAAATTTTTCCAAAAATGAGGTATTTATTAGCAGTAGCATTGCTGGCTTTTACTTTTACAGGCTGTGAAAAGGATAAAAATGAAGAGGACCATTCTGCTGCGAGCTTGAATTTCTCTAGCTATAGCCGTTACGATATCAACGGTACCTATCTTGGTAGTATTGGTAATACCACCGACGAAAAAACTGATGAAGACTGGCCGCAGTGGGTTTTTGATTTGTTTGCCCCACTGGATACCACAGATCTGACAGGATACGTGAAGAGTGAGGTCACGATGGAAAAGATTTTTCCAAACCCTGCAGCAGACACCCAGATTGTCCAGGTATTTGCCACACAACCTGTGAATCTTCAATTGGTGCTCATAGACAACCAGCAGAATGTCTATTTGCGCAGATCCATTCATGTCCCTTCCACTATCCAGAAAATTGGTCTTAGTTACAAGGGGCTGAACATGGTACCCAACACCAACTACAGAATGTTTTACGCGTTTTCCGTCGAAGGCCAGAAGCATTACAAGCGCGGCCATATCGACATCGCCTACAAACACGAGTAAAGCGTTTTAGGCTGTGTAGGCGTGTATTGCGCGTATAGTACGCTGAGAAATATCAGGCTTGTAATAGATTGCCCCGACGCGTTCGGGGCAATTCCGTTTAATGGATACACCCCACCATACATCGACTATCGACGAGGACGCAAACTGGTTGTCATCATACCAATGGGTGGTCTGAGATCATAAACTACGATCTGGTCTTTAACCAGCTTTGCAGTCCCGATAGTGAGTGTCTTCCATTAGTGACTCGAGGAGAATTCTATGCCCCGGCCTATCCGTTCTGCTTGTCAAACCAGGCGATGATTTCTTCACCCATATGATTGCGCATGCCTCGATACATGCCAGCAGAATTGAAACAGAACTCAAAATTACCTTTGGCATCAACAGCGATCAAACCACCTTCACCTCCCATTTTCACGAGTTTTTCCTGAACTACCTTTTGGCAGGCCTCCTGCAGACTAAGACCGCGATACTCCATCAGGCAGGATACATCATAGGCTACTACAGCCCGCAGGAAGAATTCTCCATGCCCGGTACAGGACACCGCACAGGTATTGTTATTGGCGTAGGTTCCTGACCCGATGACCGGGCTATCGCCTATTCTGCCAAACCTCTTATTGGTCATACCTCCGGTTGAGGTTCCTGCAGCAACATTGCCCTTGCTATCCACAGCAACGGCCCCAACCGTACCAAATTTGTAATCCGGGTTAGCGGCGCTCTTCAAGTTGTCACCTTTATGGTCCAGTTGATAAAAATCGCTATCCCTCAGTTCCACCCATTGATCATACCGCTCCTTGTTGAAGAAATAGTCATCCGGAGCAAACTCAAGGCCCTGATTCAGCGCAAACTCCCCTGCCCCTTTACCACTCAGGAATACGTGTCCGGAATGTAACATAACTTCTTTCGCAAGGACGATCGGGTTTTTAATATTCCGGACGCCCGCCACGGCACCAGCGGCGAGGTTCCTGCCATCCATTAGGGCGGCGTCCATTTCATGCAGCCCTTTCTTTGTAAAGACTGAGCCTCTTCCTGCGTTGAAGAGCGGATTATCTTCCAGCACACAGATGGCTGCCACCACGGCATCCAGGGCAGTTTCACCCTTTGAAAGCAAACTATCGCCCGCTGATAATGCGTCCTGGAGCGCTTTCCGATAGGCTACTTCCAAATCAGGCGTCATCATCTCAGGTGTAATATTACCTGCGCCTCCGTGAATTACTAGCGTATAAGCCATCTGGATCCTCTGTTTGTGGTGTAGTAAAAAAGCGCTGCGAAATTATAGAAAAGCACTGAAGGAGGCCGCTTTCTTAGCTAAGGTAGGCGCCCAGAATATCTTCACCCTCGCAGGTGACCTCTATATGGTCCTGAAGTGTAGTCGCAAGCGAATAGCCTATAATGTCCGGCGCAACGGGGAACGATTTATGTTTACGGTCTACCAAAACCGCAATCTGAACCTTTTTGGGTTCAAATTCCAGCAGGGGCTTTAACGCGAATAACAGTGTCCTTCCTGAATCTGCCACATCATCGACGAGAATTATGGATTTGCCATCGAGCGCTGCATCCAAATGGATGGGGTCTTTGAGTGGAGAACGCTTATTAATCTTCAATTTTTCCAGCGAGATCCTGATGGAACAAATCGCTTCCAGTCTGCGGGCTAGCTGAGCGGCGACCGCATAGCCAGACTGTTCAATTCCGATAAGTACCAGTTCAGACTCCCTGCTGTTGGTTTCCCATATCTCGTAGGCCATGCGTTCCAACTTCAATTGTATTCTTTGTCGGTCGAGGATCAGGATGCTATTTCCCATAAATATCAGTGGCTACGTATGGCTACTACCGGGTCTAGACGGGAGGCCGCCCTGGCAGGTATGAAACCAGCCAGAACCCCTACTAAACCGGAGATACCCACACCGATGATGAAATTTTTAAGTGACAATGTAATCGTAAAGTCGAGGCCATAGGTTAACAGAAGGCTCAGCAGAAAAACGATAACGATGCCTATCAGTCCACCTGTGACACATAAAGTAACCGCTTCGACCAGAAACTCCATAAGGATACTTGCGGGTCGTGCCCCCACAGCTTTTTTAAGGCCAATTACTTTTGTTCTTTCCTTAACGGTAACAAACATGATATTGGCGATCCCGAAACCTCCTACGAGCAGGGAAAAGCCTGCGATAATCCATCCTATGACGTTGATGGTTCCAAACATGAGGTCGAGTCTTTCAGTGATCTGGCTTAGCTGGTTGATGGCAAAATTATTTGGATCTCCTGGCTTCACTTTTCTCGCTCCGCGCAGCGCTCCTTCCACTTCAGTCTTCAGCTCCAGCATGCTTCTGCCTTCTCTTGCTTTGACAATAAGTAAAGGATCATTGTTCAGAGAAAGGGGATCTGTAAATGTGGCTGCAGCGTAATAGGGGATCACAATTCCTGCGTCAAAATCAAAACCCGCCATGTTCTGACCGACATCTTTCAATACTCCGACGACAGCAAACCGTCTGCCCTTAAAGGCAATATGTTTCCCGATCGGATCGATGCCACCACGAAATAGTGTTTTGTAGATCTCATTTCCAATAACAGCGACCTGCTGCCCCCCGTCCAATTCTGCCAGACTGAGGTACCTTCCCTGTGCCACATCAATATTCTGGAGCTTTTCAAAATTGGGTGTGACAGCATAGGCCATAATCCCTGTAGCCTCTTCATCGTGATATTTTACTTCGAGGCCATTTATGGTCAGGCAGAGCGTCGTTAATCCTGCAGCAGGCACCTGCTGCTGAATTGCTCTCAGTTCCTTTGGAGACATACTGGGCCGCCGCCAGAACTCCCACCATTTATATTCGCCACCTTCATCCATCCAGGGCCAGCGGTTGATATAGAGCACATCGCTACCCAGACTTGCCATTTCTTCCTTGATATTATTCTTCATACTATCGACAACTGTAAGCACGGCGATAATGCAGAAAATACCGATGGTGATGCCCAGCAATGAAAGAAAGGTACGCAGCTTATTTACCCTCAGTTCCTGGAGAGCCTGGATAACGCTGGTAGAAATGATGCTGCGGTGGTTCATTCGCAACAAAAATAATAGCAAGTGCCCACTTTCGGTGATGAACCTGAAAGGGAAACAATAAATTTGTCAGCAATTTTTCACTCCCTTGCGTCTAAGCATCCGTTTTATCCTTAAGAATAAGGCGCTCCGGTACCCTATATTTCGCCGATACCTTCTGCAGCGGTTCTGCGTAATCTTCTCTCTGTTCATGCAGAACACGATACTGGTTTACTGGCTTTACGAGATTACCAGAGATGTCTGGGCCATCGGAAAACTGGGTCTGTTTGAGGCGATTCCTGCCATTACCTGCTCCCTTTTCTCAGGACACTTTGTTGAGTCGCGCGAGAAGAAAAAAATGTTGAGCATCTGTATAGGAGGGTATGTTATTCTTTCGGCTGGTTATGTGGCATTGTCGCGGGCATACAGTCAGGGACTGGTGGAGCTTTCGACTACAACCCACCTTGTGTATGCGGGTTTTTTCATCAATGGCGTCATCAGGTCCTTTCTCAGTCCTACGTCCTTTTCGATACTTGGCTTGCTGGTTCCCAGGAAACTCTATCCGAACGCAGCAACCTGGAGTAGTACGTCATGGCAGTCTGGGGGCGTACTGGGTCCTCTGGCCGGAGGGCTGCTCATAGCCTACCTTAGTGTACCATCCAGCCTGATGTTCGTGACCCTGGTCCTGTTATTGGCTTTCGTGACCATTTTAAGCATTCCCAAACAGCCGGTCATAAAAAAACTAAAAGAGCCGGTATTGAAGAGTTTGCGGGAGGGAATGCGCTTTGTTTTCAGAACAGAGCTGATTCTGGCAGCCCTGACGCTGGATATGTTTGCTGTACTGTTTGGAGGTGCCACTGCATTACTTCCGGTATTTGCAAGGGATATTCTCCAAATTGGCGAAGTTGGCTACGGCTGGCTTCGGGCTGCACCTGGTTTCGGGGCAATTATCATGTTCTTCCTCCTGGCCTGGTTCCCTTTACGCAAAAGCCCGGGACCTAAATTAATGCTCAGTATTGCCGGGTATGGACTGGCGATCATTTTATTTGCCCTATCGCGTAACCCCTATCTGTCTTTCATCCTCCTTTTAATCAGTGGTTCGCTTGATGCCGTAAGCGTGGTGATCAGAAGTACGATTCTTCAGCTTTACACACCAGACGACATGAGAGGGCGTGTTTCGGCGGTAAATACGATGTTCATCAGTTCTTCCAATGAGATTGGCGAGGTGGAGAGCGGACTAGCTGCAAAATGGATGGGAACGGTGCCCGCAGTGATTTTTGGGGGTTGCATGACCTTGCTGGTGGTGGCCATCACCTGGATGAAGGCACCCAGGCTTAAGACTTTTAAACTGGAGCTGGAGGATAAAAAATAACCGTTTATAAGTGAAAAAGCTGCACTGAAGGCATCATTTTCCTGTATCTCTGATAAAATTCTAACTATGGCAAAGAAGACAAGTCGTAATCAGGAAACTACCAACAAAAAAGAGGTACAGGATCTGGCCTCGTCCCGCGACTTCGAACAAACTGCGAGAGAGGCGGAAAAGGAACAAACTAAAAAACCGGGGAGCCAGAGTAACCGCGCCAGCAAAAGAAACAACAATGGCAGGGGCGGAGGAAAGTAGATTCCGTAACCCGGAGATTGCAATGCTTGTTGCAAATGGCCATTCACAAAAAAAGATCGCCGTAGACACTGGCGATCTTCCCCTTTAACATAAACAGATGGATTTATTTCGCGGCTGTTTTCTTGTAGGTAACAGCCTGCTCGGGTGTTAGCGTTTGGAGATACATTTCACTCCTGTATTTTTCAACTTCGCTGAAGAGAGCTGTTTTATCTATATTTTCACTTTCCTCTATTATCGCAGTACGCTGCGCCAGGGCGAGATTAATATTGTATATTTTCTGACGCTGTTCTGCAGAGAGATTTACCAGCTTATCCAGTTTGTCTGTTTCCTTATTAGCAACTGCTTCATAAGCTGATTGTTCCTTTTGAGCAGCAACTGAATTCTGGGCTTGAACCGCAGTCAGGGAACCCAGGGAAAGGGCAAATATCAGGGCTAGCTTTTTCATGAAATCTGATTTAGTTTAATGTTTTTCAGGACTACAAATTAGAACTTTTTTCAGAAATTGCAAAAGATTGGCCTTTTAGCTGATATACAGCAGTGCAGAAAACACTTAACCAAACATCAAATAGACAGTATGAACACAAGCATTTTGAGAAGAATCAATGGATTAGCAGTTGTTGGCCTGTTGGCCTTCGCATCCTGTGACAATGCTCCGAAAGGAGATCAGGCAACTATCACCGACGAACAGCAAGCGGCCGATGCCGCTGGACAGACGTTTACTGTAGACACTGCAGATTCGAAAATTCGGTTTGTAGGACATGGAGTGGGCAAAAACCACCCAGGCAATTTCCGGCTTTCTTCAGGAACAGTAAGTATCAACAATGACCAGATTACTGGTGGAGAGTTCGTAATTAATATTCAGTCTATGGAGGTAGAGGAGCAGGGCGAGATGTTTCAGAACAAGCTGAAGCCACATCTGTTAAGTGGTGATTTTTTTGATGCGGAAAAATTTGGAACAGCAAAATTCGTTATTACCGGTGTAACTCCTTACGAGGCGGGTTCTGGTGATACTTCCATTGTAGACGGAGCCAACTTTACGGTGAGTGGAAACTTTACCCTGAAGGATGTAACCAGGAATGTGAGCTTTCCTGCGAGGATTGATCTGGATGGAGAAACGCTAAAAGCTGAGGCTAATTTTGATATTGACAGAACCCAGTGGCAAATGAATTATGGGAATGACAAGACACTGGGAGACCAGTTTATCTCTGAAACGGTGAATATTGAACTGGATCTCAGAGCTCGCAAATAATTCAAACATCAATAGTAAAAAGGAAGTGCCTCTACCTGGGGACACTTCCTTTTTATATTTGAATCACCCGGCGGTGCTTTCCTGCCAGTCCTGATTATCTTGTTCCTTTTTTTGTTCCTTTTGTTGCACGGATGTATTCTCCTCCTCAACTTCCACCTTCCTTGTAGTTACCGCATACTCTGCTGGATGTATTTCTGATCCGTAGACCATGGAATAAGCCTTCGTAAATTCTGCGCCGATATATAACACAACAGCAGAAAAATAAGTCCAAAGGAGAAGAATGACTAATGAACCTGCCGCTCCGAAAGTGCTCCCAACCTCTGTCTGGCTGATGTAAAAAGACACCCCAAACTTCCCCGCGAGGAACAATACAGCAGCCGCTATAGACCCGGGCCAGACATCCTTCCACTGGATCTTTGCGTCTGGTAGCACTTTATAGATGACAGCAAAGATCAACGAGATCACAGCAACACTTATAATATAGTTGGCAATATAAAATACGGTTATCGCTACGTCTGGAAACTGTTGCTGCAGACCCTGGCTGAACCCGTCGATCAGCGTGGTGACCACTAGTGAAACGAGCAGGATAAACCCAAGACTAATGATGACCGAAAACGAAAGCAATCGGTTGATGATCATCCTTAGCCAGCCCCTTTTGGGCTTTGGCTTTATACCCCAGATCGTATTGATGGAATCCTGGATTTCAGCGAAAACTGTAGTGGCACCGATCACAAGGGTGATCACCCCTATCGTTGCGGCAAACGCACCGCGGTCACTTACTGCAGCATTCCTGATGATTTGTTGAAGCTGGGACGCGGCATCGGAACCCATAAAGCTGTTGAGTGTGCCATAAACCTTTCCTTCCACTGCCTCCTGCCCCAGAAAAAAGCCAAGGATGGATATGATCACGATCAACAGGGGTCCCATGGAGAAAACGGTGTAATAAGCTAATGCACCGCTGAGTTTCAATACATTATCTTCATTGAAACCTGTGAAGGTTTTTTTCAGCACCTTCCATGAACCTTTGAAACTTAGTTTTGTCCCCATATCGGATGCGCTAGAGTCGCCTGTCTGATTTCGATGTATCTCCCGTTTCCTGTTGTTCCGGCTTTGCATCGTCCACACCGGATTTCTTACCTGTTTTTCCTAACAGTCCTTTCTCATCCAGTTTTTTCAGATCCTCCTTAAGATTGCGACCTTTTTGATGATTGTCCTGCTTTATCTTCTGTCCCATTGTGTTATGAATTTGTCAGCTTAGGAGCAGATAAACATTGTGCCTATCCTTCGGAAGTCCTTTCAATTTCTTCTGGTGAAACTTAGAGAATATCGAACTGCGCACTATATTTGCCCACAAATGTTTATCTCGATGAAAAAAATCATTTTACCAGCACTTCTTTTGGGCGCAGTGTTGTCGATGGCTCCGGCGCAGGATGCAGCAGCGCAGATCCGGAATGACAGGGGAACTTTTCACCTTCCCACAAAAGGTGACATCCTGTTCGAAACACAGGCCAATCTGGATCTTTCTGGAGGTCCGGTATTCTCGCTGAGGGATGACTTCAACAACTTCCTGATGGCTGACAGTATGTCAATCGCCTCTTTCCCGATGTTGAAAATGAGGTATTTCGGCAGCAACAATCTTGTTCACCGGTTCCTGTTCAACCTTAGCTATGGTTCTAATGCTGTCGGAGAATCAAAAACTTCTGTTTTCGGCATCAGCGCTGGTTATGGAATCGAAAAAATCTTTACTCCTGCAGAAAGGCTTAATACCTATGTAGGTGCCGACATTATGGTTGGTTATGCACGTATCGGAGAAGAGTTTGATGGAACAGACCTGGGTAACATCAACACTTTTGGAATAGGTGCGAGAGTATTCACCGGAATGGATTATTACGTTCTTCCCAAAGTATATCTCGGATTTGAACTGGGATATGGTCTTGGATATCGTAACACTGAAGTTGAGGTAACTGGTTTAGGTAGCAGCGATGCGATTTCATCAGTTGGTTTTGCACCATTTGTAACACCCAGCTTCCGTCTTGGTTATGTGTTGGGATGGTCAAAGCGTGCACGTGGAAACGGTGAGCCAAGCTACCGCAGCCGCGACAGCTATGAGTATGAAGATGATTAATAAAATCCAGAATTTTTCTGAAGGTCGTTCTTTACGAACGGCCTTTTTTTGTGCATTGATGGAAGCTAACTGTCAGAAGCACCAATAGTAATAAAAGCCAGGTCTGCCTCATCTCCGAAAGCCTGCTCCACTCTGTCTCTGTGGGTATCTGTCAGAACCACCTGCCCAAAGACCGGTTGCTGTATAATCCTGAGAAGGGCTTCCATTCGTTGTTGATCCAGCTTTTCAAAAACATCATCCAGCAGAAGGATGGGGCTACTTCCTCTGACATTCGTCAGGTACTCAAATTGGGCTAGCTTAAGTGCGAAAAGGTAGCTTTTTTTCTGTCCCTGAGAGCCGAACTGTTTCACCGCGTTTCCATTGATTGAAAAATCAAGATCATCCTTGTGAATACCTTTAAGCGTCCGTTGCAGACGGAGATCATGTTCCAGACTTGATTTGAGAAGACGCTCCAGCGGTTGGTCATAGAGATCAGTACTGTAAAACAGCCCGATCGATTCTCCTGAGCGACACAATTCGGCATAATACTGCTGCAGGAGGGGGACAAAACGCTGAACAAACCTGTTCCTGGCCTGGAATATATAGGTACCCAGACCTGATAGCTGATCTGTATAATAGTCAAGTAACGAATAGTCCTGCTGGGGCTTTATAGCATGCATTTTCAGCCAGGCATTGCGTTGGAGCAGTATCTTTTGATACACGATCAGAGAATCCAGATACTGCCGGTCCGTTTGTCCCAGAATACCATCCATCCAGCGTCGCCGGCCCTCACTGCCTTCGTTGATCAATGCCATGTCATCGGGTGCGATCATCACCGCGGCGTTCTTACCGATGAAATCTGTAATCTTTTCAAACCCAAGCCCGTCGACAAAAAGTTCCTTTTTACCCCCTTTCCATTTACAGCTAACAGTTTCAATACGCTGCTCTCCTTCAAACTCCCCAACAATGCGAAAGCCGTCGGTGCCTATTTGCACAGCCTGCTGCTGAGAAGCGCTAAAATAGCTTTTAGTATAACAGAGGTAGTATATCGCATCCAGCAGATTGGTTTTACCTGAACCGTTGGGGCCGGTTATACAGGTGACGGGGGCTGTGAACACAAATGATGTAGCGCTGTAATTCTTAAATTGTATGAGCGTTATTTTCTTAATCCGATTCAAGCGGCGTGGTTCGAACGAAAGTTTTTATATTTTCGCACAAATTTAGAAAATCAGTGCAGACTCCATTCGGAAAGGAAACTTACTTATACTGGTACGAGATCATGTTGCTGCTGCGCCGGTTTGAAGAAAAAGCCGGGCAGTTGTATGGAATGCAGAAGATTCGTGGATTTTGCCACCTCTATATCGGACAGGAAGCTGTAGCTGCCGGGATGATGACTGCTATCCGTGATGATGATAACATTATCACAGCTTATCGTGACCATGGTCTGGCGATCGCCAAAGGAATGACAGCCAATGAATGTATGGCTGAACTATATGGTAAAGCGACCGGCTGTACCAAAGGAAAGGGCGGCTCAATGCATTTCTTTTCAAAAGAAAAACGCTTCTTTGGCGGACATGGTATAGTAGGCGGACAAATCGGACTGGGTGCTGGTATTGCTCTGGCTGACCAGTACCTCGGAAGCGACCGTGCTACCATTTGCCTTTTTGGTGATGGTGCTGCCCGCCAGGGTCTTTTGCATGAGACTTTTAACATGGCCATGCTCTGGAACCTTCCGGTAGTGTTCATCTGCGAAAACAACCACTACGCGATGGGCACCTCGGTATCCAGAACTTCAAAGGTGCTGGACATTTACCGCCTTGCAGATGCTTATGATATGCCTGCTGACTCTGTTGATGGAATGAGCTGTGAAGAAGTTCACAAAGCCATTGAAAGGGCCGTTCGCCGTGCCAGAGAACAGGGTGGACCTACCTTCCTTGAGATCAAGACCTATCGTTACCGCGGTCATTCTATGAGTGATCCTGCCAAGTACAGAACGAAAGAAGAACTGGAACAATATAAAGAAAAAGACCCCATCAACCAGGTGCTTAAAACCATCATGGACAATAAGTGGGCAACAGAAGAACAGATAGAAGGTATCAATGAAAAGGTTCGTAACGAAGTGGAAGAGTCTGTAAGGTTCGCAGAAGAAAGCCCTTACCCTGATGATAATGAACTTTACAAAGACATTTATGTAGATGAAAACTATCCTTTCATCACTGATTAAAACTATCTGAAACAATTATTCACCACACACTATATGGCAAATACCGTAAAAAATCAGCCTCCAGCTACTTCAACCTTCCAGGATCCAAATCCGTTGGAAAATATCCAGCATACATATGAGCGTAACAGCAAACGAATAAATACTATTGGTACAATTGTCCTGCTGGCCGTAGTAGGATTTTTTGCCTATAAAAAATTCGTGCAGGACCCTAAAGCGACAAAGGCGGCTAATGCAATTGCATATGCCCAAAACTATTTCGCCCAGGATTCCCTTCAGAAAGCTTTGAACGGAGACGGACAGAACATCGGTTTCCTGCAAATCATCAGCAGGTATGGTGGCACTGAGAGTGGAAACCTCGCTCAGTATTATGCAGGTTTAAGTTTTCTGCAATTGGGTGATCCCAATAGCGCCATAAAGCACCTGAAAGAGTTCGACCCGGAAGGAACAAATGTTCAGTACGCTGCTTTCGGAGCTCTAGCTGATGCATATATGGATGCGGGCAAGGTAAAAGAAGGACTGGAGTATTATAAGAAAGCAGCTGCAGACAAAGAAAACGACGTGTTGACCCCCGTCTATCTATATCGTGCGGCTTTGGCGCATCAGATGCTTAACCAGCCCGATCAGGCAATCGAGAGCCTGAAGAGAATTCGTAATGAATTCCCTCAAAGCCAGCAGGCGCGTGATACCGAGAAGGAACTGGCACGTCTCGGTGTTATCGACTAAAATTTAGATTCTGTCAAATATCAGAAAGGGGCTGCAAAACAGCCCCTTTTTTCGTTACACTGCTGTCCGGAAAAATTAGAAGTTGAATTTGAGCAGGCCTGGAAACTTTTTACCGGAACGCGAAGAAAATCCAACCGAATAAGGTTTTCGTACATAGGGTTTATATGACACCAGTAGGACACCAATATGACGTATGTACGACACCGTCACCTCGTATTATGCCAGTTAGTTGGGACCTACAAGGAAGGTACAAGGAACCTACAAGGAAGGTAGCTGGTACCTGGAAGGGATTTGGCACTTAGCTAACTGATCAATCGGGTGTTTTTTTCGAACCCCGTCTCTCAGATATTAGTTTCCCCGGACAACAGTGGTTGGCCGTTGGCTGGTGTAGCCAAAGCCAGGGCCAAGGCGTCCCACAACACGCGACCTGGATCAAAATTTGCCTAATCAGAACATTCCTCGATTCGCTCATCTTCATGATGCTGCCTTTGATCGATTCTGTTGCGTTAATAATCCCCCTTCAAAAAAGGACTTTTCCTGACTGAAATCGCAGAAAAACAGATAATAAAAAAGTTGGTGTGAACGGTAATGACGCGGTCGAGCGCCGGTGTGGACACGGTCCGGTAGTAAAGGAGGTACAACGGAGGTATAACGCAGGTTTACCTGAGGTGTATCGGAGGGTGACCAGTAATGACTCCTCCGGGTATAACCCCGCCGTCTTTCCACAGCGCCACTGGCCTGCGGTATAATATTTAATGTTCTCCTGTAACAACAAGTCATATGGATACACAGGCGATCATCGAATGGGGAGGTTTTCTGATCATCACCCTCCTCGTCTTTTCTGAAACAGGGCTGCTGCTGGGCCTCGCTATCCCCGGAGGAGAAACCCTGGTCTTTACGGCCGGGCTCCTTTCCGGAACCGCCGTACTCGATACCTCTGTCACCCTGCTGCTTCCCGCTCTCGTCCTCGCTGCCTTCCTGGGAGACCTCTGCGGCTTCTTTATCGGAAAACGTATCGGAAAGAAGCTCTATAAAAAAGAGGACACCTGGTGGTTCAGAAAAAAATATCTGTATATGGCGGAGGATTTCATTCACAGACACAAACGGAAATCGCTGATCATCGGAAAGTTCCTGCCCGTCATCCGTCCGTTCACACCGGTCATGTCTGGCATGACCAATGTGAGCAAGCCTCAGTTCTTCAGCATCTCTGCTTTAGGGTGTGTCCTGTACATTGCCATCTTCGGACTCGCAGGCTACTTCCTCGGCAATCAGTTTCCGCAGATAAAGGATTATATCTGGTGGATCCTACCCATCAGTATCACGGTGGCGATTATCACTGTAGTATTCCAGGCGAAGAAATTCAGTAAACAACAGGATGCCTGATCAGCTACTGCAGGACAACATCGAACATCCCGCCTGATTAGCCGCCCAGTCCGGACGACGGACAAAAAACTCATCCGCCTGGGTCGAATAGGGATATCTGAGGGCCTGATGCAGTCGGTTAAACAGCGTAGCATCCCCCTTTTCCAGATCCTGATTCGCCTCGTGCAGCAGATAATTCCGTAGTATGAACCTGGGATTCGTCCTCGACATCAGCTCAGCAGAGGCCTCCAGGCTCCAGCCATTCCTGATCCTCCGGGTATGATATAGCTTCAGCCACTCGTGAAGCGCTTGCAGCCTCTCACTGACCGGATCTGTATAAAAGGCATGTTTAAAATACCCCAGTACAGTCGCGCTGTCTTCTGCCGTCCCATCGAACCCCGCCAGCAACTGATAGAAGATCGTCATATCGGGCTTCAGCTCATTCAGCAGGTTGTCCAGTTGATTGATCAGCTCCTGATCTTCCCTGGCTTATTCAGAAAGCCCTAGCTTGCGGCTCATCATTTCATAATAGGCATTCCAGAAATACGGCTCATATCCATTAAGGATCGAAACGAGCGCGGTGGTGGACTCAAACAATGGGGAGAGGGCCCCACCCAGACAACCCAGGTTCCAGTGCGCGATCGCAGCCTGGCGACCGAAAGCATATCTGCGGCCCGGCAGATCGGTGGTATTCGGTGTGAAGTTCAGATCATACTCATCGAGAAAGGAAAAAGGCCCGTAATCGATCGTCAGACCAAGAACCGACATATTATCCGTGTTCATCACCCCATGAACAAAACCCACTCTCATCCATTCCACCATCAGGTTTGCCGTCCGCTGCACCACCTCCTGAAACCATTTAAGGATACGATCATCGCCTGTCAGATGCGGATAATACCGGTTGATGGTCCAATCAACCAACTGCTGCAGGAGACCATTATCCTTCCTGGAAGCCAGTAGCTCAAAATTCCCAAACCGCAGAAAGCTGGGAGCAACCCTCACGACAATGGCACCCGGTTCATAGGCGGCATTGCCATCGTAGAACATATCCCGCAGAACTTGCTCGCCTGTGGCGACAAGGCTCAATGCCCTTGTTGTCGGTATGCCGAGATGATGCATGGCCTCGCTCATCAGGTATTCCCTCACGGAGGAACGCAGCACGGCCCTGCCATCCGCCATACGGGAATAAGCCGTCATGCCCGCTCCTTTCAACTGCAGTTCATAAGAACCCAGTTCCCCGGCAGGCAATTCGCCAAGGGTAATGGCCCTGCCATCGCCGAGCTGACCGGCCCAATGGCCGAACTGGTGACCGGCATAACAGGCGGCATAGGGATACATCGAGGGGGTAAGATGATTGCCGGCCAGCAAAGCTGTTTCTTCCGGCGAAGCCGGAGCTGCCAGTCCGAGCGCTCTGGCCAGATCATCCGACCAGCCCAACAGCTTAGGCTCACGAACCGGTGTCGGAGGCGCTTTGCTGTACAGCATTCCGGGTGTCTGACGCGGTTGAATATTCCCGGAATCGTCTCCGGGGAACTCAGTAACAAATTCCTTTCTGAATTCAACTTCTGTCAAACGCCTCATCATAGACGTAAAGGTCGGGAATTGTTCAAAGCAACCTGTTTCCCGTTTTGGCAAGACTTTGGTAGCGGGAAACATATAGCTCAGCGATAATGAAAAAAGCCCCGGTTACAGATCCGAGATTACGAAATATCAGCATCCTTGCAAAATTGATGGACAGCCAGTTCCGGATTCCCGGAACGAACTTCAGGTTCGGACTGGATGCGGTGATCGGTTTGATACCCGGAATCGGAGACTTATCCACTTTTGCCGTTTCGGGATACATGCTGGTGCTGATGGCCAGGAACGGGGCCAGCGGTTATGTTATCGCCCGCATGGCGCTCAACATCGTTATAGACACCCTGTTCGGTTCCATACCGGTGATCGGCGACATCTTCGACGCCTGGTTCAAGGCCAATCAAAAGAACCTCCGGCTGATGGAACGGCATTATGTGGACGGGCGCTACCAGGGCGGTGCCTGGAAGGTCATCGTACCGGTACTGATCATCGTACTGGCACTGATTGCAGGTATTATTTATGGCACTTACAGACTTTTCCAGGCCATCTTTCAGTGAGGAATATCCCCTGCCCTCCCACCCTGCCCTTTTGCAGAATATAGCTTAGTTTCGGGCTGATAAAAATCAGCCTTAATATGCGAAACCAGATTATTTGTGCAGGAATGCTCCTGTTAGGTGCCAGCCTGCCACAAGACATGATGGCTCAGAAAAAGAACAGTATGAACAATCAGGCTACAAAAACAAGTACGCAGGTCAGCAATCCGCTTCTGGCTGACTGGTCGGGCCCTTATGGAGGGGTGCCTCCGCTGGACCGTGTCAAAGTGGACCACTTCAAACCAGCGCTGGAAACAGCCATGGAAGAACAACTGGCAGAGATCCACAGGATCGTCATGCATGCCGCACCAGCTAATTTCGAAAATACCATTGCTGCCCTCGAGCGCAGTGGCAAGACCATGGACAGGGTTACGACGGTATATGGCATCTGGAGCTCGACCATGAACGATGATGCCTTCCAGAAAGTGGAGATGGAGATGGAGCCGAAGCTGGCGGCATTCTACGACCAGATCGTACAGAATACGAAGCTCTTCAGAAGAATTGAAGCTGTCTACAACTCGCCGCAGAAAGATGATCTTACCCCGGAACAGCAAAGGCTCGTCTGGAAATATTATACCGATTTCGTTCGCCAGGGTGCCAGGCTGGATGCCAGCGCCAAGGCCAGACTCTCTGCCATCAACCAGGAACTTGCGGGTCATTTCACCAAATTCAGTCAGAACGTACTGGCTGACGAGAACAATGGCACCATAGTAATAGAACGTAAAGAAGACCTGGCAGGACTCCCGCAATCCCTCGTGGATGCGGCTGCTGAGGCAGCTAAGAACAAGGGTATGGAAGGAAAATGGGTCATCACCAATACCCGTTCTTCCGTGGACCCCTTCCTTACTTATTCCGACCGTCGTGAACTTCGTGAAAAGGCCTGGAAAATGTTTGTCAGCAGAGGTGATAATGGCGGCAGAACAGATAACAATGCGATCATCACTGACATTTTGAAGCTCCGTGCTGAAAGGGCCAGGCTGCTGGGCTTTGAGAACCATGCACACTGGCGGCTCGAGAATACCATGGCCAAAACACCGGAGCGAACCATTGAGCTGATGGAGGCGGTCTGGAAACCGGCAGTGGCACGTGTGAAAGAAGAGGTGGCCGATATGCAGGCATTGGCCAATAAGCTGGGACATGGTATCACCATCAAGCCCTGGGATTACCGGTACTATGCAGAGAAGGTCAGGAAAGATAAATATGATCTCGACCAGAATGAGGTAAAAGAATACATGCAGCTCGATAAGCTGAGAGATGGTATGTTCTGGGTAGCGGGCGAGCTGTTCGGTTATGAGTTTGTACCAGTGAGTAATATCCCTGTTCACCATCCGGATGTGAAGGTCTGGGAGGTAAAGGACCGGCTGAGTGGTAATCATGTAGGCCTTTGGTATTTCGATCCCTATGCCAGAGAAGGCAAACGGAGCGGCGCCTGGATGAACGCTTACAGAAGTCAGCAGCGGATGGACTCGGAAATCACGACCATCGTATCGAACAATTCCAATTTCGTAAAAGGGAAGCCCGGCGAGGCGGTGCTGATCTCCTGGGATGATGCCACTACCCTGTTTCACGAGTTCGGACATGCCTTACATGGCCTTAACTCTAATGTCACCTATCCTTCCCTGGCTGGCACTGCGGTCATGAGAGATTATGTTGAATTCCCTTCACAGTTACTGGAACACTGGCTTTCCACACCAGAGGTACTGGAGCGCTTTGCGGTACATTATGAAACAGGGGAACCCATACCACAGGAGCTGGTAAACAAAATAGAGCGGGCAGCTACTTTCAACCAGGGCTTTTCGACTGTGGAATACCTGGCAAGCGCCATCGTGGACATGCGTTTGCATCTGGAAGGTGAAAAGGCCATCGATCCTGATAAATTTGAACGGGATGTATTGCAGGAAATCGGCATGCCCGGGGAAATTGTGATGCGTCACCGCACCCCGCAGTTCCTGCATATTTTCTCCAGCGATTCTTATTCTGCGGGCTACTACAGTTATCTGTGGTCAGATGTACTGACAGCAGATGCCTGGGGTGCCTTTACAGAAGCTGGCGGTGCCTATGACAAGGAAGTGGCCCAGCGCCTTAGGCGACATGTATTCTCTGTAGGCAATACGATCGATCCTGCAGAGGGCTATCGTGCTTTCCGGGGCCGCGATCCGCAGACCGATGCATTGATGAAGAAAAGAGGATTTCCGGTGAACTAACGGGATTCAGAAACATTCAGAAAGCCGCAGCCGAAGGGCTGCGGCTTTTTTGCATACCACAATATGGCGTTCTGTTCACCACACTATTCAATAGCCATCTTTATTTAAACACCACTTTTACCGGCGGGTGGCCTTGCAGTTCCCGAAGCTTAAATAATCCTATCCTGCGGAGGTCGAGACGGAGGATCTGATCAATGGTAAGATGGAAATACTCCGAGATCCGGAACAGGTCGGCAATCGTTGGATTCAGGGTCTTACCCGACTCCAGTGCCTGCAGTTTATTCCGGGTGATACCCAATGCAAAGGCAAGCTCTTCCTGACTTTTCCGTTGCTGTTCTCTTAAATAACGAAGGTTGCTGGGGAAAAACATTTTTGGATTCATACGCTGGCATTGTTATTATTGAAACCATAGCATTGTTACTATTAGTGGCAAAGTTAAATCGTTTTTTCCATGCAGCAGGCCGAGGTGAAAAAGGAAATTATTAATCAATTGAAGAAAGACTTGCTTGCCCTGCAGGGCATCCACAGGCCAGGATTGCGGCAGGTAAGAGCAGGTCTGGGGCCCCTGGAAGCTGCTTTTCCCGGAAAAGTGTTTCCCACCGGCGCCATCCATGAATTCATCTCAGCAGAAACCGAATCGGCTGCAGCCACCAATGGTTTCATAGCAGCCATCACTGCCCGGCTCATGCAACAGGGGGGCGCCTGCCTCTGGATCAGCAACCGCAGGCTGGTCTATCCGCCCGCCCTCACACAATTCGGCCTCAGTCCGGAACGGATCATATTCATTGATCTGCTACGCGCTAAAGACACCCTCTGGGCTATAGAAGAAGCTTTGAAATGTGAATCACTGGCAGCGGTGGTGGGTGAGATCCGCGACCTCAGCTTCACAGAATCCCGCCGACTGCAGCTCGCTGTAGAAAACAGCCAGGTAACCGGCTTCATCCACCGTCACCGCCCCCGTTCTGAAAACACCGTAGCCTGCCTGACACGCTGGAAAATAAAGCCCCTGCCAGGATTTACAGAGGAGGACCTGCCGGGTCTCGGGCACCCCCGCTGGGATATCCGGCTGCTAAAGGTCAGGAACGGTCGCCCGGGACAATGGGAGTTTGCCTGGACACCCGAAGGCTTCATCCATCTTACCCCCTCAGGATCGCAGACAAACCGTTATACACAGATCAAAACCGGTTAATGCCATGTCCAAACGATACGTATCCATATGGTTCTCCCATTTACTGGCCGATTGGCATTCCCGCCAGCAGCCGGAGCTGAAAGAACAAGCTTTTGTACTGGCCCTGCCCGAACGCGGCAGGATGATCGTAAAAGCAGAAAGCGCTGCTGCCAAAGCCAAAGGCATACAGAAAGGCATGGTAGTAGCCGACTGCCGCGCCATCTATCCGGAACTCAAAGTAATCGATCATGAACAGCCCCTGACCCACCGGCTATTGAGAGCGCTGGCAGTCTGGTGTCTGAGGTTCACCCCCATCGCTGCTATTGATGCACCCGATGGTGTGATCCTCGATGCCACTGGCTGTCCACATCTCTGGGGTGGCGAAGAAGCCTATCTGAAGGATATCACCGGAAAGCTGACCGATATGGGCTATCAGGTGCGAGCCGCC
Organism: Bacteroidota bacterium; assembly: GCA_023409975.1. GTDB lineage: Bacteria > Bacteroidota > Bacteroidia > Chitinophagales > Chitinophagaceae > JAFIGV01. The sequence goes on along the minus strand of JAEYQO010000019.1, from coordinate 63,847 downwards.
ATGGCCGATACGGTGGGTGCTGCCTGGGCCAATGCCCGCTATGGCAGGCAGCAACCCGTTATTCCCTCCGGCGAACAAATGTCCTGTCTGCTACCCCTGCCGCCCCTGGCCCTCCGTCTGGAAGAAACACTGCTCACGAAGCTCAACAAGCTGGGTTTCTACCAGATCCGACAGTTCATCCATCTGCCACGCCATTCCCTGCGGCGCCGCTTCGGAGAAACCCTCCTCCAAAGACTGGATCAGGCCCTGGGACAAACGATAGAGCCCCTGCAGCCAGTGCAGCCCGTGGTGCCCTACCAGGAACGCCTCCCCTCCCTGGAGCCCATCCGCACCGCCAAAGGCATTGAGATCGCCCTGAAGAAACTACTGGAACAACTCTGCAAACGACTGGAAGCAGAAGGAAAAGGCTTGAGAAAAGCCATCTTCAGCTCCTATCGCATAGATGGAGAGACTCAGCAGATCGCCATAGGCACCAGCAGAGCCTCCCGGCATGCAGCGCATCTCTACAGGCTTTTTGAGCTGAAAACCGGAAGCATTGCACCCGGATTAGGCATTGAGCTCTTCCTGCTGGAGGCCCCTGTAACAGAAGATATTCATGAAAATCAGGAAACGCTCTGGCGACTGGAGAGCAAACACAAGGAACAACTGATGGCTGAGCTGCTGGACCGGCTGGCGGGCAGAGCCGGCATGCAATCACTGCAACGCTATCTGCCGGCAGAACATTACTGGCCGGAACGCATGTTCCGCCAGGCCCGCACCCTTGATGAAAAAGCCACTACGGCCTGGCGCAAAGATTTCCCCCGCCCTATTCACCTGCTCAGCCAGCCGGAGCCTATTGAAGTCACCGTACCGCTGCCGGATTATCCGCCCATGCATTTCCATTACAAAGGAAAACTACACAAGGTGCAGCGGGCAGACGGACCTGAAAGGATAGAACAGGAGTGGTGGCTCCAGCAGGGCCTCTATCGCGACTACTATTGTGTGGAAGATGAGGAAGGCGCCCGCTTCTGGCTGTTCCGGCTGGGCGACTACCGTCAGGACGAACCGCCTCAGTGGTTTCTCCATGGATTTTTTGCCTGAGAAAACAGAAGAACATGCAGTACACCGAGCTACAGGTCACTACCAATTTCAGCTTTCTGCGCGGAGGCTCCCATCCTGAAGAACTTGTGGAGCAGGCTGCCGCCCTGGGTTATAAGAAAATCGCCATCACAGACCGCAACACGCTGGCAGGTGTGGTACGTGCCCATATAGCCACGCGCGGAAAAGACATCAGGATCATTCCCGCCTGCCGCCTCGACCTCCTCGACGGTCCCAGCCTGCTCGCCTACCCCACAAGCCAGGACGCCTATGCCCGGCTATCAGCACTCCTTTCCGAGGGAAACCTCCGGGCGGAAAAAGGCTCCTGCCATCTTTACAAAGCCGATGTCTACCACCATGCCGGGGACATCCTCTTCCTGGCCGTTCCTACCACCCCCCTGAATGCAGGGTTTGAACTGGAGGCATCCTTCAGGGCAGCGCTCAGGGAATACAAAGAAGCACTGGGAAGCGCCCTCTACCTCGCGGCTGCCCGCACCTACCAGGCCCATGACAGCAAGAAGTTATTCCGGCTGCATCAGCTATCCCGCGAGCTGCAGGTTCCACTCGTAGCCACCAACGATGTCTATTACCATCATCCCCAAAGAAGAGAGTTGCAGGATGTGCTTACCTGCATCCGGGAAAAATGCACCATCCATTCGGCAGGTTTCCGGCTGCATCAGAATGCCGAAAGATACCTGAAGCCTATCCCTGAAATGGAACGCCTCTTCCGCCAGTATCCCGAGGCCATCCTGCAGACAGGAGTAATAGCCGAAGCCTGCAACTTCTCTCTCGACAGCCTTCGGTATGTCTATCCGGAAGAGATCACCAGTGAGGGCCGCAGTCCTCAGGAAGAGCTCACCCGGCTGACCTGGGAAGGCGCACGTGCCTATTATGGCGAACCGCTGCCGGAGAAGATCATTGCCAATATTCATCACGAGCTCCGTTTCATTGAAGAAATGGATTATGCACCCTACTTCCTGACCGTTTACGACATTGTAAAGTTTGCCCGTTCCCGCGATATACTTTGCCAGGGAAGAGGGTCTGCCGCAAATTCCACCGTCTGCTTCTGCCTGGGCATCACCTCTGTTGACCCTAATAAATTCGACCTCCTGTTTGAACGGTTCATTTCTTCTGCCCGCAACGAGCCACCGGATATTGATGTCGATTTTGAGCATGAAAGAAGAGAGGAGGTTATTCAATATATCTACAACAAGTACGGGCGCGACCGGGCAGCCATTGTGGCCACTGTCACCCGGCAGCATCAGCGGGGAGCCATCCGCGATGTTGCCAGGGCCATGGGGCTTTCGCTGGATGCCATTAATAAACTCTCCTCCTCCATCTGGGAGTTTACGGATGAATGGTTTGAAGGGAAGCGCATCTCGCAGCAGGGATTCAATCCTAATGATCCGCATCTGGTAAAAGTGCTGGAGCTCACCCGTCAGTTCATGGGTTTTCCCAGACAACTGGGGCAGCATACCGGTGGCTTTGTTATTACCAGGGGCAAGCTGACCGATCTCTGTCCCATCCTGAATGCCCGGATGGAGAACCGCACCTGCATCGAGTGGAACAAAGACGATATCGATGCGCTGGGCTTTCTGAAGATCGATGTGCTGGCGCTGGGGATGCTCACCTGTATCCGCAAGGCCTTCGATCTGGCCAGGCAGCATTATGGAAAGACCTTTACCCTTGCCAACATCCCTCAGGACGATCCTGCTGTTTATGAGATGATCTCGAGGGCAGATACTATTGGCGTCTTCCAGATTGAAAGTCGGGCACAACAATCCATGCTCCCCCGTCTAAAGCCTCAGTGTTTCTATGATCTTGTGATCGAAGTAGCCATTGTCCGTCCCGGACCTATACAGGGCGATATGGTACACCCCTACCTGCGACGGCGCAATGGCCAGGAACCCGTGGCGTATCCCTCTAAAGAGCTGGAAGAGATACTGGGCAAGACCCTTGGGGTGCCCTTGTTTCAGGAGCAGGCGATGAAAATCGCTATTGTGGCTGCGGGCTTCACCCCTGCAGAAGCGGATCAGTTGCGCCGCAGCATGGCCACCTTCAAGCTGAAGGGCCTTGTGAGTCAGTTTCAGCAAAAGCTGGTAGATGGCATGATGGCCCGCGGTTATCAGCGGGAATTTGCAGAAAGAGTCTTTAAGCAATTGGAGGGCTTCGGCAGCTATGGCTTCCCGGAAAGCCATGCCGCCAGCTTTGCCCTTCTGGTGTATGTTTCTTCCTGGCTTAAATGTTACTATCCCGATGTTTTTGCAGCAGCCCTGCTCAACAGCATGCCTATGGGGTTTTATCAACCTGCCCAGATCGTCATTGATGCAAAAAACCATGGTGTAGAGGTGCGGCCGGTGGATGTGAACCTTTCCTGCTGGGATAATACTCTTGAGGAGCCCTCGGGCAGCTACCGGGCGCTCCGGCTGGGTTTCCGTCAGGTGAAAGGACTGGCTGAGGAGGAGCTGCGATTGATACCGGAGCTCCGTCGCAAGCCTTTCCGCACCATAGCTGCATTAAGGGATGCGGGCATCTCACAGGGGGCACTGGAGCGACTGGCAGATGCGGATGCTTTCCGTTCGATGGGGCTCGACCGCAGGCAGGCGCTCTGGGAGGTTTCGGCATTGGCTGACAGACCACATGGGATGTACGAGGGACAGACACCCGAGGTGGAGGTGGAAAAAGACATCCGTCTGCCAGCTATGAGCCAGGGAGAGCATGTGGTGCAGGATTATGGCTCTATGGCTTTGTCACTGAAGGCCCATCCTGTTCATTTCATCCGGAGGCAGCTTCTGGCGTTGAAAGTCTGCAGGACCCGCGAGCTGGAGCAGGTGCAGCCCGGCATGACTGTTCGGGTGGCGGGACTGGTATTGATCCGTCAGCGACCGGGCACGGCAGGTGGTGTCTGTTTCATCACCATTGAAGACGAGACCGGTGTGGCCAATCTTGTGGTGTTTCATAGTTTATTCGATAAGTTCCGGCAGGAGATCCTGCAATCGCGGTTGTTGATGGTTGAGGGTAAGGTGCAGCGGGAGGGTGCGGTGATCCATGTGATTGTAAGGCGCTGTCATGATCTGGGTCATCTGCTCACGCACCTTGTCACCGATGCGGATGAAGAAGTGCAGTCCCCGTCCCGTCCGGCGCTCCCCACCGCTGCAGCCCGGAACAAGCGCACACAGGTCCGAAAAATTGTGCAGGGAGAGCTGTTTCCAGGAGGAAGGAATTTTAGGTAGATGTCAGATTTCAGATGTCAGATGTCAGATGTCAGATGTCAGATGTCAGATGTCGGATGTCAGATGAGGGTTGCGGGTTGTCAGCTGTGGGTTGTGGGTTGTGGGAACCGCTTTGGCTTTCGCCTTCGCCTTCGCCTTGGCTTTGGCCTTGGCCTTGGCCTTGGCTTTAGCCTTGGCTTTTGGTCATTGGCTGTTGGCTCGTTCTGCTGGTCGACCCCATCGGGGTCGCATGTTTATAGAAAACCGCTACAAACACCGATCCGACCCCATCGGGGTCGCACCTATCTCCAATACCCGCCAACATCGGTCTTTGGCTTTTGGGCTGGCAAGTATAGACCTGAATTTCCTGGTTAAAACACATTAAAACGAAATCCGTATACGTGGGTAGTACGCGGGTTACAGCGGGACGGGGGGTGGTCTTGAGGGGGACGGAAACCTTAGTCATCAGCAAGTCACCAGCAAGTCATCAGCAAGTCACAGGCAAGGCAGTGGCCAGATGTCAGATGACAAAACGAGCCAATGGCCAATGGCTAACGGCCGGTTTTGGTTGACAGCAAGTACTTTCTACCCATTTTCGCCTGCTCTGAGCCATAGCTGAGTTATACCTCCCTTATACCTGCGTTATACCTCCGTTACTACTAACTCCTTGCATACTCCTTGCAAACGCCACTATTGAGCCGCTAATAGATACTAAAACCTATATATCCAATTGTAAATGGTCCATACCCGGACCGAAGAAAAACGCATTGCGCCACCTCTCTTTACCTCTTCAAACACCCTTCACGGAACTGCAAAAATAAACAGTTTTTTGGTTGCTTTCGTCAGTCGGCAGTCGTGAGTCGCCTGCGGCAGTCGTGAGTCGTTAGTCGCTAGTCGTTAGATTATTAACCGAAAGTTCCATGGTTCGTATTATGTCAGATGACAGATGTCAGATGACAGATGCGCTTCGCAGTAGTCAGTAGTCAGTAGTCAGTGTAGGACCGACAGTTCCATGGTTCGTATTTTATCAGATGACAGATGACAGATGTCAGATGTGGGTTGTGTGAATAGCTTTGACCCTGGCCTTGGCCTTCGCCTTCGCAAAACCCGCCAACGGCCAATGGCCAACGGCTAACGGCCGATAGGGTTGTGAGTTGTGGGTTGTTGAGTTGGGGGTTGGGGGTTGTGAGTTGCTTTGGCCTTGGCTTTGGCCTAGGCTTTCCAGATGTCAGATGACAGATGCCATCGCAGAACCAGCCAATGGCCAATGGCCAAAAGCTAACGGCCGTTTTGGTTGACGGATGTCATCGCAGAACCAGCCAATGGCCAAAAGCTAACGGCCGTTTTGGTTGACGGATGTGCGCTGTGGGTTGTGGGGAGCTTTGGCCTTCGCCTTCGCTTTCGCCTTGGCCTTCATCAACCCAAGAAAAAAAGCCGGTAGAAACCGACCTTCGAGTAGAGTTGATTACCCTTCATTTGTTCATTCTACTCCTTTAGACGTAAACAAACGTTCTTTCGTTAGGTCGGTCTGCCAAAACTTAAACGGAATATGGCACACACTGCACACTTTTCCTGTTCATTTTATGACCTGCTTTTCATCACGAAAGTTCACCAAACCGACACGACAACAGTTTTATGTAACTTGGCTAAGTACAACACCCAATCTTTGCCTTCTGCATTAAGACATATCATTGAAGAAGCAGGACTTTCTTTGAATCTGACTGATCACCTGGCCCAACTGGTGGTCGAAACCCGACACAGCAAAGGGTCTCTGCTGATCCGGCAGGGAAATCGGTGTAATGATATCTATATCATAGAACAAGGCTTTGCCCGGATTTACTCGATCGAAAGGGGACGAGAGATAACGACTCTATTCGCCCGCGAAACCGACATCATCACCTCCACATTTGCGCTGTTCACAAAACAGGAAAGCAGGGAATTTGTTGAAATTCTGGAAGATTCCGTGTTGCTGAAAATTAATTATGAAGAATTTTTTGAGTGTTGCAAGGGACATGAACAGTTGATGCATCTCTACCGGTTCCTAATGGAGAAGTACTACATGGCTTTGGAAGAACGAACGTTGTCACTTCAGTTTGACAGCGCCCTGGAGCGGTATCAAAAACTATTGAACCGACACCCTTTCATCCTCCAGCGAGCCTCTCTGGGATCCATCGCGTCTTACCTCGGGATGTCTCCCGTAACCCTGAGCAGGATGCGAGCCCTCGTATAAAGCCCCCATTGAATTTAGTATTTGCTAAAAACTCGAGCAGTTGCTGCCAATAGTTTTGCCTGAACATTCTTTACCACATGATCAGGATCATCTCAGTTTTCACGATGGTAGTCCTTTTAGTCCATCCCGGAAGAACATCCGCGCAATACACCAAACAGGATATACCACAAATCGAAGCAAGCACCTATTTTATGAAAACTCCCAGCATTAAAAGCAGAATATACCGGATAGCACTCCGTCTGGCAGGCATGAAGACAAAAATCCGGAAACTCTTCGATTCCGGTGCGTTCGAAGCGGTACAAACGGCTGCACCCATCCCATCGGAAACGCGGGAAACATGTGAGGTCAGGACACGGCTAACATCCGGCAACAAGACGGTCTGGGAAATCAGGCCGAAGGACAGCGAACCGGATCGCTACCTGTTCTTCCTACACGGTGGGGCTTTTGTAGCCAATATTACAAGTTACGACTGGAAGCTATTAACCAGGCTGGTTATCAACACCAACGCGAGTATCATCATCCCGGATTACCCCTTAACGCCGAAGCATAATGTTCAGGACGTCCTGGATATGATCGTCCCCGAGTATCGTGCACTGGTTGAAAGTAAAGGTGCTGAAAACATCATTCTGGCCGGGTTCTCAGCCGGTGGCGGAATCGCGCTCACACTAGCCGAACATGCACAGATTCACCATCTTCAGCAACCCTCGCAGATTATACTTTTGTCACCTTTGTTAGATGCGACATTCAGTCATCCAGATATCCCTGAAATTGATAAAGTTGACCCCTATCTGGATCTTCCTGGGTTGAAACTGGCCGTCAAAGCCTATGCAGCAGGCATTGAACTCACTGATTACAGAATCAGTCCATTATACGGTCCGCTTGAGAAATTGGCTCCGGTCCATCTTTTTATCGGAACCCACGAAATCTTCTGGCCAGACGCAAAGAAACTAAAGGCAAGGGCTGAAGAAAAAGGGCTTCATCTTACCTACTATGAATACCATCATATGTATCACGGATGGCTGTTTCTCAATATGCCTGAAGCCCGGGATGCGTTCGATAAATTGGTGGAAATTATAAAGCAGTAAATTGAACACTTTTCTGTTATACACCTGCGAACGTATGACCAACTACAACTCTGAGATTCAACGGATAAAAGGCCTTATTTACACCAATGAGCATCAGATAGGCACAGCGATCCGTGTCAGACACGCCCTGGCGAAGGATTGTGGTGAGGAGATCAGCCTTCAGAAACTATGTGAAAGTCAGTTCATTTCTAAATATCATCTGATCCGGGTATTCAGGAAATACTACGGCCAAACACCCTTTCAGTTTCTGACAGACAAGAGAATGGAAATGGCAAAACTTCTTCTTGCCTCGGGCCGGAGTGTTTCTGAAACTTGTTATGCCGTCGGGATCAAAAGTCCCTGTTCTTTCAGTACCCTGTTCCGAAGACGCATGGGAATGACACCGACCATGTTTCAAAAAAGCAATTTTCGCAAAGTGGATTCGGCAAAGGGACTGGAAATTTGAGCCATAAAAAAGAACGATGAAAGCAAAGATTATTAGCATTCCTGTACTGGATCAGGATAAGGCATTGGCCTTTTATACAGACAAATTAGGTTTCGTAAAAAAGATCGACCTGCCGTTGAGTGAGGAAAATCGATGGCTCACGGTGGTGAGTCCGGAGGAGCAGGACGGACCGGAAGTATTACTGGAGCCATCTCCACTTCATTTCGAACCCGCGAGAATCTACCAGAAGGCACTCTTTGAAGCTGGCATTCCATACACCCAATTTCAGGTTGACGATGTTCAGAAAGAATATCAGCGATTGATCGGACTGGGTGTTCAGTTTAGCGTGACACCCACTGAAATGGGCACGGTGATCATCGCTGTGTTTAACGACACCTGCGGTAATAATATCCAACTGGCAGCCATGCGATGATGCAGAAAAAGCAATATGCGAACGGTCAGAAGACCTTTGAGCAATCCGGTAACAGACTGACGTATTTCTTCAAAGATGGTAAGGTCAAAGCAGAGGGAGATTCGATTGAAGGATTGATGCAGGGGGAATGGAAGTTCTATCGTGAGACTGGTCAGCTATGGCAGGTAGGTAATTTTAAGGACAACCAGAAACATGGGAAGTGGATCCGCTACGACAGGTCTGGCAATCTGGAATATGAAGAATCTTTTGAGAACGGGAAAAAAGTCAAAAGCATCCCGTGAGCGGATCATTACGCCTGCAGATGTGATCATCTGAGCCCCTTCCACCACGCCTTTTGCTCCGAATGAAGTTGATCGAAGAACAGCGGCTCGCCAATCAGGGGTGTGAGCAGGGATAACTGATGGTCCCTTGAGAGTGCTGTGAGGCGTTCGAGGGGCTCATCCCAGGGGTGGATGGAGAGCTTGAATTTAGCGGAATGAACGGGTAGTATATAACGCGCGTTAAGATCTTTAGCCGCCGCGACGACGTCCTCAGGCAGCATGTGGATCAGGCTCCAGGCTTCATTATACTGACCGTTCTCGAGTATGGCAAGATCAAAGGGACCGTACTTCCGGCCCAGCTCTGCAAAATGGGTGTCGTAGCCACTATCACCACCCAGATATATCCTTCGCTCCACAGACTTGATGACAAAGGAGAGCCAGAGCGTCGTATTTCTTGCCAGCTTTCTTCCGGAAAAATGCCTGGCCGGTGCGGTGTGGATCTCGAAGTCATCTGATATACGGACCGACTCATTCCAGTCCTTCTCCACGATCATGGCTGCATCATAGCCCCAGTGTTCCAGATGCTCCCCCACCCCGAGGCCGCAGATGACTTGCCTGACTTTTGACCTGAGGGCTTTGACGGTCCTGTAATCGAGATGGTCGTAATGATCGTGGGTGATCAGCAACAGATCGATTTCCGGAAGGTCTTCTACAGTATAAAGATCTGTCCCCGGAAAGGCTTTATTGGTACCACGTATGGGAGCAGCATTTCCGCTAAACACCGGATCGACCAGCAGGCAATAGCCCCGGAGCTGCAGCAGATAGGATGAATGTCCGAACCAAACCATCAGATCCTCATTGGATGGCAGGACTTTGAGATCTGTCTTCACAGTGGGGAGTACTTCCTGTGGACGGGTTCGCGGGTGCCTTTGGAAGAGGAACTTGTTCAGTTGTCCGGTCATGGTGTGACCCTCATTCAACATCGGAGTGGGACTCTGGTTCTGAAACTGGCCGTTCCGGTAGTTGGGGGACTGGTGGATTCTTTCCAGCCGATGACCGGAAGGGCGTTTACCGAATTGTGGCAGGCGCAGAAACAGCACTACAACAAGTGTCAGTAACAGTATCAGAATAAAGAGGACATACATGGTGCAGCTTTAGCGATCGGAGTTTTCAATAACCTGTTTGAGCTTTTGCAACTCGTTGCTCATACGCTTCTTCATTTCTCCTTTCAGCATGGGCATCATCATCTTCATAAAGAACCCTTTTGGAAGGAACTGGCTGGTCTGGGTGATGAGGGTGCCGGATGCTTCAGCGGTAAACCTGAGCTCATTAATGGCTTCAAAGTCGGGATTGGTCATAGTGAACGCGTAAAACTCCTGCGGAACCATGTCCACCACTTTTTCGATCACCACGATCTCACGACCTCTTTCATTGACGATCAGCCTGCTGGTGCTGCCTGGCTCTCCCGGCAGACCTTCCAGAGGTTCAATGGAAACAAAATTCGTAAGCCAGAACTGAAGATAGCCGGGGTCCATAAAAATATCCCAGACGCGCTGAACAGGAGCCTGGATCAGGATGGTAGTCGTGGTTGCGTCACTCATTCTCAAAAACTGCTGTAAAGTTGCGTAAAGAAGCGCAACTAAATCCATTGCTTTAAAATGTATGAATTACCATGCACTAAATAAATGGCATTAAGCGGTTTGACTGAAGCATTTGAACTTGTTATACTGGAGAAGCGACCACGTCGGATAGCCCTGATATTGAGAACAATAGAATGGACCTTGTTTATCATTTTCACAACAGGTATTATCTGGACAATATTCAGATCTAAAATTCCCTTATGGATTATTGCCGGGTACTTTATATTGGTGTTAACTACCAGAATCCTACGACTCGGAATTAATGAATTTGGAATAATTGGTAAAATAGTCTTTGAATCATCCTCTGTTCAGTTGCAAACGAAAAATTTTGAACAGAGAATTCCATGTGAAGAAATTGACGAAGTTTCGCTTCGTTTCCGGAGTTATGATGGCAAAGTCATTTCACCTAAATCGATATCGACCGAAAAAGGCAACAACAACTGGTTAGGGATCAGCCATTCAGGATCAAAGCACAATTTCAGGATCTATATTACTGAAAACGACTTAATCCCCTTCAATAACTGGCTAACTGAAAGACGCAATGATGGGGTTGTGATCAAAATCCGAAACTCGATAGGGTTTAAAGTAAGTCGAATTGGTTACTAGAAAAAAACCGGTCGGCTGATGCCGACCGGTATGCAGGGTACCTTAAACGGAAATGACTGAATCATTTTGAACCAACGGGGAAGATATCAAAGGAGGCTGCAATCCCGCAGGAGACACAGACTCAGCGAAAAACACTAAATTCATATTAAATATTCGTATTCAGGCCCTGAGGCTTTTCTAATTCAATCGTTTTCACTACTTTTGCTTTCCCTAAAATTTTTTTATAACACAAATAATTTCTATTATTTATGTCAGTTAAGATTCGCCTGCAGCGCCATGGCTCCAAGAAACGCCCGTTCTACTTCATCGTAGTAGCAAACAGCACAGCTCCCCGTGATGGTAAATTCATTGAGAAGCTGGGTACTTACAACCCACTATCTGTGCCTGCAACTGTTCGTTTGAATCGTGAACGCGCACTCCACTGGCTCCAGAAGGGCGCACAGCCAACTAACACCTGCCGCCGTATCCTTTCTTTCAAGGGAGTATTGTACCTGAAACATCTGATGCGTGGCGTATCCCTTGGTCTGTTTGATGAGAAGACCGCATGGGAAAAATTTGAATCCTGGAACGGTGAGCACGAAGAAGTAGTTGCCCGTCGTCAGGAAGCACATCGTAAGCACAAACAGGAGAAGCGCCAGGCAGTGGTTAGCGAATCTGTTCGTCGTGTGGAAGAGAAGAATGCAGCAAGAGCTGCATCTGCAGTTCCTGAAGAGTCAACCGAAGGTGAAACTACCGAAGGTGAAAACCAGGAAGCTAATGCAGAAGCTCAGAATGCTGAGTAAGGATAGTATCAAAGCTAAAAAGCCTCCTTTACGGGAGGCTTTTTTGTTTGTGGTCGGTTAGGAGTTGTGGAATTTGGTCTTATCCCTGGACATTGCTTTTGGCCGTTGTGTGATGCTGCGCTGTCATCTGACGTCGGCCTCTGACCCGTAGCCGTCGGCTGTTGGTCGGTTCTGCTCTGTCATCTGACATCAGTCAACTGATAGCTTGCTGGCCTTCAATCAGGCATTTGCCCCGGACTTGCTCTATTTGGCTTTCTTCAACGTCTTTGACAATTTCTCAAGGTCTTTATCCTGAAAATTGAAGCTCAGCTTTACAAAATCAGCATAGACCAGCGACTGTTCGTCGGAACTATACAGGCTGACGAACTTCTCTGTATTGGAACGTAGATAGACCAAATATTTGAGGGGATTCGGAGACTCCAGGATCATCTGGTCGAGAACAGCAGAAGAAATCACCTTTGCGGGATAAGGATAGGTTTTATTATTCAGCACCTCATCTGCCTCACGCTGCTTTTCTTTTCTTCTGATTGGGCTGAAATGCAGCATCACGTATTCGGGAATGTAAAGCGTGTCGTTCCTTAAGGAAGTCAGCGCCTCATTGTTTTCCAGACTGGTATAGGGGCTGATGGTAGCACCGTTCTCCAGCTTATCATTAATCACCCGGAGATACCCTTTCAAAAAGCCAGCACCCCAGTTGTGATACTCGCGGGAGTTGAGGTAGGGTAATAACCTTCCCGATTCCTTTCTGGAAAAAGCGAGTTCGAATGCATTCAATAGCGTCTCAATATCCGCGAACATACCGATCCGTGCAAAAAACTCCTGATCTTTTACTTTTCCTTCCTTATCGAACTCGGGCATCCACAGGTCGTAATAGATATTGGTGATTGTTCCTCCCCCTCTCCCTTGAACCATTTTAAACACGCCACCGAAGCTGAAAATGGAGTACTCTGGCTGGAGATAGTCGTAAAGCTCCGACGCTTTCACGATCTTAAACGGGGTGACCTTCCAGGTTTCTTTGATGGCCTTTTCAAAGTCTTCCTTTAAATGATACTGACTGACAGGAATCGTGAAGATGGTGGTCGTAGCTTTTAATCGCTGCAGATCATCATTCTTGAATTTTCCGGTATAACCACCGAACGGTTGCACGCGCGGACCGACGTAGATCTGGGCATAGGAGCCAAAGCTGCAGCATAACGCTGTAAGTAACAGCAGAAGGGTAGATTTCATTGGTTCTTTTTCTTTGTGGACAAGATACGGAGATAGACAATAAATGAAATTCCATTATTTCTCATTTATTTACAGGTAAAAGTGCCTATCCGCCCATTCTTATTGCCTTTATGGCTGATCGGCAAACCGTGATGTGTGTCGATTTTAAGGCCGTTGGCCGTTAGCCATTGGCCATTGGCTGGTTTAGCGAAGGTAAGGTGAAGCGAAGGCCAGGGCGAAGGCATCCCACAACCACCAACCATCAACTAAAGGGGTCGATCGTTTTAGGCTGCAGCAGGTTGCACGCTTCATAAAGGCCTCTACACCTATTGCAGTTTTGTACGTATAGATATATTTTAGTGCCGGCTCCTGACGAAGCATCTTCCACTGATTCACTTCCCATTGCCTCTGACAGTTTTCACAATTATTCAAAACCATATGAAACCGATTACCCGTACCCTGGCCATTGCCAGCCTTGCAATGTGCACGTTGCAACCCGTTTTTGCTCAAAAGTATAAACTCACGCTTGGCAAGGAGGTCAAAGAGAAGGTCAGACCAGACCGTTTTATTGCCTCTGACGATTCCGGAAACATTTACATGTCAGGCGTTCGACTTAAATGGAATGTCCTGGTGCCTCTTGCTGTTATCAATGTATATGATGGCAAGATCGTCAAGTATGTAAAGAAATATGACAACAGGCTCCGGTACCTGGGTGAGGTTCCGGTCACGACACCTGAAGACAATGGCAAGCGTGCAATTACAAATGGAAAACTTCAGTTAGTGACGCTGTTAGGCATGGGCGGTGTCACCATCAATAACCCGAGCCTGCAGTCGATCAGCCTTCACGGCAAAACTTATATTGTTGTTTCCAAAAAAGAGAAAAAAACCAGTCGCGTGATGGCGATGGAGCTGGATGTGGAGACGGGTGTTGCAGGATCACCAGTAGATCTTCTGAAGCTGAAGTCCGGCTCATCCGGTCTGGATTCATTTACCATCAGGCATTCTCCCGACGGAACGAAGGCACTGATCCTTGCGAGTGTAACTACCGGGACGAGGAAAAATGGCGGATTTGCGGCGGCTGTAGTAGATGAACATCTGCGGGTCTTGTGGTCAAAAGAATTCACCTTGTCCAGGGAAAAGAATAAGTATCAATACAAATCTTTTGATGTCGGTAATGACGGTCAATTGTATATCCTGTCAAGGACACAGACCAACAGGCGAACTGCCCCTGAGCTGACACTGATCAGAGTCAATGGTGAACAGGCAGCTCCGGCAATCAGGTCCATCAAATTTGGCAGCACCGTAATCGACGACGGATACCTGACCACCGTTGAAGGTGACAAACCGATGCTGGTGGGTTTCTACAAGGATAAACCCAGGGCACGCGGATACCAGGGTATCTACTTCGCAGCCGTGGAGGAAAACGGGACCGTATCGAACGTCAGAAAGCAGGAATTCAGCAATGAGCTGATTGCGTCGGTTTTCAATAAGAAAATGGCCCGGAAAGCAGAAAAAGCTGATCGGAAGGGAGCCGATCTTTATGAGGATGAAGACTACATCATAACAGAATACCACAAAACAACGGATGGCGGAACGGTCATGATCGCTGAAAACTATTACATGCAGGAATTCACCAGGTACAGTAGTAAGGGAGGAACCACCACAACGCATTTTATTCACCATTATGGAGATCTGCTGGTTTCTAAAATCGGAAGTAATGGGGAGCTTCAGTTTATCCGGAAGATCGCAAAATCCAATGTGATCCACGAGCCCGCCGGTATTAAGCCATACCCGCGTGACTATTCCTATGTTCCATTTGAAAACGATCATCTTTTCATTTTCAACGACAATGCTGAAAAGACGGCTAATACACACGCAAGAAAGCGGCGTCATGAACTGTCTACGAAATCTGACGCGACTTTTGTGGTAAAGATCAGGCAGGATGGATCATTGGAAAAAGACCGTATAGCAACGAAGAAAACAACGGGCAAATACACCTTCAATTCATTAGTTTCCATGTATAGAGTGGACGAGAACACACTTGCATTCGTCATGACCAAAGGCCGGTTCAGAACAAAAAAGACAAGGATCGGGACATTGACGATCAACTAAACCCGGGTTGGCACGGTCCTTTTACCTTAATAGACGTACGGATATGGTACATGCCGCAGCAGATTAGAACGGTAGAAGATTGAAAGAATTGAAGAAGCTGTAAGGTAAATACGACCATTCCACGAAAGCAGAACAGGCTATACGTAGTCTCTTCTGCTTTTTCTATGTCGGGGCTATATAGATCTGATCAAGACTGAGTTTAACAATATCGCCCATACTGATACAGTTGTTAAACTCGGGGACCTGATAATGCTCAGCCAGCTCAGCCCGCAACTGTTCGATCTTTTCAGGCGTGGAGATAGTATCCTTCGACATGCTGTCCAGAATGGAATTCAACTGGCGGCGGGCAGCCTTGCTCCTTCTGATGAGCAGCGAGCGTTCTTCCTGCTGATACTGTTCGATGTTTTCTGGAGAAAGGTAATCCTGAACCAGTTTCACCAGAGGATAATTCTCTTTGAAGAACTGAGGCAGATACAGATTCTTTCTGCCTTCGAAGCTTTGCTGGTCGAAGTCGATCGCTCGGATTCTGAACTGGACTTCCTCGAAATCGGGCGTGATATCAAATACATAATTGTAGGAACGCATGTCGCCAAGGAGACGAACAAAGCAGCGGTAATTAAACTTTACCAGCTCTTTGGCAATGCGCACCCTGTTGAAACCTTCGTTATTGAGATAGGTGAGGATGAACTGGTCGCCGGGAATGCCTGCGATATGTTCTTCTACCAGCGTATTCTCGTTAGCGAAATAATTGATCCTGGATGGGGAAAGGATGTGCTCCAGCTCCAGTCCATAAATCCTGGAGGCGTCTACCCTTTTGATGTAGAAGTAATCATAATTATCATTGAAATTGTTGACGATCTTGATCCGGAACGGGTTGGAGTTGCCAAAGGTGCAATAATCCACCTTTTCAACATGAAGGTGCTGATGAACCCTGCTTTGCCCCTCTGTCTTCAGGATGGAATAGATCTGTTTTAGACCCTCATGAATATGTGCGGTATCGGCTGCACCGTAAAGGGCAGTTTCCCAGAGCGTATCGACGCCGTCTTTATCGTATACCGGGATTGCGGCATTGAAGTGCATCAGATCATCATACCGTACAGGAAGGGGGATATTTCTTCCGAAATCCGTCAGGTAGGTGAGCAGACTGTCGTTAACCGGGTAGAACGGTTTCTTCCTGGATATCTTTTGACCTTCAGGCTGTTCAGGTCCGTACATTTAATTATGTTTATCGTCTTTATAACCAATTTTGTGCCCCCAGAGCGCGAAATACAGGATATAGAGGTAGCAGGGGATCATGATCCAGAAGGCTCGCTGCGGATCGGCTGAAGCGTCAGAAATGGAACCATATATAAATGGAACTACAGCCCCTCCGGCAATGCCCATGATCAGCAGGGCAGATCCTGTTTTGGTAAACCTGCCAAGTCCTTTGATGGACATCGGCCATATGGCGGGCCACATGATCGCATGCGTAAACCCGAGCAGTGCAAGACTCACCACCGCTACCCTGCCCGTGGCGAACAGGACACCCGCCATGAGGGCGAGGCTCAGCAATAAGTTGATCCGTAACAATTTTTCCTGCGACAGGTATTTTGGCGTCAGAAATACCCCTGCGAAATAACCTGTGATCATGAAAAACAGGGTGAGTGACGTGAGATACTTCGCGTATTCAATGGGCACACCCAGGTGGGAGCCGAACGAAATGATATAATCACCCGCAAGAACTTCAACACCTACGTAGGCGAAGATGGCCAGCGCACCCAGAAAGAGATAGGTATGACTCCACAGCGAACGGTGTCCGCCTCCACCAACAGCTTTTTCCTCTGTATCCTCTTCTTTAAGATCCGGGAGCGGAGAGAACCGGATAAAAAGTGCAGCCAGAAAAAGCACCACTGTGAGTGTAGTATAGGGATTGATAATACGCGCAGCAAGCTGATCCAGAATGGCTGCTTTCGTTACAGGATCAGTGGTCGCATCCACTTCGGCGTTAAGTACGTCCAGATTGCTGAGCAGGATGGTACCCAGCACTGCAGGACTAAGGAAGCCGGCAAATTTGTTGCAGATGCCCATGAGACTGATCCTGCGGGCTGCGCTCTCCATAGGGCCGATAATTGTGACATATGGATTAACTGCAGTTTGAAGGATGGCAAGACCCAGACCCTGTGTAAACAAACCTGCAAGAAAGAAATTATAATTGCGTTGCTGAGCGGCGGGTATGAAAACCAGACATCCAAGGGCCATGATCACCAGACCCAGACTCATGCCGTTTTTAAAACCGGTCCGGCGAAGAATTGCCGAAGACGGGAGGGCCATTACGAAATAGGAAATAAAGAAAGCGAAGGTGACCAGTGAAGCCTGTTGGTAGTTGAGCTCGCAGGCAGTCTTCAGGAACGGTATTAGTGTGCCGTTGAGCCAGGTAATAAAACCAAATACGAAGAAAAGAAAGCCGATCAGGGTGAGCTGAACGAGATAATTTCGCGAGGTCGCTTGCTGCATAGATCAAAAATGAGAATGCACTAACTTACAGAAATCTTTGCACGAAGGTGATACAACTATTATGATAACGGGAACAGTTTCATTAGGAATAGATATTGGTGGTACTAATACCTCCTTCGGCCTGGTAGACCGGAGAGGACAGATCATTGCCCAGGGGCGTATGGCAACAACGGGACACTTTA
Source organism: Bacteroidota bacterium (assembly GCA_023409975.1). GTDB lineage: Bacteria > Bacteroidota > Bacteroidia > Chitinophagales > Chitinophagaceae > JAFIGV01. The sequence continues at coordinate 46,105 of JAEYQO010000019.1, read as the reverse complement.
CGGTCCACAGCTATTTGGAAGCCCTGGAAAAGAATGTACATCCGTTGATGCAGCAGGTGGGCAAAGAAAATATACACGGTGTAGGTGTAGGAGCTCCCAATGCTAATTTTTACACCGGTGAGATTGCCTATGCCGCCAATCTGCCCTGGGAGGGCATTGTGCCGCTGGCAAAACTGATGAGTCAGACACTTGGCCTGCGGGTGACGATTACTAATGACGCCAACGCAGCAGCCTTAGGAGAAATGACCTATGGTGTGGCCAAAGGAATGAAGAACTTCATCATGCTGACGCTGGGCACAGGTGTGGGCAGCGGCATTGTAGCCAATGGTAAACTGATCTACGGGCATGATGGATTTGCCGGAGAGATAGGTCATATGAATGCTATACGCGGTGGAAGAACGTGTGGATGCGGCAGAAGAGGTTGTCTGGAAACGTATTCCTCAGCAACAGGAATTGTGCGTACGGCGCTGGAATGGCTGGAACAACGGGATGATGCCACAGTGCTTAGAGAACAACCGGATGTACTGACCGCTCATAAAATCCATCTGGCGGCTCAGGAAGGTGATCCATTTGCTTTGGAACTATTTGATTATACTGGAAGGATATTGGGACAGGTGTTGGCGGATGTAGTCGCGATCACTTCACCGGAGGCCTTTGTGTTTTTTGGAGGACTTGCACAGTCCGGTCATTTGATCATGGACCCGACAAGAAGATATATGGAAGAAAACCTGCTGAGGGTTTTTAAGAACAAGATCAACTTCCTGCACTCTGCCCTCCCCCAGGCGGATGCAGCGATATTAGGCGCTTCGGCCTTAGCGTGGAACTAAAACGCAGCAAAAGAAAGTGTGCAGTCGTATATATTAGTGCCTCTTCTGCTGTGATAAAAAGATATGAATATGAAGAAATCTGTCCACTAACATTCCCGAAACATGAAGTTCACGCAGGCATAAAATAGCGCTTCCATTCCCGTAACATAAGCTTGGTTGTTTTGCCTCATCAAATCAAACTATGATGAGAAAAACAGTACTATTTGCAGGAACTTGCCTTCTGATGCAGGCAACTGCTTTTGCGCAGACACCCAACTGTCAGCCTCCCCTGAACCACATCAGCGATTTCATTTCGGTGAAGCCCGGCGCGCAGCCAGACTCCATCAGAATCCCTTCTTCGCATGTGTTTCAGTTGCTGGTACAGTCTGGTGAACCTTACACCGACACCAGCCTGGGAGTCGTGAAAGGACTATTTGATTTTACAGGCTATGTTTCCCCGACCGGAAGCAGCACCAGCGGCTACATCAACCTGAACCATGAGGGGTCTAACCAGGTTACAGGTGGAGTTTCAGTGCTTGATGTGGAGTTTGATACTACTACCCGTCTCTGGGTTGTAACAGAAAAAACACCTGTTGACTTCAGTGGTATTGAAGGAACAGGAAGAAACTGTTCTGGGGGAATCACTCCCTGGGGCACCACGATCACCTCGGAAGAGACGCTTCCTACCCGTGATGATAACAACGATGGCTATCAGGACATTGGATGGCAGGTTGAAATCGATCCGGTGACACGTTCGATACGTGATTATAACAACGACAACATTCCTGACAAACTCTGGAAGATGGGACGTATGTCGCATGAAAACATAGTGGTAGCTAACGACAGTGTTACGATCTATGAAACCAACGACGAAAACCCCGGTTATGTGTTCAAATATGTTGCCCACACTCCCGGCGATTTATCCGACGGTGATCTGTATGTATTAAGACTGGACGACGAAATCGGAATTGCCAGCTCTGGATCCTGGAGGAAAGTTCCTAACAGCACTCCAACAGAATGTAACAATGTTAAAACGGCTGCTGGTGCACTTGGAGCAACAAACTTCAGGAATCTGGAAGATATCGAGATTAGCCCTGTAGATGGCATGATCTACTTCGTATCGAAAGAAAGCAGCAGAGTCTATCGCTTCCGCGATTTCGGAACAGTAGTCAACGATTTCGAAATCTTTGCCGGTAATCCCAGTCAGAATTATCTGATTGAACACGAAGACGGTACGGACTTCGAGCAGTGGAGAGATGGTAATGACAATCTTACTTTCGACAACCTGGGCAATCTGTATGTTTTACAGGACGGCGGTCGTAACCATATCTGGATGATCACGCCCTGTCATACGCAGCAGAATCCGGACATCCGGCTTTTTGCAGTGACACCAGCCGGTTGTGAGCCTACAGGAATGACATTTAGCCCTGACTTCCGCTACATGTTCGTTTCCCTTCAACACCCTTCAGGTTCTAACACCTATGTACAAAAGGACGCTGCTGGAAATGATGTCGTGTTCAATAAGGAAACAGCGATCGTGATCGCTCATAAGGGATATCTGGGTGATTCGGATTCAACCGTTATTCCAAACAATATCGCTGAGCAGGGCAATGTTCAGGAGAGTAAAATTACAAGCCTGTATCCAAACCCAACAAGTGCTGATCTGAATATGAGCATTAGCAGCGCTTTCGCAGAGACAGCTATTATCAGGATTTACGGCATGAGCGGCAACCTCGTGATGCAAACAGAAACAGCCCTGATCAAAGGCGATAACAAACTTTCCCTGCCCACCACAGCACTGGCACCCGGAACCTACCAGGTGATCATCAATACAAATCAAAACCAAATGACCAGCCGGTTTGTGAAGCAATGAGAAAACTAATAGTCCCCATTTATGCTATGATTGCTCTGCTGATGCAGAGCAGTCATAGTTTTGGTCAATGCCCAACCGAAACTGCGGCAAACCTGCAGGAAGCTCTGAAAGCGCCTGAGTGTATCAGGAAGCTGATTTTGAAGCTGAACAGACTTGAATACCTTTCTCCAGAGGTAGGTAAACTGACGGGCCTTGAACTGCTGGATCTGCAAAAGAACAAGCTCAGTTATCTGCCTGAGGAACTGGGATCACTTACTCAGACCCGCCAACTTATACTGGGCCATAACCAGCTAAAAAGGCTACCGTCTTCTATCGGGCAGCTCAGGAACCTGGAGGTGCTTTTCCTCGACAAAAATCTTTTGGCCACGATTCCTTCAGAAGTATCCGGCCTTCAGAATCTGGAGGTGCTCGATCTTTCCTATAATGAATTTGGCTCCCTTCCGCCGGCGATCTGCCATTTGCAGTCGCTACAGGTACTACAGGCTGACTTCAACCAGCTTTTGTATTTGCCGGAGCAAATCGGCAGATTGAAGAACCTGCAATTTCTAAACCTGTCATTTAATAAGCTGGATGCATTGCCTGGTTCTATTAAATCCTGTGCAGGATTGAAAGAGCTTGACCTTTCCGATAACAGATTGGAATATTTGCCAGAGGGCATAGGACAGCTCCGGCAGCTCAAATTCCTCGCAATTTCGAATAATCGGCTTAAAAAGCTACCGTCAGAAATTGGAAACATGGACCAGCTGGAATATCTGATCCTGAGTAACAATCAGCTCAGCAGCCTCCCAAAGGGAATTAGAAAACTAAAAAACCTGAAAACATTGATTGCCATTGACAATCAGTTTTCGACTAAGACTAAAAAGAAAATCCGCAAATGGTTACCTCAAACCGAAGTCATCCTTTAATAAACACATCCTTCAAGACCTTTTGGGTTTGTGTCCTCTTTGCCGCAAGTGTACTCACTTACTCTTTTTCGACGCTCAAAAGCACTCCGGAACAACAGGTTGTTCTACACCTGAAACTGCACCTGGATTCTCTGGAAAGGGAACTGGTAGCGATGGAGGCCGCAACAGCTTCTGCACCGGAAGAAATAATCCGCGGCCATTTTCACAGGAGCAGGACCTACTATAAGCAGGTGGAGTACCTGGTGGAGTATTTCTTTCCCGGTTCCGCTCAGCGAGTGAACGGACCGGCACTGGTTGAAGCAGATCCGTATGAGCCCGCGGAACCCAAACATCCCACCGGGTTTCAGGTGCTGGAGGAAATCGTTTATCAGGTTCCGGATGAGCAGAAAAGAATGCTGATGCGCACGGAGGTGAGCACCCTCTTATACCATGTGCGTGCAGTAAGGGATTTCAGCACTGCCTTGCAACCGGATGCCGCACTGGTATTCGATGCGCTGAGACTGAATCTATACCGGTTACTGGCTAAGGGAATCACTGGATTTGATGCACCTGTAAGCCTCAGCAGTGTACCGGAAGCAGGAGTAACACTTAGATCTATGAAGCAAATTCTGGGCTATTATCAGGCGCCGGATGCTTTAATACAGCAGTTAGAGGATGCGATCAATTTTGTGGGCCAGCAGGATGATTTTGACAGTTTTGACCGTGCAAGCTTTCTGAAGGATCATCTGCATCCGCTGATGCAGGCGCTGAGTCAATTCCGGAGCAGCCGCGGCATTCCGTTGGTCCGGGTTCCTCGCGCCGTCAGACCGGAAGCGGGCAGCATATTTGATCTGAACGCCTGGGACCCCGGGTTTTATGCTCCGGACGCCGAGCCTGCCAGGAACAAGGAGCAACTGGTAGCATTGGGAAAGAAGTTGTTCAGTGAACGGATGCTTTCTGCAGGAAAGAATCGCTCCTGCGCTAGCTGTCATCAACCAGAGCTGGCCTTCACTGATGGATTGGCGCTCAACAGTAGTCTTTCGGAAAAGGGACGGCTTTTGATGCGTAATACACCTTCTCTTTATAACACAGGATTGCAACCTGTACAATTTGCTGATAGCCGGGTCGTCTACCTTGAAGATCAGATACACGACGTGGTGGGAAACGATGAGGAGATGAACGGAGATTTTGAAGTCATTCTCGGACGACTGAGAAACTCAAGGGACTACAGGAATGGGTTCACCGCTGCCTTCGGCAGTGAATCCGGGATCAGCAGACAGCAGGTGCGAACTGCAATAGCGACCTATGTCCGGTCTATCCTGTCCTTGAACAGCAGATTTGATCAGTATGTCCGGGGAAATGCCAACGCCCTAAACACTGCTGAGATCAAAGGATTGAACCTGTTTATGGGAAAGGCTAAATGCGGAACCTGCCATTTTGCTCCCCTATTCACTGGTTCCGTACCCCCATTGTTCGAAAAAATGGAAAGCGAGGTGTTGGGTGTACCTGCCAGCAGAGACACCCTGAATGCGGTATTGGATACAGATTCCGGCAAGTACCATCTATACGGTATGGACCACCATCTTCATTCATTTAAGACACCTACAGTGAGGAACGTGGGGTTGACAGCCCCCTATATGCACAATGGAGTATTTAACACGTTGGAGGAGGTTATGGAATTCTACAATCGTGGTGGCGGTGCAGGCCTGGGCTTTGAACTTCCCAATCAAACGCTGCCTCCTGACAGGCTCAACCTAAGCAGCGAAGAACAGGCCGCCATTATCGCCTTCATGCAGGCTCTGACAGATACTGGAAAGGAAGAAACTCCCTGACGCATCAGGACCGGACAAACCAGCATACAAAAAACGAAAAAGGGCCCCTTCCGCAGGGGCCCTATTCTATCAAACAAAACCAGAAAGTGTGTATGGTTACAAGATATTTCTATTTACTGTAGTACCTGACTGGGCGATGATACCACGCTTCCCAACTGCCGGCGAAACCGGTTCAACTTTGACCTGGGTAAGTCCCTGGTTGGTAAAATTGAGTCTGGTAGCGGCAATCTTTGTAAGGTCGATCAGGCGGCTATTCGTTTTGGCCATTCTGTCATTGATCTTAACATAGACATATCGGCCATTCTTAAGATTGGTGACCTTCGCATAGGTACCAAGCTTCAAAGTATTACTTGCTGCTGTAAACTTGTTATTTGAGAATACCTCACCCGTAGATGTTTTTCTGCCCACAAATTTGTCGTGGTAAAAACTGGCAATTCCTTTCTTAACAGATGTAACGATGTTTCGTTGTGCATTTGCTGTGTTGGTTGTGAATAAACTTCCGAACACAAGCATCATAGTGATTAGTAAAAGCCTCATAGTAATGGATCGTTTTGGTTGCACAAATTTCGGAAGAAGTGACCGTTCTACAAAGACTATATGCTCACTTTTTCATATTTGTATCGTTAATGTTATGTGAAGCGTAAAGGACTGAAGCTGAACTTGCCGGAGGGAATCTCTTAACAGAGCTGTCCGAGAATTCAAAACAAAAAAAGAGCCCGTTTAAGGGCTCAATTAATTACTAACTGTTCGTTTTTAAAATTAAAGTGTAGATCCGCTGATCTCTGCTTCCTTTTCGGAAGCCAGTTCAGCCCTTTGCGCGAGAATAGCCCTTCTGCCTTCTTCCTCAGGAACCGGTTCTACTTTGACATCGGTGATACCCTGGCGTTCGAAATTGAGCTTTTTCGCTGCTATTCTGGCAAGATCAATCAGGCGTCTGTTAGACTTCGCCATCCTGTCATTAATCTTGACGTAAACCACCTGGCCGTTGCTAAGATTAGTCACCTTGACGTAAGACCCAAGTTTCAGGGTATTACTGGCGGCAGTGAACTTGTCGTTTTTAAAGATTTCCCCGGTTGCTGTGGGTCGGCCCTCAAATTTGTCGTGATAGAAACTGGCTATTCCCTTTTTAATACTGGAGAATACGTTGTCCTTTTTCTCCTGGGCAATACCCACGCTGCTGCTCAGAAGCAGTAACATCAGGATCGTGAAGAGCGGTCTCATACGTATCATTTGCCTGCAAAAAAACTGCATTTTAATGAAATAGCCAAATCAAATACTAATCACAACTAATATTTCCTTTGTCCTCTTCCGGAGCGTCCTCCACCTTTACCGTCGTTCCGGCGTTCAGGGAATGAGCCTCTGCCTTCGGATCTTGACCTGTAATCGCCTGACGAAGAAGACCTTGATGAGGAGCGACCATCTCTTTGTTCCGCTTCATCAATCCTGATTTTGCGACCCTTGAACTTTTTGGCGGCCAGCGTTTCTTTGATGAACTCTGCAGCGTCTGCTCTCACATTAAAAAAGCTGCTGAGCTCACGTACTGTAACGCGGAAGATCATATTTGCTTCAAGATCAGTAGCCTCAGCAACGAACTTTACAAGCTTTTCTGCACTGTCAAGACCATCTTTTGAACCCAGGTTCATAAAAAGGCGAACAGTTTTTCCTTCCGAGCTTCTACCGCTTACCTCGTAACCTGCATTGAGATCTTCCGCATCCTGATAGGCGGCAATCGTATCCTTAAGCTGTATCCAGATCAAACGTTTAATCAGTTCATCCTTGTCCATTTCTTCGAAACGTTCGTGAATGCTCTGCTCATAAACTTTTGCGAAATCAGATTTAGGTTTTGCTGTTTCAATCTGTTCCAGATAATAGAATAATCGTTTCCGGACCACCTCTGCTCCGTCCGGGATATCGCTCCGGTTGAAGCGTTGTTTAACGATCCTTTCGATCTGTCGGATGTTGGAAATCTCCTTGGGAGAAACGATGGACATACAAATACCTGACTTTCCCGCTCTGGCAGTCCGGCCACTACGGTGGGTGTACACCTCGGGATCATCCGGCAGTTCATAGTTAATAACGTGACTGATATCGTTCACGTCTATACCACGGGCGGCTACATCCGTAGCTACGATAGCCTGGAGACTGCGGTTCTTAAACCGCTCCATCACCTTACTGCGCATTTTCTGGTCCATATCACCATGAAGTGGACTCACATGATACCCCTGTCTCATGAGCTTTTCAGCTACATCCTGACAATCTTGCTTGGTGCGGGTGAAAATGATACCGTAGATACCGGGTGTAAAGTCAAGCAGACGTTGCAGTGCTTCAAAACGAAGATGTCTGTGCGTTACATAATACTGGTGGTCAATATTCTCGTTCGTAGTATTTGCAGCAGCAACGGCATACTCTTTCCAATCCTTCATGAAACGCTTGGCGATGCCACGAACCTCATTACTCATGGTTGCAGAAAACAACCAGGTGTGCTCTCTGGCAGGCGTATTCTTCAGGATGAAATCTATGTCCTCCCGAAAACCCATATTGAGCATTTCGTCAGCTTCATCCAGCACCACGTACTCCACTTCCTCAAGGGAAATCGCCTTTCTCTCCAGCAGGTCTATCAAACGACCCGGAGTAGCTACTATCACCTGTGGGCCGCTTTTCAGTTCCCTGATCTGGCCGCTAATGGGTACACCGCCATAAACCGCTGTGGTTTTCAGTCCACGCAGGTGTTTACTATACTTTTTGAACTCCTCCTGAATCTGCATACACAGTTCGCGTGTTGGAGAAAGCACTAATGCCTGAACCGACCTGTGGTTCTCATCGATATGATGAAGCAAAGGCAGCCCGAAAGCGGCAGTTTTGCCCGTTCCGGTCTGTGCGAGGCCAATAATGTCTGAAGGTTGAGATAAGAGGTGGGGAATTACTTTTTGTTGTATGGGAGTCGGGTTCTCAAACCCAAGTTCGGCTACAGCACGAGTCAATTCCTCTCTCAGGGAGAGGCTTGAAAATGAAATCATCTAAATAAGAACTATTATTAATTTATCCGCGCAAAGGTAAGGCTTTTAATGCGTAACTAACCTAAATGTTCATCGGTTGTCAATAACCAGGACCTGAAGCCGGTAGAAAGCGGGGGAATTCTGAAAGACGGCAGTCAAACATGACAAATTTTAGACAATTCTACCAAACATCAGGGTAGCTTTGAGGAGTCTTTAAAAGCAAAACATTCTCATATGCGCACACTTTGTACTTTCCTTTTACTGTGCCTGAGTTTTGCAGTTACAGCCAATGAGGCTGTCTTCAGGCAACTTGTTACAGTGAATCAACAATGGATGTTCCAGAAGGACATCAACCAGCATCAGCTCCCTTCTCCAGTAACTGATAATCCAGGGGAGTGGATACGGCATCACCTGAAACTGGTTGAGCAGACTTTACGGAACCGGGACGTCTCACATCTCACAACGACACAGGCCTCCAACCGCAACCGTGCCCTTCAGTTACTGAATGGGTATTGGAAACAAGGCAACTTTCCGATTAATGATCAGTTTACCTACCGGACCCCGATTTTCATCGACCGGTATGACAATTTCTGCGCCGTTGGATATCTTGTTAAAGCAACTGGATTCGAGGGTATTTCCAGAATGGTTGCTGCTCACACCAACCTGGCATATGTGAAAGAGATGAACTACCCGGAGCTGTTGGACTGGGCCAGCGAATTCGGATTCACGGAAGATGAACTCGCCTGGATCCAGCCAGCCTACCCTCCCGTGGAGCGGGCGGAAGCTATTGGCGGAGGTACGGACGGTGAGGTCATTGAACTGTACCCTGACGACGCTTCAGACATTCTATACGTAGGAGGTAAATTCTCAACTGTTGACGGAAGTCTTGCTGCAGCAAACATCGCCTATATCATGGACCATAACGGTGTGTATATGTGGCATACAATGGGAACTGGAGTAAATGGTCCGGTTCACGCCATCACAAAATTTGATAACAAAGTGTTTGTTGCTGGCTCTTTTGATGATGCGGGAGGCATACAGGTGCACAACGTTGCCTATTGGGATGGCTCCAACTGGCACGCAGCAGGATGTACCTTCGGCACGATCAACGACCTGATCGTCTATAATAACGAACTTTATGCCGTGGGTGATTTTGATGTTTGTGCAGCGATGTCTGAAGTCAACTTTGCAAAATGGGATGGCAGCATGTGGCAGCAAATCCCTGGCATCGAAGGCCATGTGAATACAATTGAAATTTCCGGTACAGATCTGATATTGGGCGGAGATTTCGAATTGATGGGACAGCCGGGCAAGCTGAACATCGTCCGCTGGAATGAAAACGATCATTTCCAAAGCTATAATAACACTATTAAGAATGAGGTCCTTGATATACAGGAGTTTAAAGGTGTGCTTTACGCATCCTGCAAGCAGACTTCAACTATCGATTCGTTCCTGCTGCACAAGCTGGTTGGTGGATCCTGGCAGGCCATTGATGCCTTTCCGCAGCCCACTTTCTTTAATCAGGGTCCTGTCAGGAGTTTCAATACCCTCTGCGCTCAGGCAGACACTTTAAGTATTGGAGGAGATTTCAAATTTGCGACCATGCTAACTCCCGGCGTGATACTGCAGAATGCACACGACATTTTTCCGGGCGGCGGCCAGCCTTTGGCCGTTGACAGTACCATCAACAAAATGGTGGTCTTCAAAGGAAGGCAGTTTATCGGAGGTCGATTTACACAGAATTACAGCTGGGGCATCACCAATCCTCTAAACGGGATTGCTGTTAAGAAGGGCGGTATTTCAAACGTAGCTGAGATCCCGGACAATGCAAAAGTGCTATTATATCCTAATCCCATAAAATCGGGTGGGCAGCTGCAAATCAGTGAGGTTAAAGACGGCACAATATTCCGTTTGTTCGATATCACCGGGAAGAGCCTGATGAGCACTTCAGTAACTAAAGGAGCGGTTAATTTACCTAACCTGAGTAGCGGCACCTACATGGTGGAACTGGACGACCAGTCTGGCCATAAACAAACGAGACAACTGATCATTCAATAATGCTGACCAATACAGAGAGGAAAAGGCCTTCCAATAAGTTCTGGAAGGCCTTCTCTGTTTATTTCACGATCCAGTAACCCACGACCAACCAGACAAGTCCCTTCACGAGAAAGAACATGAAGCCCCAGAATCCTACTTTCCTCAGCCATTTAAGCATTTTCTGCTGAAATGATAATTGTTGAGTACTCATCAGTTGGCTATGATTTGATAAGTTTTGAAATCGCTCGACATAGGCGCCTGACGACCCTCTGCTTTCGCCCTGGCAATATCTTCGAAACCCCGTCTATGGCCTTTGATAAACGCTTCTGAACGCGTCCAGTCTTTGAAGGCATCTTCTGTTTCCCAATAACTAACAATAAGGTACGGATCCTCCTCTTTGGCAGGTGCCAGAACATGCATGTCTATAAACCCCGGCATTTTATCGATTTCACCTGCGCGGCTGGCGAAAAGTTCTTCGAAACGCTGCCGGTAATCTGGCTGGCAGCTGATGTAGTTAATCGCAACGAATTTCCTGTTCATATAGTGGGAATTTGAGAGGGCGAAGCTACAGGACCCGTTGCGGGGCGCGTTACATATTTGGGAACAGAATTTCAAGCTTCGGAAAAACTTTGAAATTACCGTGATAAAACCTGCTAAGATTCGTCGGACGCAGATGCGACGGAGGGGTGGCTATCAGACTCGACGATTTTCACCGTCTTCGGTAGGGTAAATGACTTCTGAAACCACGCGATATCCAATTGCCGGTCAAGCTTTCTTCCTATCCGGCTGAAATGGCCACACCGGACAAAGCCTGCTTTTCTGCTCAGAGAGATCGCAGGATAATTTTCGGTACAACAGGAACTTATCAGATTACAGATCTCATGTGCCAGTGCCCATTCTTCGAGGAAGCGAATCGCCTGCATCCCGATACCCTTACCACGAAGGTCTTTCTCCAGAAAAATATTCAGATATCCTGTGGCGGAAAAGGGTTCCGCAAGGCTCCACGGCTCAAGAGAGCAATATCCTGCCAGCTGACCTTCCACAGAAATCGTAAAAGACTTATAGTCGGGACTTGGAAAGAACAACCGTTTGTGCATTGCGGTATAATCCAGGGGCCTGGTCTGAAGTGAAGCAGTGGTGTACAGCACATAATAGTTGAGGATATCAGCCAGCTGTTTAACTTCCTTTTCCTGTACCGGTTCAAAATGACAATTGATATGTTCCATAATTAAAAAAACCTTCCAGGTGAAACCTGGAAGGCTGAAGATTTAATGAAGACTAATAGCTTGCGTTGTTAGGATCCCATTCTGCCCAGCCGGATGTCCAGTCTTCGTTGCCGATCGCACCTATGAAGGATACGGGCATGAAGAAGTTGTCCAATCCTGCAAAGCTTGCCCCGCTCAGAGCGACAGAACCTGCCTGTGGAACAAAAGATGGTGCTGTAAGAGACCACGGGTTGCTTAGCATTACCTGATTGGCACTATCCAGTTCGATGTTGGCGTTAGCCGCATTCAGAGCAAAAGCCCTTACAGAAGAATCTGTAGTGTTTGCACTGCTATGTCCAACCCAGGGACGTGTAACAGCCCATACAATATTGTTCTTGAACTCGCTTGTACCATTGAACCAGCTATCTGCAGTTTCTTCAGACTCCATTGAGAAAGCACCTTTCTGGTGGCCAACGATCATTGAGTTGCGAATGGTAAAGTGAACCGAACGGCGCCAGCGGTTACCAAGGTTATGGTTGCTCAGGGTGTTCGGACGGTTGTTTGGACCGATGAACGTGAAGTTCGACAGTTTAGGGTGCGTGAAAGGTGTCGCCAATGAACCGGAACCATCATTGTCAGCCTCAATTCCATTAGACGCATCTCCGTTGTCAACAAACTGCGGATGTTTGGCAGAGATGGCAAACTGGATTTTTCCGGTATATCCATAGTCGAAATCAAAATCATCGTCGAGGCAGCTCCATGCAATCAGATTCTTTGCATTTACGGTACCACCGAAAAACTCAAAAGCATCGTCATTACCATAAGACACCATAACATTTTCAATTACCGTTCCGGATCCTACACCGCCGAGGGTCAATCCATTAATTTCAGACCCTGGAGCAGAAGCGATACCAGCGAATTCGATACGCACATACTTCAGGATACCTGAAGTATCATTTGGATTGGTTCCACCATAGTTGCGGTTGACGCCACCTTCGATGGTAGGTTCAGAGCTACGGTTGGTAGGTGCCTTTCCAAGGATGATGATTCCACCCCAGTCACCTGGACGACGCTGACCCTGAGGCATTCCGGAAGTGAAAACTATAGGTTGAGAGGCGGTTCCTTCAGCGATGATTTTGGCTCCCCGCTCAACAATGATAGCACCTTTGTCGATGATATGGCTCTTGATAATTGTACCGGCAGGGATGGTTAGTGTTGCACCCTCCTTTACATAAACATATCCTTTTAATGTCCAGACTGAGTCATTTGTAAGTGTCTTGTCGGAAGTGAGCTCACCGGATAGCTCTCTGCTTGTAGGTGTTACTACCGGAGGTTCGGGAGTTTTGTCATCATCCTTCTTACAGGAAGACAGTCCGGTGCTGAAAACTGTTGCGATCAGACCTGCGCAAATTACAGGGAGAAGTCGTTGAAACATCATGTTCGATTGATTTGACCGCAAAACTCGCTGCGCAATGTTACGGGCGTTTTAACACCTGATTAAGCAATTATTAAGTTCAACAGCTATTTTGAAAATATTGATCTTTATGTCCCTCAATCTGTGAGTGGCCGATGTGCAACTAGTCAAACCCAGGCCTTCGTTTGCTTAAAAGGTCCTACCTTTGCCGCCGTTAAAATTGCTCTTTAGGTAATACTATGATCAGTCGCAGAAATATCCGGGTAAAGGTGATGCAGACACTTTATACGCTCGAAACCACAGAATCCGGATCGCAGGAAGTGAACAAGAAGCTCGGATCAACCATACTCAACGAAAAACTCAACCGCTCCCTTGATCTATTTGTAATTTCCATTCTCTATACCCTTCGAATAGCTCAGTATGCCGAAACAGATGCACATCAAAAGGCATCAAAATACCTACCCACAAAGGAAGACCTGAGCGTAAGCACCAAGATAGCAGGCAACGAGTTTTTATGGGAAATACTATCAAATCAAACGTTTAGTGAAAAGCTGAAAGCTGACAAGCTGGAGCAGTACCTGGACCAGGAATGGGTTCGAAAGATCTACCTCCAGCTTGTTAAATCTGAGGCTTACGAAGAGTACATCAGTTCTCAGGAACGCCGCCCGAAATCAGAAAAAGCGATCATGCGCCATATATGGGAACAGCAGATCCTGAAAAACGAGAATCTGATGGAATATTTCTCGGAGGAACTTCCCGGTTGGGAAGACGACCACGAAATGACCATGATGCTCATGGAAAACTTCTTTAAAAGCAGCAGCAAGGTCAACTTCCTGAATCTGATCTCTACCGAGAAAAAGGAATATGCCCACGCCTTGCTTCACACTGCAATGGAGAAAAAAGATTACTGTATGGAGCTGGTACAGCCGAAACTGATCAATTGGGATGCAGACCGGGTGGCTCTGATAGACCTGATTCTCCTGCGAATGGGCGTTTGTGAATTGCTTTACTTTCCTACAATTCCTACGAAGGTCACCATCAATGAGTATATAGAGGTAGCTAAACAATACAGTACCCCTCAAAGTGGCCAGTTTGTGAATGGTGTCCTGGACAATATCCTTAAGGACCTTGAAAAGGAACAAAAGATCAAAAAACAGGATAGGACCCGTAAATCATAACTTTGCGCTCATGAGACCATATCAATTCACATTAATGGTAGCTATTACCAGTCTCCTGGCTTGTGAGGAACCAGTGCCTAAACCTGAGAATCCTGATCTTTTGCCCACAAGCCTGGTAACTAATCCCCGAACTGCAACAGGTATTGATACCACTGCATTAAAGAACCAACCCACAATGGATTTCAGAGACTCTGTATTCCATTTTGGGACCATACGGGATGGAGAGGTAGTGACGCACGAATTTGAGTTTTCAAATAACGGAAAGATGCCACTCATTATCAGCAACGCTTCTGCCGCCTGCGGTTGTACCGTCGCTGAATATCCCAGGGAACCGGTAGCACCCGGGGGAGTTGGAAAGATCAAGGTTCAGTTTAACTCTGCCGGCAAGCCTGGCATACAGGAGAAAAGTGTAGCCCTCACTACTAATTCCACCAGGGGCCTTCATGTCCTGACTATGAGAGGTGAGGTCCAATCAAACTAACAATACAAATCAACAATAACAATGTCTGTAAATTTTCTGGCAATTTTCTTGCAACAACCTGCTGGCAATCCGATGTACTCCCTCCTTTTCATGGTGGGTATGATTGCTGTTATGTACTTCTTTATGATTCGTCCGCAAGCGAAACGGGCAAAGGAGCAAAAGAAGTTCACTGAAACATTGAATGCAGGTGAAAAAATCGTAACTACTGCTGGTATTCACGCAGTGATTAACCGCGTTATGGAAGACGGCACACTTCAGATCGAAGTGAGTCGTGGAAACTTCATGATCGTTGAGCGCAGCGCCGTTTCTATGGAACTGACCAATGCCTGGAAGAAACGTACCGAAACTGCCACTGCAGCCGCTACAAAATAATTCATGTTAAAGGTCGGTATCACAGGAGGTATTGGCTCTGGAAAGACTACTGTATGCCAGGTGTTTGAAACACTTGGCATACCTGTATTATATGCAGACCAGACCGCGAAACTGATCATGGAACAGGACCCGCAGACGATTTCAGCAATAGAAGATCTTTTTGGCTCTGAAGCCTATCATGCCGATGGCAGGTTAAACAGGGGGAGAATAGCAGAGGTGGTCTTTACCCATCCCAACAAGCTTCAGCAGCTGAATGCGATCGTCCATCCTGCAACGATTAGCTATAGCAAGCATTGGATGGAATTGCAAACGAGTCCCTATGTGCTGAAAGAAGCAGCGATATTCTTTGAATCCGGGACGGCAAAGGAAATGGATCTGATGATCGGAGTCACGGCACCGGAAAAGCTCAGAATATTCCGGTCTATGCAAAGAGATGGCGTAAGTCAGGAGAAGGTTACCGCGAGGATGGCTCAGCAAATGAATGAAGAGGCCAAGATGGAGCTTTGCGACTTCGTTATTACAAATGACGATATCGCACCTTTAATTCCTCAGGTATTACAACTCCATCAGGAACTTATGAGAAGGGCCGAATAGATTAGCGGCCCAGATAGTATCTCACGCTTAATCCAAAGACATTGTGCGGGAATATATCAGACTCCGATATGAGATTGATAGCTGGTTTGAAATCGGCACTGAGGCTGACTGGTGCCGATTTTAGCTGGTACTCTACCCCACCCAGTCCGTTTATACCCGCGATCATTTTACTGCTTACCTCTTCATTAACAGGAAGCTGATCAACAGGCACTGAGGGCCTTTCCCAGGAACCGGCGTGCACACCGCCACCAAAATACACCCTCCAGGAAGGGTCCGGTAAAGGAATATGATATACGGCTAAACCTGCGACAGTCAGGCTTCGGCCTTCATTTCCGCTCATTAAACCACCGATATTGAACTGGGTTTCTAATGCAAATGTCTTGCTAAGAAAGTACTTCCCTGTAATCCCGGCACCATCAGGCGACAGTCGCAGACCAACAGCACTGCTGCCTTCCTGTGCTAATACCGGGCAGTTAAGACCCATTGTCATCAATAACATCAACAATCCAAATACTCGTCCCATGATCATTTCCATTCGACACAAAGTATAAATTGAAAACTATGCCATAGCAGGAAATGTTGTCCGGGGCGTTCTTCTTTTTAGAAACTTTAACACAGAGGCTTATTTTTGTGCCCAAATTCATAAAATGGCAGGACCTTTTGAAGCTACCCTGGAGTACGCGCAGGATTTAGACCAGACAGACTCACTTTTTCCTTTTAGGGAACGTTTTCTTTTTCCTCAACACGAGGGTAGGAATGTCTATTACTTCTGTGGCAATTCATTGGGTCTGCAGCCGAAAAGCGTCCGGTATCTGATGGATGCGGAACTAGATGACTGGGCGAAATATGGCGTTGAGGGACATTTCCAGGCACGAAACCCCTGGTTCGCATATCATGAGCTATTCACTGAAAGACTGGCTAAAATAGTAGGTGCCAATCGCCGGGAGGTAGTCGCCATGAATTCGCTCACTGTGAATCTGCATTTGTTGATGCTCTCATTTTACAGGCCGGATCAGAAACGTTTTAAGATATTGATGGAAGCAGGTGCTTTTCCTTCGGATCAGTATGCTGTGGAAACGCAGGTGAGGCTTCATGGATTCAACCCGGCTGATGCAATCATTGAAATTGCACCGCGGGAAGGGTCTTATTTGATAGATGAAGAAGATATCTTCAATGCCATCCAGGATGCTGGTGAGCAACTCGCTTTGGTAATGATCGGAGGTGTCAATTACTATACAGGTCAGTTATTTGACATGAAGAGCATCACAAAGGCTGCACATGATACTGGAGCACTTGTTGG
The DNA here is from genome assembly GCA_023409975.1 of Bacteroidota bacterium. Taxonomy (GTDB): domain Bacteria; phylum Bacteroidota; class Bacteroidia; order Chitinophagales; family Chitinophagaceae; genus JAFIGV01. Next base: position 29,133 of record JAEYQO010000019.1, on the reverse strand, counting down.
TTTCGATCTGGCGCATGCTGTCGGTAATGTAATACTCAAACTTCATGAATGGAACGTAGACTTCGCAGCCTGGTGTTCTTATAAATACCTCAACTCGGGACCAGGTGCTGTAGGGGGCATATATGTCAGGGAAGATCACGCGGCCAATGAAGAAATCTTCAGACTTGGTGGATGGTGGGGTAATGACGAAAAGACCCGGTTCAGGATGGAGAAAGGTTTTGTACCCAAAAAGACGGCAGAGAGCTGGCAGATGAGTAACGCACCTGTGTTCAATATGGTAGCCCACAATGCATCTCTCGACCTGTTTGATAAAGCAGGTATGAAGGCATTGCGAGACAAAAGTGATCGCCTGACGGCGTATCTGGAGTTTCTTCTGGGACAGATAACACATCTACCCTTTACTATTATCACTCCGAAGGCCAGGGATCAGCGAGGCGCACAGTTGTCTCTCCTGTTTCTGGAAAGAGGTCGTGAAATATTCGATCGTCTTACGGCAGAAGGAGTAATTGCAGACTGGAGAGAACCAGATGTAATCCGGATCGCACCTGTTCCGTTGTACAATTCTTTTGAGGACGTTTATCGTTTCTACGAAATCCTGAGAGGCTGTTAGAACCCATGGCTGTTTTTTACGACACAGACCTATTACCGAAATTCAAAAAAGCGGTAGTGACTATCGGCACCTTTGACGGGGTCCACCTGGGCCATCTCGTCATTTTGAACGAAGTCGCCAGGCAAGCCAGGGAGATTGGAGGTGAAAGTATTCTGGTAACATTCGAACCGCACCCGAGAAAACTCCTCTACCCGGATCAATCCATTCAGATTATAACACCTCTGGATGAGAAAATCCAGTTAGTCACAAAGGCGGGAATAGACCATGTCGTCGTTGCTCCCTTTACTATGGATTTTGCGAAGCTCAGCGCCCGGGAGTATATCACTCAATTTCTCATCAGGCTTTTCGATCCTGAGTTCATTATTATCGGTTACGATCATCATTTCGGTCACGACAGAACAGGGGATATTGAATTGCTGAAGGAACTTCAACCCGCACACAGGTATCAGGTGATTGAAATCCCTGCACAACTGATACAGGAGGCAGCAGTTAGCTCAACAAAGATCAGAAAGGCGTTAAAAGACGGCGAAGTCGCAGAGGCATCCGAGATGATGGGGAGGCCATACAGCCTTACAGGAATTGTGGTTGAAGGAAAACGTTTAGGTCGCACATTAGGATTTCCTACAGCAAATCTCCGACCCATTTCGTCAGATCAGATCATACCCTCCATCGGCATTTACGCCGTAAAGGTTGAATTTGAAGGACAGTTGCTACCTGGCATGTTGAGCATCGGATACAATCCCACAGTATCAAATGATAACATTATCAACATAGAAGTCCATCTTTTACAATTCGACGGAGATCTTTACGGAAAGCGGCTTACCCTGCAGTTCGTAGAAAGGTTGAGAGATGAGCTGAAGTTTGACAGCCTGGAAGCTCTGAGGCAGCAGCTCATAGAAGATCAAAAAGCAACAAAAGAAATTTTCGGACTTTAAGACTGACTGTCAATCAAAAGATCCATTTTACCGATCATCTCCTTCAATAGTTCGGAATTATCGAGATTAGCGCCTACACCTACTGATTTGCCACTGTACGTGCTAAGCAGTATAATGCATTGTTCCACTTTGTGTTGCGGCATGTTGGCCGCGGCCGCTTTGATTTCCTTCAGGCGGTCACCGTAAATCCGCAATGATGCAGAAATTTCCTTGTCGGGTTTACCCCGTAATGTGTTAAACTGATAAAGCGTATTGAAATGACTATAAAACGAACCGACAACCAGGGGCATGGCTGCAGCTTTTGGATTAGCTACAAAATAGGTTAGCATTCGAAACAATTTGTCCTTCTGCCTGGTCGTTAAAACTGCTGGAAGCTCAAAGACATTATAATCCCTGCTTATACCGATGTATTTCTGAATAAGCGCCGGAGAAAGCACCTGTTCTTCCGGTACATTGATACGGATCTTTCCTATTTCGTTCGCGATCTTCTGCAGATCATTGCCAAGGAATGTGGCCAGAATCTGGGCTTCCTTTTCTCCAACCTCAAAACCTATTTCCCTACCATAATTCTGAATCCAGATCGGTACCAGTTCATCTTTTATCTTCTCGGAAGTGAGGTATGCTTTAGCTTCCTGCGCCAGCTTGACAACCTGTGTTCTTCCGTCAGCCTTTTTGAACCTATGTTCAATCAGTAAAACTGTAGTCGGTGCCGGATTCCTGAGGTAAGCTGCTAGCTCGTTCAGCGATTTCATCTGAGCTGCATCTTTGAGAATTACCACCTGACGTTCCGCAAACATTGGGAATCGTCTGCAGGCGTTCACTACATCTGCCCATTCAACATCTTTTCCATAAAGCGTAATCAGGTTAAAATCTCTTTCGGATGGAGGTAATATCTGCTCCTCGAAAAATGTTGTGATCTGATCAATGTAGTAGGGCTCCTCCCCATCAACCAGATAGAATGGCTTATATTCCTTCTTTTCCAGCGACTGGAAAAGCTTTTTTATATCAGCACTCATAGACGCACTCTGAACTTTGTAGGTTATTCGGCAATCAACTGAACCTCGGGTGCAATATCATGAATTCCCTTGAGCCGGAGAAACACTTTAGCAGTGGTTTGTACGTCCTGAAGACAATATGCTGAAATCCGTTCAAGATCCATTTCTTTCCAGTAAACAGTACCAACCATACTTCCGTCCATATCGGCCTTTGGAGAGGGAATACCGAGAATTTCCGCTAAAAGATCGAGAGAGGTGTAATGCTTATGATCGCCAAATCTCCATAGTTCCAGGGTATCCAGATGGGGTACTTCCCAGGGTTTTCTGCCCTGAAAAAACATGCACGGCGGGATGACCATACCATGGATCACCATCCTTCGGCAAAGAAATGGCACATCGAATTCCTTGATATTATGCCCGCAAAGACGGAGGTCCTTCATCCGTTCCTCAAACCTGGAGAGGGTCTGGCAGAACCGCACCAACAGATCCTTTTCGTCTGCGCCAGTGATACTTTTCAGAAGAAGCTTCCAGCCACCTTCACGCTCTACGAGGCAACCAAATCCTATGCAAACCACCTTTCCAAACTCCGCAAAAACACCAGCCCGTTCCTGAAAAAGCAAGGCTGGCTCCACCACACCGGGAGGCTCTGTTTTCAAATATTTAGCTTTTCGCATCCAATGGTATTGCATACCTTCAGACAATGCAGCATAATCCCCTGTAAGGGGAACTGTCTCTATATCGAAAAAAAGGATATTTCTGAGCTGCTCCACTTATTAAAGCTGAAATTTAAATTTGTAAAGCGAAATTAGTCTTATGAGTCAGGAGTTTCAAAAAGATCAACAATTTACTGAACAAACTACCACTACCAATCCCAACAGGAACCGGAATATACTTTTCATTATAATCATCGGAATTCTTGTTGCAGTGAATATCTATCTCTTACTTAGCCGAAATAAGGCAAGTAATGAACGGGATGTAGCCTATCAACAGTTGGACACCGTAAGTCTCGATCGTGACCGCGTCACCGAGGAATATGATGCGGCTCTGGCAAGGCTGGATCTGCTGGTGAGTAAAAACACGCAACTCGACAGCATGATCAATAACCGGGATAGCGAGATTGCCCGCCTAAAAAGTCAGATCCACGGCATTTTGAACAATAGCAGGTCTACGGCTGCTGATTACGCACGGGCCAGAAACCTGATTAATGAAATGAACAGCAGGATCCGGAATTATCAGGAGCGAATAGCTGAACTGGAAGCTGAGAACGTCCGCATCACGGACTATAATGTTATCCTATCGGAAGAACGAGATTCTGCTGTAACGCAGAATATCGCACTCTCTCAGAAAGTACGTCTGGCAGCCGTTTTACATGCTTCAAATATTCGGATGGTGCCTATAGACCTCCGACGCAATGGCCGGAAAGAAAAGACCACCGAGAAGGCTAAAAACGTCGACGTATTTCGTGTTACGTTTGATATTGATGAAAACAGGGTTACGGAAAACGGCATCAAAGATCTTTACCTCAGGATAATCGGTCCTGGCGGGCGTTTGTTAAGCAATGCAGCTTATGGATCCGGCGTTACAACGACATTTGATGGCGATAATCTAAACTATACACTTCACAAACAGATCGATCTCCGTCAGGGTGAACCCGTGAGGGATATTGTTGTTGACTGGCATCAGGACAGTGATTATGCGCGGGGCAACTACACGATCGAAATTTATCATGATGGATTTAAGATCGGAAGCGGGGGAATAGACCTTCGTTAACCTCCGAACCTGAAGTAGCAACACCGATTTAAACGCCGAAAAACGTTGTCCCAGAGCAACTTAACAATAAGATAATCCGGTTTTCTTTGGGCTTGACGACCCCTGCCTTAATATTGCATTAACTATATGGAAACGTTACCGGGAAAGATTCTGATTGTTGATGATGAACCAGACATAGTTGAATTTATCAGCTACAGCCTGAAAAGCAAAGGATATCTCACCGCTACTGCTTCTGATGGAATAGAAGCCCTCCGAAAAGCGAAAGATTTCCAGCCTGATCTCATCCTCATCGATGTAATGATGCCTAATAAAAACGGCATACAGACAGTGAGAGAGCTCCGGCAGCATCCGGGCTTTTCAGATACAGCCATCATTTTTCTTACTGCTTTGAATGACGAAAGGTCCGAAATCGAGGGACTTGAAGTAGGTGCGGATGATTATTTGGCGAAGCCTATTAAACCGGAACTATTGGCTACCCGAATCGCAGCCGCCATGCGCAGGGTGAGAAAGGACGCGGAGCAAGAGCAAAAATTAGAGTTCGGTGACCTCGAGATCAATAAGACAAAATTTACTGTAACCTACAAGGGTACAGACATCACGCTAGCAAAAAAGGAATTTGAATTGCTGTCACTACTGGCTTCTAAACCGGGAAGAGTTTTCCTCCGAAACGAGATTCTGCAGCGTGTTTGGGGAACTGACGTTATCGTAGGTGACAGGACCATCGATGTGCATATCAGAAAAATACGTCAGAAACTCGGTATCGATCTTATAACAACCGTGAAGGGTGTAGGTTATAAGTTTGAAATGGAGTAGCTTAGTAATATGTCCCTTCTTGACACTAAGAATCTGTCGCCCAGACAGATATCTCTGATCACCGCATTTGTTGTTGCATGTTTCAATGCACTAATGAGCCTGGCTCTTCGCCCGGAATGGCAGGTAGGTATTTCAGTCTTTCTTGTAAGCTTTGCATTCATTTATTACATTTTTCATTACTCCCTGCAGCGATTTATCTACAGAAAGATCAAGCTCATCTACAAATTTATTTACCAGACAAAAGCTTCCCGCAAGGAAGAGTTTTTCTACCGGGATATATTGCCACAGAAATCGATCGAAGAGGTAAGTAAGGATGTTCTTAAATGGGCAGCCAGAAAGCGGGAAGAAGTAGAGCTGCTCAAAGAAAACGAGAAATTCAGAAAGGAATTTCTTATGAATCTGGCGCACGAGCTAAGAACTCCGATCTTCACAGTACAGGGTTATATTGATACACTTTTAGATGGCGGTCTTGACGATCCGGAAGTTAACAGGAGATTTCTTCAGAATGCCTCCAAAGGGATTGATCGACTCGTGAGGCTCGTAGCTGACCTGGGAGAGATCTCCAGACTCGAGTCCGGCAGGATACCGATAATAACGGAAAACTTTGTGATTCAGGATCTTGTGGCTGAAGTCTACGAAGAGTTTTCCATGAAGGCTTCAGAAAAGCAATTGATCATGACCTTTAAAAAAGGCACAGAAAGCCCTTTACTGGCTGCTGCAGATCGCGAAAAGATCAAGCAGGTGTTGGTAAATCTTATCGAAAATGCGATCAAATACTCCAATGAAGCTGGCACCATTACTGCGGGGTGCTATGTTGTCGACGACCGGCACATATACGTCGAGATATCGGATGATGGTCCCGGAATTGCAGAAGAACACCTGCCGCGCATATTTGAAAGATTTTACCGCGCTGATCGAAGTAGAAGTCGTAGCGTAGGTGGAACAGGACTGGGCCTGGCGATTGTGAAACATATTGTAGAGGCTCACGGACAGACCGTGACAGTCAGAAGCAAGCCTGGCGTGGGCTCTTCCTTCGGATTTACCCTGGAAAGATCTAACACAGCTTAAAAAGAAAAACGGGTGGCCCTGAGACCACCCGTTTTATTGTAATCCTGCGGGACCGTTATTCTTCATTAGGATCGAAATCAGTTGCTCCGGTATTCTCATCAGCTTTCTCAATCAGGTCCATGAACTGATCCAATTTCGGTGTGATAATGATCTGTGTCCGGCGGTTACGGGTTCTTCCTGCCTCAGTTTCATTACTGGCCAATGGATTGAACTCACCCCTACCTCCGGCAGTAAGGCGCTTGGGATCAACGTCATGTTCGTTCTGCAATGCCTGCACGACCGAAGAAGCGCGCAATACACTGAGATCCCAGTTATTGCGAATATTGGTTCTGGAAATGGGAACATCATCAGTATTACCTTCCACCAAAACATCGAACTCTTTATGATCTTTAATGATCTTCGCAATTTTTCCAAGAGTAGAATGTGCTGCAGGGGAAATGTCGTAGCTGCCAGACTTATACAACATGTTGTCTGATAATGAAATGTACACGACACCCTTCAACACTTTCACATCAACATCCTGTAGTTCCTCTGTGTTCAGAGAACGGGTAAGGTTATTAGTGAGGACCATATTCAGGGAATCACTCTTGTGCTTCAGATTTACAAGATGCTGAATGTACTTGTTTGAAGCATTGATTTCATCGACTAGTTTGGCAATGTTCACATTACCCTGACTGGAAGAAGTGAGACACTTATCAAGTGCAGACTGCAGCGAAGACAGGTTTTGACGTTCAGCACGTAGTTGTTCGTCAAGACCCTGCGCTCTTGAGCGTGTAGACGCCAGTTGTGCCTGACATTCCTGGTTGGTTTTATCCAGCGCGCTGTGGTGCGTCTGAAGCTGTTGATAATTAGCCTCCAGCTCGCGGTATTTCTTTTGACTGACGCAACCGGTGGTCATCGCGGCCACCAGAACAGGCAGCAACATCGACTTTGTAATAAATCTCATCAATAAAAATTTTGGTCAATGAATCGTTACTGCAAAAATACTGCCTGCAGGTGAAACTCCATATTCCATAGATAAATTTGCGACCCGTGGGGTCGACCGGTGTTGCGTTTTCAATTTTTCTGGGTCAACAGTCGTTAACCCCTAGCCGTTGGCCCGTTTTTCGCTCGCCCGTGACGACTATCATCTGGCCTTAGAATAGGCCGTTAGCCCGTTTTTAACCTTCAGACCGTTAAAAATACCTGAATACTGTTTTCAATACCTAAGGTTTATACGGAGTCACTCCGACACCGATAGGAAACCAATACGACGTATGTCCGACACCGTTCCCTAGTCTTATGCAACTTAGTTGGAACCTACAAGGAACCTACAAGGAAGGTACAAGGAACCTTGAAGGGCTTTGGCTGGAGCCGGGATGTAGTAAATCCGCTGTAGTCACTTCCTTTGCTGCCTGTTTTTTACGTAGTTTCGCCCGCGTAAATAGCTAATTTTTCAGAACTATGACACCTCAGAAGATTGTAATGGGTTCCGATGGCAGACTTTCCGTTCCCGACTGCCCAATAATTCCTTTTATCGAAGGTGATGGTATTGGACCTGACGTATGGAGCGCATCCAAAACCGTATTGGACGCCGCCATCGAAAAATGCTACCAGGGTAAACGGAGGATTGAATGGAAGGAAATGCTTGCTGGAGAGAAAGCGTTCAATAAAACTGGTGAGTGGCTGCCGAAAGAGACGCTTGAAATAGCCCGGGAATATACCGTTTCCATCAAAGGTCCGTTGACTACACCAGTAGGTGGAGGAATTCGCTCGCTAAATGTTGCGCTCCGTCAGGAACTGGACCTTTACGTTTGTCTACGTCCCGTTCAGTGGTTTCATGGAGTTCCTTCACCTGTTAAACATCCGGAAAATGTCGACATGGTAATCTTCAGAGAGAATACTGAAGATATTTACGCAGGTATCGAGTTCAACTATGATGACCCTAAGGCAAAAAAACTATTTGAATACCTGAAGGAATTGGGTGGAGCAGAAAAAGTTCGTTTTCCTGAATCGTCTTCATTCGGTATCAAACCTGTATCAAAAGAAGGTTCCGAACGTTTGGTGAGAGCTTCTATCAAATACGCTATCGAACATGGTAAGCCATCAGTAAGCCTGGTACATAAAGGCAATATCATGAAGTTTACCGAAGGCGGGTTTAAACTTTGGGGTTATGAACTCGCTGAACGGGAATTCGGAGATAAAGTCTATACCTGGGGACAGTGGGAGCGCACCAAAAAAGAAAAAGGGGAAGAAGCAGCGAATGCAGAGATGAAGCAGGAGCAACTTGCAGGAAAGATCATTATCAAAGACGTGATTGCGGACAACTTCCTCCAGCAGATCCTGCTGGCTCCCAAAGATTATTCGGTCATTGCCACGCTGAACCTTAACGGTGACTATATTTCTGATGCACTGGCTGCTGCTGTTGGCGGCATCGGAATCGCCCCCGGAGCCAATATCAATTATGTCACCGGCCATGCCGTGTTCGAGGCGACCCATGGTACTGCACCACGTTTTGCCAATACTGATACTATGAATCCATCATCCCTCCTCCTAAGCGGCGTGATGATGCTTGAATATCTTGGATGGCAGGAAGCAGCAAACTGTATTCTTGAAAGCCTGAAAACCACTATCATGCGTAAACGTGTCACAATAGATTTCTACAATCTTATGAATGACGCTACGCTTCTGAAAACAAGTGAATTTGCCCAGGAGCTGATCAAGAATATTGGAGCTGAACTCCCAATAGGTAAGGCTGAATAGATTATGGACATTGCACCCTATATCGATCATACCGTACTCAAACCGGAAACTACCGACTCCGAGATAGAAAGGCTTTGTCGGGAAGCACGCGAGTCATCATTTGCTGCTGTTTGTGTACCACCTGTTTATGTCAGGTATGCCCGTCAACTTTTACAGGGCACCTCAGTGAAAATCGCAACAGTTGTTGGTTTCCCCTTCGGGTATAGCTGTACCAGCGCCAAGCTTGCAGAAATCGATCAGGCACTGCTTGACGGAGCTGACGAATTGGATGTAGTGCATAACCTCGCCCACCTGAAAAATGGTGCATATAATCTTCTCGAAAAGGAAATCGCCGCCTGTATTCAACCCGTCCACGCGGCCGGGAAGACATTGAAGCTGATTATCGAAAGCGGGATACTCTCAGATGACGAAATAAAAAGGTGCTGCGAATTGTATAAGAAACATAACGTTGATTTCCTGAAGACTTCTACAGGATATGCGCCTATTGGAGCCACCGTCCACGCCGTAGAGCTTATCCGGGCCAATTCACCTGACAGGATGGGAATAAAAGCTTCAGGAGGTATTCGTACTTTCAGTTTCGCTAAAGAGCTCATAGAAGCCGGAGCAACCAGACTGGGCTGCTCTGCCAGTATGACTATCCTTCAGCAAAGTAAGATTGATTAGATGCCAGTGTTTAGAAACTTATTGTTGATCTTCATTCTATCTGCCAGCTTACCGGAAATGGCGGGTGCTCAGGTTATATCAGATAGTGTACCAGAAGTTTCAGGTGTTGCAATTTACACCGATCCCCGACTGGAAGTTTTGTATGAATCCTGGAAAACCCGTCCATCACTTACAGGTTCCCGTGTGGGTGCCATTCGTTCCGGAAGAGGCTTTCGCGTTCAGATTTATAATGGCAATGACAGGAATGAAGCAAACAGGATTAAATTGGACTTCATGCGCAGACATCCGGATGTGCGGGTATACATGAGCTATATCCAACCACAGTACCGCGTGAAGGTTGGAGATTTTCGTACCAGAGCAGAGGCAAGGGAATTAGCAGGCTTGCTGGAAGCACATTATTCCCCGATTATAATTGTTCCAGACATTGTTGTCATTAAAACATTAAGGGATGATCAATAAGATCAGAGAAAAAGCCGAAAAGTATTTTCCCGAAGTACAGGCTATCCGTCATCATATCCACGCCAACCCGGAACTTTCCTTTCAGGAGCATAACACAGCCAGCTTTATTTCTGGAAAACTTAAGGAATGGGGGATTCAACACCAGACCGGTGTTGCCGGTACAGGAATCGTTGCGTTAATAGAAGGCAAACAACCTGAGGCCAGATGTATCGCACTTAGAGCCGATATGGATGCGCTGCCGATTACTGAGGCTAATGAGGTTCCTTATAAATCCAAAAACAACGGAATCATGCATGCCTGCGGCCACGATGTACATTCAAGTTGTCTTTTAGGGACTGCGAGAGTGCTGCACGAGCTTCGTCATGAGTTTGAAGGATCGATCAAGCTGATCTTCCAGCCAGGTGAAGAGAAGCACCCGGGTGGTGCAAGCCTTTTGATCAAAGAAGGGGTGCTTCAAAATCCCAAACCTGAAGCCATTTTCGCATTGCACGTCTACCCACACCTACCCTCCGGCACAGCAGGCTTCAGGGCAGGGCAGTATATGGCCAGTGCTGATGAAATTTATATAACTATCGAAGGCAGGGGCGGGCACGCTGCTCTACCCCACCAGACAATCGACCCCATTGCGATTGCTGCACAGGTAATCACGGGCCTGCAGCAGGTTATATCCAGAAAGTCAAATCCGTTAATTCCTTCCGTCCTAACGTTTGGTAAGATCAGCGGTGGATTTGCTACCAATGTAATTCCTGATAAAGTGGAAATCCTTGGAACACTGCGAACAATGGATGAAAAATGGAGGTATGAGGCACATCAATGGATCCGCGATGTAATTGAACAAACCTGCAACGCTTACGGAGCGAAAGCAACGGTTGAAATTCCCAAAGGCTATCCCTCACTATTCAATGACCCGCATTTAACCCTCCAGGCGGAAACCTGGGCCCGGCAATATCTGGGTGCTCCTCAGGTACACACACTTGATATGCGTATGGCCGCTGAAGACTTTAGTTTCTATACACTGGAAGTGCCTGGTTGCTTTTTCCGAATTGGTACCAACAAAAACAATGAGCAGTTCACCGCCCCTGTACATAATGCTCATTTCAATATCGATGAGGATGCCTTGAAAACAGGCGTAGGATTATTTAGCTGGATTGCTTTCCAGGCGATGAAAAGCGAGTCTTAAATATGACTCAACACTTACATCCCGGAGCGACGGTAATCATATCAGTTTACAACAGACTTGACTTTCTCAGACTGGTTCTTGCCGGTTTTGAAATTCAGACTGAAAAGAACTTCGAAGTCATTATCTCGGATGATGGTTCAGGGCCTGATTTCGTAAAGGACTTAAAACAATTGATTTCAGAAAGTCCTCTGAATATTCAACATAACTGGCATGAAGATCATGGATTTCGAAAAAATCAAATCCTAAATAGTTCGGTAATGCTGGCCCGGTCTGACTACCTCATTTTTGTAGATGGAGACTGTATCCCTCATCCGGAATTCGTAGCAGAACATCTTCATCTGTCAGAACAGGGAAGCTGCCTTGCCGGCCGCAGGGTTGACCTTTCCAGAAGAATTACCGAAAAGCTGACACCGGAAAACATCAGGAATGGTATCCTGCAGAATCCGGCATTTCACTTTCACATGCTGTCGGATTTCGTTAGCGCCCGACTATTCCACTACATGAACGGTTTTTATACAAAAAGCCCCATCCTGCGCCGCTACTTCAACCGGAAGGAACGGGGACTTCTGGGTGCCAACTTTTCCCTCTTTAAATCTGATCTGCTTGCCATCAACGGGTTTGACGAGCGTTACCGTCACCCAACATTTGGTGAAGACTCCGACGTCGAATTTCGACTTCGTCTTAATGGTGTAAGAATCAAACCTATCCTGAACATAGCGGTTCAATATCATTGCCATCACAAACTTCTCCCCAGGAGAAACGAGAGTAAACAACTTTACGAACAGGTAGTCCGGGAACGAATAGCCTTCACGCCTTTTGGAATCAGGAAGTTATCCTGATTCCTATTTTTCTGTTTCCCTGGGCTGCTTCCGAAAGTCATGGTATTTTTTGATACCATACCCCACACCCGCTGCCGCCAGCAGGCTCAACCCACCATCAAGTGGAACACAAACGCCTCCACCATCATCAACTCCTCCACCAAAGCCCGGACCACCCTGAGCAAACATCACTGTGGGCACCATCGCTATGAGGCTCACCACCACTGCTACTACTTTGAACACTAAGTTTTTCATTGCTATTTAATTTTCGCTCCGTAGCGGAAGCGTTATACTATTTCTATTTACTGTTTAATGAGTCGCTGAGTAGCCATTTTATCGCCGCACTGGACTGTTATGATATACACACCTGCTGCCAAATGGTGTACTGGCACTGTCAGCATATTCTGCGAATTCTTTAGCTCACTTTCAAACACAGGCTGTCCGACCATATTAACCATTCTGACCTTTCCGGCTTTCACTTCACCTCCGATCTGGATCGCTACACTCTCAGAAGCTGGGTTCGGATATAACTGCAGGTTCAATTCATCGCCACCAGAAACTTCGCTGACACTATTAGTATTGCCTACGGATAACTCAAATCTCCCATCTCCCTGACTCAATGGATTACCGTCAACAGTGAAGCTATAGCTCATACCCTGGCTTAATGGCTGCGACTGATTCAGCAATTTGTCTTTGAGGTACAACTGAGTTCCTGCAGGAACATCATAATCTTCAACCTTAATGGTATAGATCTTTTGAGAATCAATACGCAAGCCCAGCGGAATTACCTGACCGGACACCAGCGGCCTGAAATCGATAGACATCTTAGTATTGTCCGTACCAATAGTATAAAAATCAAGTGAAGGATTTGACAGCTTCTTAGCATCCTGTGCGTCTTTGTCAGATGTAGTCGTGTTATCAAAGAATATCAGCAACCGATCCCAGGATACTGAATCTCCATTGCTGAGAATTCTTAGTTGCACTGAATTGGGACCAAAACTGGATGAGGTGGTTTTAAAGAGATTTCCCGTTGGCGTTGCTCCCGTTTTAGCAGCCTCACTAAAGGTAATACTGCTTTGAGCGCTGCTGGTTACAATGAAGGAACTGTAAGCAGGAAGTACATACGGAGCGTTAAATGGCTGAGTCACGTAAGCTCCAAAAACGCCCTGATGAGGATCCCAGACTGAAAAGTTCGCACCTACCGCAGCACCACGTGTGATCAAGCTCATATCAATATTAGAAGGGTACGGGTTACCAATAAAATTATAACCGGAATTTGTATTAGTCTCCAGGTTCACAGTAACATCGCATTGATTGATCTCTCCAACCATATCAATTTTTGCCGGACTTGGTGTACATGGATCACAACCCAGTCCCTGGCCTTTATCACCGCGGATAAAAATCCGGGCACCCTGCATCGGGTTCCAGGCGTTAACACCGGCTCCATCCGTATGGGTAAACGGTATCCATCCGGTATTATCATCTACAGCAGATCCATTCCCTGTCAGCGTGTTATACCAGAAAGCAGAGGGATTATTGGTAGTCGTGGTAGTGAAACCATTGGCCGCCCCACCCTGTCCGGTAATATCAATATCATCTGTCAGTTGATCAAGACCTATAGAATGTGCAAAAGGATGAGCAAGGAATCTGAAAGCTCTCCGGCCACCAGGAAAATATCGGTTTACGATCACATTGCCTGAAATGTAGGTAGTGCAGATGCCCGGATGTGCAAGAATTACAGCAGTGCCTGTAGAGTCTGAAAGAAGCTCCAGTCCCCCATTTGTAATCAGAACACCATCTGTAGGTTTATAAGTTTGAGAAATCCGGATGGTGTCACCAGGCGTGATGGTCACTCCTGATGGGTTGTCCACTTCAAGATTACATATTGTTCCTGTTCCCGAAAGTGTTTGCGCATTAGCTCCGTTCAATATCAGATAACCGCCGCAAACCTCACCTTCGATTGTCGCGTCACCTTTCACCTCAAGGCTGCCGCCGTTATTAATATCTATATCGGCTCCTTCTTCTACTACGAGATCAAATACTTCTTTATTGCCGGTAATTACAGGCTGGCAGGGTGAATTATCCGGAATATGTACCCTGATAGAGCCGTATGGAACAAATCCTCCATCCCAGTTAGCACCATCATTCCAGTTGTTACCGTTCCCACAAATCCATGTCATATAAGGCAAAACAGTGATGACAATATCACGGGAGGCAGAGGTTCCGCAACCATTTGTAGCAGTCACACTCAGTGTACCACCAGTGGCCTGACCATCAAAGCTCAGACTCACACTGTTGCCACTTCCACTAACCGTCGCTCCAGTTCCTGAATAGGACCAGTTGTAGGTTACAGAAGGATTATTTGGAACGGTATATGTTACTCCAACCTGTCCCTGATAGACTGTTGCCGAGGAAACAGTAAACGCTGCTGGCTGACCGGCTACCGCATTCACAGTTACGGATATAGGATTGCTGGCAGCAACGGGTGTTGAAGAAGCACAGTTGGCATTACTGGTTATCTCAACTGTTACCACATCGTTATCGTTAAGCCCATTATCAGTATATGTATCACTGTTTGTTCCCACATTCACCCCGTTCTTCTTCCATTGGTATGCTGGATTTGTTCCGCCATTCACAGGAGTAGCAGTAAAGGTGACAGGAGTACCAACACAGATCGCTCCGGAAGGAGACGCCGCTATTGTGACTGATGGCACTACGGTGCTGGTTACCGTCATCGTTACCGGACTTGCCGGTGAAACTGGCGTAGTAGAAGCACAGGCAGCATTACTCGTCATTTCCACAGTTATCACGTCGTTGTTTGCTAGTCCTGTAGCAGTGTAAGTCGCACTATTACTTCCTACGGTCACACCGTTTTTCTTCCATACGTATACTGGTGAGGCACCGCCATTGACAGGTGTGGCAGTAAACGTCACAGATGTTCCTGAACAGATTGCTCCCGCAGGATTAGCAGCAATAGAAACAGAAGGTATCACATTTGTCACTGTAACCTGATGCGTTGTCACATCTGAGCCACCAGAACCCGTTGTTGTGAGGCTCACCTGGTAGGTACCCGCTGTCGCATAGGTTTTAGTCGGATTAGCTGCTGTTGATGAGGTATTATCGCCGAAATCCCAGGAATAACTAAGGTTGCTTCCGGTTGAGGTATTGGTAAACTGAAAGCTATTTCCGGAAAGACATTGGCTGCTGTTGTTGACGCTGAAGGAAGCTGTAGTAGCGGAAGAAAACGGAACATTCGATTCGAATACAGCATAGTGGTTCTGGCCACTACCGTTATGCGTGTAGGATTTACCGATTATCTGCCCATCTACTTCAGCACCGGTTCCCTTTGTTATATCGGCAAAGGGAGCAAATATGGTCCCTCTCACCGCAGCGCCTGTCATGTTTACACTGGTTGCATTGTAAAAGTTCCATAATATATACTTACAGTTACTAATACCTCCGTGCCCGCCAATATTAAATACCTGCCAGTTAAACGCCCCTGGTGCGTTAACATTTACTACCAGGTAGCGGGAAGCGCTTGGTTGATGAGTCTCAAAAATGAAGTTGGATATGGTGTTTAATACACTCCCATCGATATTTAGCACATTCAGGCCAGGCTCAAGAACGATCTTAACCTGGCTCGGAACAGCCAGGTACGGATAGCTGATCGGAGAAAGGTTAGACTCCCGTAAAATGACGTTATTAGAAATGGTTTGCATTCCCAGTGAATTGGCCTCCAATGTTGCGAACGCAGCATTGAAATCAATTACCGATGTAGAAAAATTGTTGGTGAAGGGTGAGGCATTCGTAATATTCGCAGGAACGACCGGAAAGGCGGACGCGTCATTGGCTTTCAGGTTTAGCATCACGATTTTCGGATGACTTCCCCACTGCGAATTGTTTGTGATATGAATATCATCATAGCCATTATTGTTGGCATTCATATACCAGGCCTGAAGCGTATTTTGAACACCAATCTTAACAAACGACTTATTATTTGTTTTCAGCTCATGCGAACCAGAGAAGTTTACAGAGCCACCGACAGCCAAACCGGTCTTGATACCGTCAACTGTGAATGTTCCACTAGACTGCTGGCAAACCTCATGGTTTGAATTTACCAATAAGTTGCCCCCCATTCCCACTGGTCCCTGGGTACTTGTACTTCCATTGAAATTCACAAAATCCTTCACAAAGATGTTGAAATCCAATGCCGGGTCTGTGGGACTCTGAGCGAAAGCGGGTGCAAAGAACTGAAGCAAGCAAATTGACAGCAGTAAGCATATTTTACGCATAATGACCTTTTGAGGGTGTAAAAATGCCCATCAGTACAGGTCATATGAAATAAACCACGGTGCTTAACAAGTCGTTATGGAGCGCTTAACAAGCAATTAGGAAATCAGCGATCCGAGAATTGTCGCTATTTTATGAGCTAACCCTTTAAGGCATGCGCCACATACGGAACCAGCCTTTCCGCCCAGATAGTGTATTCTTTAGAAGATGGATGAAGAGCATCTTCCGTCAGATATTCAGTCTTAGTACCATTGGCTCTCGTGCTTTCAGTAATATCGATGAATACTACGCCGTGTTCTTCTGCGATTTCTTTCTTGGCTTTGTTAAAAGCGTCGATCTCTTTCGCCACCTGATTACGGTCCCGGTCACTGGCAAACGGTGTCACACCCCAGTCCGGTATAGATAAAACAAACACATGATCCGGTTTCCCATTTGCAAAATGCAGGGCTTGCTGAATCAGGGCTAGCAATTCCGTTCTATAATTCATAATATCCCTGCCCCGGTACTGATTGTTGACGCCGATCAGCAACGTAACAAATGAAAACTGCTCTTTCACGCCCTCTTCCAGAACAGCTTTGGTAAGTTCATCTGTTGTCCATCCTGTCCTGGCAATAATAACAGGGTCTGCTACTTCAATATTTCGCTCCCGAAGCATTCTGACCGTCTGATACGGAAAATTATCTTCCAGAGGGACCTGTTCACCGATAGTATAAGAATCACCTAAAGCCAGGTACGTGTACATAAGCAACGATTTAAAGATTAGTTTATTGGACGAATACCGTCTTAATATTGACGAACTCCCTTATTCCAAATATACCTAACTCCCTGCCATATCCACTCTCTTTGATTCCTCCAAACGGTAGTCGCGGGTCAGAATGAACAAATGAGTTTACAAAACAATTACCAGCCTGCAGTTCTTTAGCAGCCAGCTTCTCCGCATGTTCTCTGTTTTCAGAAAATATTCCTGCACCCAGTCCAAACACTGAATCATTCGCAATCCGGATGGCTTCTCGCTCATCTTCTGCTTCGATCAAAGTAGCCACCGGACCAAATAGCTCTTCTTCGTAGGCTACCATTCCCTTTTTTACACCGGTTAAAACTGTTGGAGGATACCAGGCACCGTCTCCATCGGGAATTTCCCCTCCACAAAGCAGCTTCGCCCCCTGCTCCACAGATTTAATTACCTGTTCGTGAAGCTGGTCCCGCAAATCGACCCTGGCCAAAGGGCCGATCTTGTTTTTCTCGTCGAAGGGATCTCCAAACCGTGCCGCCTCCATTAGGGATACCATCCTTCTTTCAAATTCCTGCCTCACTGATTTCACAGCAATAAACCTTTTTGCCGCCACGCAACTTTGACCGCTGTTCACAAGGCGCCCGTTGACACATGTTCGGACTGCCAGTTCCAGATCTGCATCTTCCAGGATGATGTAGGCATCGCTTCCTCCCAGCTCCAAAACCTGCTTCTTGATATGTGCTCCCGCCTGCGATGCAACAGCCTTGCCGGCGGCCGTGCTACCTGTCAGAGTAATTGCAGCGATCCTTCTGTCCGCTATCAACTCGTTAATAGACGCT
This sequence comes from Bacteroidota bacterium, assembly GCA_023409975.1. Taxonomy (GTDB): domain Bacteria; phylum Bacteroidota; class Bacteroidia; order Chitinophagales; family Chitinophagaceae; genus JAFIGV01. Next base: position 11,218 of record JAEYQO010000019.1, on the reverse strand, counting down.
GAAGGTAGTATCAGCGTCTGAAAAACACCGCTCATCAACCCCGCATCCTCAACCACCTGCTGGATGGCCAACGCACATCCTGAAACGTTTGAGGCATGCTTGAGCACCATAGTATTTCCAGCCATCAATGCTGGAGCCATTGCTCTGAACACCTGCCAGTAAGGGAAGTTCCAGGGCATGATTGCCAGTACAACGCCCATTGGCTGAAAACTCACAAAACTCCTCAATGCGTCAGTCTCCACAATTTCATCTTTCAGATACGTTTCACCGTTCCTGGCATAAAACTCCAGGGTGGTGGCGCACTTTTCTACCTCTGCGATACTTTGGGCGATCGGCTTTCCCATTTCCAGTGATGCCAGCGCAGCCAGACGAGTCTTTTCTCTTCTCAAGTGACTCGCTACAGATCTGAGTTGATTACCTCTTTCTGAAAAACTCAGATATCTCCATTCATTGAATGCTCTATCGGAGGTAGTCAACGCATTTTCTACTTGTTCAGAAGTCGAGACGGGATAAGTAGCAAGTTTTTGCCCGGTGGCCGGATTGATCGAGGTGAGTACAGTCATAAGGATCAATTTTGAAACGAGGGCCCAAATGTATCCTTTTTATCAGGCTGGTACCGTTAAAATTGAGGACATTATTTATCATTTTTGTCTATAGAAAGAAAGTAAGTAGTCATTCATTATCCCTTGCCTCCGACTATTCTTTTCAGTTGAAAGTAGCCCAAATGCCTACTCGCTGCCAAACAATTCACCACTAATCAACTATTTTTGACGCGCTCAACCTGCAACTGCAGGATAACCAGATAAAATATGAAAGCAGACAAGATTAAGTTTGGCACAGATGGCTGGCGTGCCATCATAGCAAAAGATTTTACGGTCTTCAATGTTGCCAGGGTCGCAAAGGCTCAGGCCGACTGGTTGAACAAAAACTTCGATAAACCTATAGTTGTTGTCGGTCACGACTGTCGTTTCGGGGGAGAAATGTTCACCGAAACTGTAACAAGCATTCTATGTTCTAATGGAGTCAAGGTGCTGCTTGCAAAAGGATTCGTCAGCACACCAATGATATCTTACGGAGTTCTGGAATTAAAAGCCAATCAGGGAGTCGTCATCACTGCTTCTCATAATCCTCCGAGCTACAATGGCTACAAATTGAAAGGTGCTCACGGTGGGCCGTCCAGCCCTGCTGATATCGCTGCGGTCGAAGAACTGATCGGTGACGAAGTCACAATACCAAACGAAGGTCTGAATCATTGGGAACAGGTAGGCCTACTGGAATTTGTGAACCTTGAGGATATGTATGTCGACTATCTGAAGGGAAAGTTCGATTTCGATAAGCTTAATAGATCTCCCTTCAAGCTGGCCTATGACGCAATGTTTGGTGCCGGCCAGAACGTGATCCGCCGGTTACTTCCTTCAGCCGTACTGCTTCGCTGCGAACAGAATCCCGGATTTCAGGGGCAGGCACCGGAGCCTTTGGACAAAAACCTTCAGGGTCTTGCAAATACCATCCGAAATACACCTGAATTGAAAATTGGTCTTGCTACCGATGGCGATGCTGATCGTATTGGACTTTACGATGAAGATGGAAACTTCGTAGACGCACACCACATAATCCTGCTCCTGATACACTATCTGCATCAGTACAAAAAGATGACCGGGAAAGTGGCCATCGCCTTCTCGTGTACGGACAGAGTAAAAAGGATGTGTGAAGCTTATGGACTTCCGGTTGAAGTGACACCGATAGGCTTTAAGTATATCAGTGAGATCATGACAAAAGAAGATGTGCTGGTAGGCGGTGAAGAAAGTGGAGGAATAGCGGTCAAAGGGCATATCCCTGAACGGGACGGCATTTACGACGGCCTCGTCCTGTACGAATACATGACAGAAAGTGGCAAGACTCTGAAACAGCTCATTCAGGAAGTTTATGATGTAGTCGGAACTTTCGTCTATGAGCGGAATGACCTTCACATTGAAAATGAAAAAAAGGAGTCGATCATCAGGAAGGCCCGTGACAATGGCTACAAAATCTTTGGGAAGTATAGCTTCAACAGAATTGAAACGATCGATGGTGTGAAGTATCACCTCGATAATGGGGGATGGATGATGCTTCGGGCATCGGGAACGGAGCCGCTGTTACGGATTTATGCGGAAGGAAATTCGCGTGAAGAAACGCTCGATATTCTTGAGAATGTAAAGCAGACCATTCTTTGAATCTCGTGAGCATAAAAAAAGCAGGTCGTTTTATCAACGACCTGCTTTTTTGTTTCCTGTTTCTTACTCCTCACTGCCCTAATATCCAGGCAAATACTAATGGTGCAACAATCGTCGCATCACTCTCAATGATGAATTTCGGTGTGTTGATATCCAGTTTACCCCAGGTAATCTTTTCGTTCGGAACAGCACCACTGTACGAACCATAGGAAGTAGTAGAGTCGCTGATCTGGCAAAAATAACTCCAGAAAGGAACATCGTGCATCTCCAGATCCTGATACAACATGGGTACAACACAAATAGGGAAATCGCCTGCTATACCGCCTCCTATCTGGAAAAACCCTATTCCTTTTCCGCCGCAGTTCGCTCGATACCAGTCAGCAAGCCAAACCATATACTCAATACCACTCTTCATCGTGGACGCCTTCAGCTCGCCCTTCACGCAATAGGATGCAAAGATGTTTCCCATAGTACTGTCTTCCCAGCCCGGTACTATGATCGGTAAATTCTTTTCAGCAGCGGCAATCATCCAACTATGCTCTACAGGGATCTCATAATCCTCCTTCATGACACCACTTAACAGCAGTTTATACATGTACTCATGTGGAAAATATCGCTCTCCTTTCTCTTCTGCTTCTTTCCATATCTTATGGATGTGCCGCTGAATCCTTCTAAACGCCTCCTCTTCAGGAATACAGGTATCAGTAACTCTGTTAAACCCCTGCTCCAGCAGTTCCCATTCTTCCTGCGGACTAAGATCACGGTAGTTCGGGATACGCTTATAGTGTGTATGTGCTACCAGGTTCATGATATCCTCTTCCAGGTTAGCTCCCGTACAACTAATGATCTGTACTTTGTCCTGACGGATCATCTCAGCCAGCGATATGCCCAATTCTGCCGTACTCATCGCCCCGGCAAGTGTAATCATCATCTTTCCACCTTCCAGCAGGTGCGTCTCATATCCTTTGGCTGCATCCACCACAGCTGCCGCATTAAAATGGCGAAACTGGTGTTCGATGAACTGCGAAACAGGTCCTTTCTTCATTTCTTCAATTATTTAAAGTTTGTGTATCTGTTTAAAAAGAGAGACGCCACTCGTGCGTCTCTGTATATTCATTATGTAGCCTGGAATTTATCCGCCTAGGCAACTTTCTCATTCTCTGCTACAAAATTCTTCACCCATTCAGTTGTGATAGACTTTGGACGTTCGATCGGGAATCCTAATGCACGATCCCAGCAAAGACTGGCCAGCACACCCAATGCACGACTTACACCGAACAAAACAGTATAAAAATCTTCTTCAACCAGCCCGTAATGCTTCAATAGGGCTCCTGAATGTGCGTCTACGTTTGGCCATGGATTCTTAATCTTTCCTGTGCTTTCCAAAATACCGGGCGCAACCTCGTAGATGTTCCATACGGTTCTCACTGTAGGATCGTCGGGACAGTGCTTTTTGGCAAATTCCATCTGTGCGGTAAATCGGGGATCCGTTTTACGCAATACCGCATGACCGTATCCTGGTACTACCTTTCCTTCAGAAAGGGTCTGTTTAATGTATTCTGTTATCTGCTCCTTCGTAGGCTCCTGCGTACCAAGTTTTTCCTGCAGTTCTTCAATCCACCGGATCACTTCCTGATTTGCCAGACCATGTAATGGACCAGCAAGTCCAGTCATTCCAGCAGTGAAGGCGAGATAAGGATCGCTCAATGCGGAGCCTACCAGGTGTGTCGCATGAGCAGATACATTTCCACCTTCATGATCAGCATGGATCGTCATATAGAGACGCATTAATGCCCAGAAACTCTTGTCGGAAAATCCAAGCATATGTGCAAAGTTTGCCGCCCAATCCAGATCCCCATCTGGTTCAATGTGCTCATCATTCTTATACTTACGACGGTAAATAAAGGCAGCAATTCTGGGTAATCTGGCAATCAGGGTCATGGTATCCTCATAAACAAAATCCCAATGCTCCTTCTTGCTGATACCGGCTTCATAGGCTTTTGCAAACTTCGATTCCGTCTGCAAGGCAAGTACCGCTGCACAGAACTGTGTCATAGGATGCGTATTCCTGGGGAACGATTCAATTACAGCGAAAACATGATTGGGAACATGCGAACGGCGCGCCCAGGTAGAAGAGATATGATCAACAATATCCTTTGATGGCACCTCCCCAACAAGCATGAGAAAAAACAATCCTTCAGGCAAGGGCTCACTACCTCCTTCTGCTTTTGGCAACAGCTCCCGCAGTTCCGGAATCGAATATCCGCGGAATCGTATACCCTCATTCGAATCTAATAACGAGGTTTCAGTTACAAGACCGGGTACACCTCGCATGCCCTGATACGCTTGTGCGATCGTAACCTTATCTAAAACCTTGTTGCCATGATCGGCAAGGATTTGTTTAATGTCCTGAAGTTGTGCATCTGCTTTTGCTTTGAAACTGTCTTTTACGAATCCCATGTTTTATTAAGAAGTTGGTAGGTTATGCCTGTAAATTTAAGGAGTCACAAAGGTAAGAAAACAGTCCATTTGGACCGACCTAACAATTTCTTTACACAAGAGCAGTTTGATTAATCTATAACACGCGGAAAATAACAGGTTTGTCACGCTCCCAGCTCTTGCAAAACTTTCATCATATCGATACCTTTTTTCAATACTGGCGCAAACAAATCACCTTTCTTTTTGATGCGCTGGGGTGTATTAACGATGGTAAAGTCGGTAGGTTTAAGGCCCGGACGCACTTCCTTCCACTCCAACGGAGTCGAAACCGGAGCTCCCGGTTTCGGTCTGGCACTATAAACGCTCGAAAGTGTCTGCCCCTGCTTGTTCTGTAAATAATCGATGTAGATATTATTTCCTCGTTTCTTAAGAGACCGTTCAAGACTCGTAAACCTGGGAAGTTGCTCCTGTGCCAGCGTGGCTACCATCTCCGCAAACATTCTCGCCTGCTCATAATCATATTGCGCCCCAAGGGGTACATACACGTGTATTCCCGTAGCACCTGAGGTCTTACAATAGTTTGGACAGCCCGCGGACTCAAGTATCTCATGTATCACCTGCGCCGTTTCAATTACCTGGTCAAAACTGTTTTTGTCCGATGGGTCCAGATCTAGTATAAGGTAGTCCGGATGATCAGGATTCTTCGTTCGGGAACTCCATGGATTGATCTCTATACAACCCATATTGGCCATATAGAGTAAGGTTGCCTTGTCGTTACACACGATGTAGTTCACTTCCTTTTCCGCGCTTTCGGACCAGACAGGATATTTGTCAATCCAGTCCGGCACATCATCTCCTACATCCTTGTGAAAAAAACCCTGGTCTCTGATACCGTTCGGCGTTCGTCTTAACGACTGCGGACGATCCTTGAGATATGGAAGTATGACTCTGTATATAGCATTATAATACTCGATAATGTCTCCTTTTGTGATCCCATCCTCAGGGAAGTACAATTTGTCCAGATTCGTCAGGTTCAGTTTTCTACCTCCAACCGACCTTGTTTGTTTTGAGGATCTGTCTTTCTTAGCCACCTGCTTCAGATCACGATCTGTGGTTTCAACCTTCTTCTTCGGAGTCTTTTCACCTGCCCTTTTTCGTCGCTCTAAACCATTCAAATGATCCTCACTAGAATAAGGCTCATCTACCGCATATTCATCACGGTGTTTGATCAACAACCAGTTTTGCTCTCCCCTGCCTTTCATCTGTACCAGCGCAAACGAACCATTCATGTGGTTCCCCTTCAGCCTGAATTTGATACTACCCTCACCTAGCTGTTTCAGAAGTTCCTTTTCGGAGATGACATTGCCTTCTTCATCATGCGGCTCAAATATTCCGCTATCCCAGATGTCTACATGTCCCGCCCCGTAGTTCCCCTTCGGTATATCACCTTCAAATTTTGCATACTCAAGCGGGTGATCCTCCACCATCACAGCCAGTCGTTTATCTGCAGGGTTCAACGAAGGGCCCTTGGGTACAGCCCAGCTTTTTAGAACGCCCTCCGCTTCGAGACGCAGATCATAATGCAGCCGCGAGGCTTCATGCCTCTGTATTACAAAAATCTTTGACTTCGTCCGCTTTTGCCTGGACCCACCTGGTTCTGGTGTCGCTGTAAACTTGCGTTTTTTCCTGTATTGCTCTAAACTCATCTAGGAAGCCTTTTTGTGACGGCCCTGCTGCAGACTCTCCTTCAGTTGCTCCATAAGGTCAATGGATTTTGTACGTGTCGCTTTAGCTTTGGGTGCTTTGACAGTTTTACCCTTGGCCTTAGCCTCTATCATCTGCATCAGTTCTTCGTTATAGGTGTCTTTGTATTTTGTAATGTCAAATTTCTTTGGCGTTAGCTGTGCTATCAGCGCCTGTGCCATTTTCAGCTCAGCTGGTTTTACAGTAATGTCTTTAGTTCCAGGAATATTCAGTTCAGAATAGCTCCTGATCTCCTCAGAAAACCGGATCTTGATCAGCATCAGCATGTCTCCAGACGGTTTAAGTATACATAGGTTTTCCTTCGTTCGCATTACGAATGTACCTATGGCAAGCTTGCCACTGTCTTTCAAAGCCTCACGAAGCAGGGTATAGGCCCTTTCTCCTCCCTTAGCCGGCTCCAGGTAATATGGTGTATCATAAAAAGAAGGGTCGATATCATCTTTTTTTGTAAACTCCTGTATTTCGATAGTTTTGCTTTTCCTGGGACTCGCTTTCTCGAAATCTTCGTCTGTAAGGACCACATAGTCACCGTTGTATTTGAAACCTTTTACAATGTCCCCCCAGGCTACTTCCTTGTCAGTTTCTTCACTCACCCGCTTGTAACGTATCCGCGAATGAGATTTTTTATCAAGCATGTCCAAATCCAGACTACTGCTTTGTGTCGCACTGAATATGCGCACCGGAATATTCACTAGCCCGAATCCGATCGCTCCCGTCCAAATTGCACGCATAACTTTTTTTTACTAACAAATATTAAAAACGTGCCCGCGATATATATAGGGTTGATTACCCTCTAAATCTCCATTGAACTGCATTACTCCCTGTTAAATTGCCGGTTCCTTGCTAATACCCTCACACAATTACTGTACGGTGCTAGTGGACAACTGATCCTTTAAGATCTTTACCCGGCAACATCGCCTGGCAATTAGCTGAAACTGAACCTTTTACTCGCAGGTCCCCGTGAATAACTTGCCGAAGCGGCCATCGTATACCTGAAATTGTTCTCTTGTCTCATGCCAGTTCGTTGGAACCTGCATGGAAGATACAAGGAACTTTGCCGGTCTGTAAGAAGATATACACATTCTGATACCTCACAATGCGAAAGCTGCGTTTTAAAGGAGTGGCATTTGTATTTTTGGCCGTATGCGTATCAGGGACATCATTCAGGCTTCTGTTGACACGAAGAAAAGGATCATGGAAGATGAAGCTTTCATAAAAAAAATAGAAGACGTAACCTCGGTCATCGTCAACGCCTTCAGGAATGGCAACAAGGTGCTCTTCTGCGGTAATGGGGGTAGTGCCGCAGATGCTCAGCATCTGGCGGCAGAGTTCAGTGGGAGGTTCTATACGGATCGCGACCCGCTGCCCTCAGAAGCATTACATGTTAATACTTCTTACCTCACAGCAGTAGCTAATGACTACAGCTACGATGTTGTCTATAGCCGGCTGGTAAAGGGTATGGGTAGGAAAGGTGATGTACTTATCGGACTAAGCACATCCGGTAACTCTGTAAATATTGTCAATGCTATGACACAAGCTCATCAAATTGGTATGATTACTGTAGCGTTTACAGGTGAAACGGGTGGTAAGATGAAAGAAAAAGCTGATTATCTGCTGAATGTACCAAGCAATGACACTCCAAGGATTCAGGAAACTCATATAATGCTCGGCCATATTATCTGCCAACTCACAGAGGAACAATTATTTTAAAATCACTATTTATGGACCCGATATTTAGAATCACCAATCAGGTACAGATCGACAGGAGCTGGACTCTTTTCCTGGATAGGGACGGTGTTATCAATGTAGAAAGCGTCGGCTCATACATCACCAATTGGAATGAATTTCAATTCTGCGGTGGAGCACTAGAAGCCATTAAGCAACTAAGTGAGGTTTTCGGAACTATTGTTGTCGTTACAAACCAACGGGGAGTCGGTAGAGGCATCATGACCATTGAAGCGCTAAAGGAGATTTCTACCAACATGAAAACAGCAGTAGCTGAGGCCGGCGGACGTATCGATATGGTCTATGTAGCGACTGCAGTTCAGGATGACGATCATAACAGGAAACCTAATACCGGAATGGCCTTGCAGGCCAGGGAAGATTTCCCACAAATCGATTTCAGAAAAAGTGTAATGGTCGGTAATTCGATGAGTGATATGGAATTCGGCAAAAAGTTGGCCATGCACACCGTTTTCCTTACTACTAAACATGAACCCCTGGAACTACCAAACGACCTTGTGGATGAACAATACCCTAGCTTGCTGGCCTGGGCCAGAACGCTCGTCCCCGAGGCAGTTGCAGAATAAGCCTCAAAGGCAGCTATTACAGCACTACCCTCTGTTCATAGCTGCTTTTTTCATTTCATCTGCAACCTCCCTGCCAAGATATTTATTGATCCTTGCCTCAAGCAGGTAAATAGCCGGAGTTAGCAGGATAGCCATTAGGAATTTATAGGAGTAATTTACAAGACAGATCGCCACCACGCGCTGCCACGACCAGTCCTGCCCGATCTTGAAAGCAATAAACAAAACCACAAAGCTATCCACCAATTGAGATACAACAGTGGAACCAGTTGCCCTGAGCCAGATATGCTTTTCACCTGTACGCTCCTTTATCTTATGGAATATGTAAACATCAAGTATCTGACTCACCAGAAAGGCTGTCAGACTACCTGCTATGATCCACATTCCCTGTCCAAATATTCCGGAAAACGCCATCTGCATGTCCGGTATCCCGTCACCAGCCCTGCTTCCAACCCAAAAGCTTTGATCTGCAGGCACCATGATCGCAAGGTAAAACATCATAAAGGCATAAGTGATCAGTCCCACTGCCAGGTAAGAAATATGACGTACAGCTTTCTTTCCATAATATTCATTAACAATATCGGTCATCACAAACTCTAACGGCCAGAGGATAACCCCAGCCGTTAAGGTATAAGTTAACCCTTCCTCCCCGAACAGACTGAATGGATCTGGTTCCAGACCAAGCAGGCGTTCCAGAGAGAATAGCTTCGTACCGATGCACTCAGCGATCAACGCATTGGCAACAAAGAAGGAAGCGAGCAAAACAAACAACCTGGTCGGGCGATCAGAAAGTATTCGATGAATCATGGAACGAGATAACGGATAAAACTAGAAAAATCTCTGTGGCTTTCTTAGTGTATCACCGCTTCCCAGGGAAGATCCTTTTCCGCAACCGGACTGAGCAGATTTCGAATGGTCAAATTAACTATTTATAAAAAAATAGCTATTTTGGACCCGAATTCATTTAACAATCTTGATCCACAATGAGAAAGCTCTTCAAATGGCTGGGCGTTACCGTCAGCATCTTCCTGATTCTAGTATGTACAGGCGTTGGTTATATCAAATTCTTACTCCCAAACGTCGGTGAAGCGCCAGAGCTCAAGGTGGAAATAACACCAGATAGGGTCGAAAGAGGTAAATATCTTGCTCATTCAGTTACCGTTTGTATGGATTGCCATTCTAAAAGGGACTGGTCAGTCTTCTCAGGACCCATCACACCTGGTACACTAGGAGCTGGTGGTGACATTTTCGACAGGAACATGGGGTTTCCGGGGGTTTTTTATTCAAAGAATATCACACCTGCTGGTCTGAAAGACTGGACAGACGGTGAGATCTTCCGCGCCATTACTACTGGTGTGGGCAAAGAAGACAATCCACTCTTCCCTGTAATGCCCTACCATTCCTACGGAAAGATGGATCCGGAAGATGTTTATTCAATCATCGCTTATATTCGTACGCTTCCGGCAATCCAAAGCACAATCCCCGAACGTGAAGTAGATTTCCCCTTCAGCCTGATCCTGCACACCATACCACAACAGGCAACACCCGGAAAGATGCCTGATCCATCAGACTCTGTTGCATACGGTAAATACCTGGTCAATGCCGCAGCATGTGCCGACTGTCACACCAAATTTGAAAAAGGACAATTTATTGCCGGCACAGAGTTCGGCGGGGGTCGCGTCTTCGAACTGCCTGGAGGTACACTCACAAGCTCCAATATCTCTCCCGACGCATCAGGTCTCGGATACTGGAGCCGTGAGAAATTTATCCAGACCTTTAAACAGTATCAGGATTCCGCCTATACTTCACCCAAATTGGGACCCTCTGATTACAACACCATTATGCCGTGGGTAATGTATAGCTCCATGACCGAAAGTGATCTCTCATCCATTTACCAGTACTTGCGCACTGTTACACCTATAGAAAATGAAGTGATCAAATTCAAACCCCGGGAAACAGTTGCAGCCAAATAAACAATAAATTTCAATTACCTTTTGCAAACGCCGGACTTTCAAACAGTTCGGCGTTTATCTTTAATAACCAGAAGGCTCACAACTTCATCATGTTCTCAATTACTATTGGTTTGCCTTCCAGTAATTTACATTCTATACCTCACCATTTACCTTAAGACATACTAGCACTTTCATAGTTCACCGATCTAATTTGCCGCAGGGGCCGTTAAAGCACACTTCCTTCCCGCCCCACACATGGGCACTTTTCCTAAAATAATCTGGCCTACAAGGGCCTACAAAGGAGCTACCGAGGATTCACTGCTGTCCGGGGAAAACTAATATCTGAAAGACGGTATTCGAAAAAAACACCCAATTGATCAGTTAGCTAAGTGCCAAAGCCCTTCCAGGTACCTGCTACCTTCCTTGTAGGTTCCTTGTACCTTCCTTGTAGGTTCCAACTAACTGGCATAATACGAGAGGACGGTGTCGTACATACGTCTTACTGGTGTCCTACTGGTGTCATGTAAACCCTATGTACGAAAAC